>NZ_WXYH01000389.1:222025-237215 GCF_009872365.1 Rhodococcus sp. T7
TCGGAGCCTCGGGCACCGCCTCCGCCTTCGGAGCCTCGGGCACCGCCTCCGCCTTCGGAGCCTCGGGCACCGCCTCCGCCTTCGGAGCCTCGGGCGCGCCGCCGACAAACGCAGCAACTGCGGCACCGATCTCCTTCGTTGCGCCGTGCGTCGCGGCCGCCCCGTGGTCTATTGCGCTGATATGGTCTCCCGATTTCTCTGCCGCAATGGCCTGGCTCGCATGGCTGGCTGGGCCGGCAAGCGGTAGATGTTCGGCGGCTTTTCCGATACCGCTTGTGGCCGCCTCTTTCAGACTTGCTCCCTGGGTTACCTGTTTGCTGAATTCGCCGGCGGCCGATATCGCTGATCCGCCGGGTACTGCACCAGTCAGGCTTTCGCCGTGTTTGTTAATGTCGTTGAGGATCTCGTGGGTTATCTGGCTGCTGGATTTGCCAGCTATAACGCCTTCTGAAATCTTCTGCGCACCCACAACCGCTAAACCTAGGGGACCCAGCACCGCAGACGCAGTGTCGAGCGCGCCCTTGATCGTATCCACGGTGCTGCGTATCTGCGCGGAGGCTAGGGCTTTCGCCACATTTTCCGCATTAAGGGTTTCACGCATTTTCTCGGAATTTGACTTCAGCTCGCCCTGCTTCACTTCCTTGTTTGCGGCAACCTTCTCCGCTGCGGCTTTGTCTGCAGCTTCTTTATCCCTCATCGCCTTATCCGCCTCGTGGAAATAAGACCCCACTGGAGCTTTATCTACGGCGGCCTTCTCCACAGCGGCCTTGTCTGCAGCGGCCTTCTCCGCAGCGGCTTTGTCTGCGGCTTCTTTATCCCTCATCGCCTTATCCGCCTCGTGGAAATAAGACCCCACTGGAGCTTTATCTACGGCGGCCTTCTCCGCTGCGGCTTTGTCTGCAGCTTCTTTATCCCTCATCGCCTTATCCGCCTCGTGAAAAGAAAAGCTCAGGTTGAAGGAGGCGGATGTGTTGCCCGCATTGTCGTGCTTTTCTCCGGCCTTGCTTCGCTGGTCTGCCTCGGATCCCCGGTCCGCCCCAGGTTGCTGATTCGCGCTGGTGGCTTCGATAGCGTGAAACCATGCATTTGTGGTGCCGGAAAAATCGATCCCCCTGTCCGGTGCTGTCTGCCCGACCTCCTGCATTCGGTTTGCGACAGCATCAAGCCATGCGTTGGATTCCCCTGACAGGTCGATCTTGTTGTCTGGGGCAACCTGCCCGATCTTCTGCATTTGGTCGGCGACGTCATCTAGCCATGCATTGGGTTCGCTCAAATGGTCGATGTCTCGTCCCGCTTGGTTTGCGTTATCGCCATTCACAGTCTCCCCCTGGCCGGAGGCCTGAGCGCTTGTGGTTCCGACCTGCGAACTCGTCGACCATCCTTCTTCACCTTGGCTACGGACCGCACTATCGGCGGCGCGAGCCTCGGACATGGCAGAGGACTCCTGCCATTCGCTCTGCCCAGATTTTTCCTGCCCGTATTGATATCCGTCGGAACCTCTACCTGGTTGCGGTTGGGGAGTGGCGGCTTGCAGGTCCTTCTCCCGCTCCTTCTCTCGCTCCTTATCCCGCTCTTTTTCAGCCCAAGATTTTTCAGCCATCGAAACCTGCCTGCCTCAGGAGCTGCTGCACCAGCTCACGCTTGGTGCGTGGGTGCATGTGGGGATTCTCGGCAAGGATTTGTTGACCGAAGCAAACGGCTACCCTTCGGGCGACATCGAGCGCGGCGGTCTGCTGCTCGGGCGACCAGCCGTTGGATGGCAGCTCGATCAGATGGTTTGCGGCGTCTTTGCACACGTCCCAACTAGCGGAGCGCCCGACACCGCCAGTAGTGGCGTCCGTCTCGCTGGCCTGGCGCCACGCCGCATCGAAGTCCCCGCGGGCGACGAGGTCAGCTACCGCGAATCGGCATACACAAGGGTGTTCGGTGTCGGCCCAGATCTGGCGACATCCGGGGAATGGGCCTTGGATACCGCCGAGGGCTTCGCGCGCCCGTTTCTGAAACTCTGCACGCGCCTGGGCGGCATTGTCCGGGTCGGCGATGAGCATGCCGTGCAGCGCCACGGCGAGTTCGTCGGTGGTCCTATACGACCAGCCGGCTTGTGCGCCCCGGCGCGCCATGAACCGGCGGGAGGCGTGGGACGCCAGGGATCGTAGTAGGGGTGCAGGTTGGATCCACGGTGGCCGTAGGGGGTCGACAAGACTGGTCAGCTCGGAGAACATCCTGTCCACTGCGGCGGGATCGAACATGGCGGACAGGACTATGCGTGCGAATGTAGTTTGCACGGCACTGTCTTCGACCATCCGCCGCGCTGCGGCGCAGGCGCCGGGGAAGGCGGCGCAACTGTCGTCGCATTCGACCGATGATCGGAATAGGACGCGTAGTGCGGCGAGGTGGTCGGACTGTTGCATGTGTCGAATGACACGCTCAGGGGAGACCGTTCCTGCGGGTTGTTTTGCCGGCGGGACCTGCACGAGCAGGGGTGCGTCATCACCGTCGGCGAACACCGCGGCACAGCCAGGGCTCAATGTGGCCAGTGCTCGCTCTTGATGTTCATTCATCACCATGGCTGAAGCCAATGCGGCTCGATCATCTCCGGCCACAATTCGGTGAGCCACTTTGATATTGGTGTTCTTGACCACGTCGGGAGCTAGCTTGGACGGGACTTGATCCACAACGATGACGCCCTGGCCGTAGGCTCGGATCTCGGAAATGAGGTGGGCGAACGTGTCGACGGCCTTGCCGCGCACGTCGGCTTGGAAGCTCTCACTTTGTGTGGGGCTTCCTGTGGCTGCCAACAGTCGGTGTGCTTCCTCGATTACGAGAAGGTGGCGCAGGCCGTCGTACGGTCCCGATTCTCTGAGGTGCTCGACGAGTCGGATCATCACCATGCCCATAACGAACGCCTTGTCGTCGTCGTCGCCCAGGCCATCGAGCTCTAACACTGTGGGTCGTCGCATTAGAAGATCGATTGGAATGGATGCCTGCACGTCGAGCATTCGTCCCTTACCACCGGTTCGTAGGCTGTCGAGCCGTGTTCTCAGCGCCGCGCGAAAGTTGTCGGTTACTTCTCTCTCGTAGCCGAGCTGGCCGACAACCTCGTCGATCTTGATAACGAGATCGGTCAGTGTAGGAAAAGCTCGAGTACGATCGGCTCCCTCGTCTAGGCGACGGTTGCGGTTGGATGTGATGTCCCATCCACGGTCCTCATAGATGCGGTAGAGACAGTTTTCGAGGACCTGCGGCAGTGGTGTCCACATGCCGAAGCTGACGTTGAAGACTGATCGGAGCAGATCGAGATGCACCGCGACAGGTATTCCGGCGGGGAACTCGAAGGGGTTGAAGCGGAATGGCGATGTGTTTTCGTCGCCGAGGGTGAAGATTTGCAGGTGCCGACCAAGAGATGGATCATCGAGCAAGGTGCGGTACTCGGTTTTCGCCGGCTCGATCACCAGAAACGGAATTCCGTACCCAGCAAGCTGACGAAGCAGGTGGAAGACGGTGTTGGTCTTGCCGGATCCGGTGACGCCAGTGACGAAGGTATGACGGTTGAGCGTGCGGGACGGGACAATGTAGGTTCCGTTCGTCGGCCTTCGGTTGTGCACAACCTGGCCGATGGTTAAGGGAACGCGTAACTCGTCGGCAGGGACAGGCGGGACGACGTCAAATCGAGCAACGGAATGGACCGGGAATCCGGGTGTTTCCTGTTCCGGCAGGTGAACGCAGGAAGCGAGTTGAACCGTGGATAACAGGGATTGGTACTCGAACGGTCTCTGGTACTGGCCAGGCGGTGACGCTCCTTCGGCGTCTGGTAACGCCCACGTTTGGGCAAGCTCGTCGGCTCTCTCCAGTTCAGCGGTGCGGACGGGCTCGGGAAGCGAATCGGCTCCACACATCACGCTGCGCCATGCGCTCGCCAGACGTGGATAGCTGAAGTTATCGCCGAGCAGGTAGATCGCCGTGCGCCAGGCGCCGGTCGCCATCGCATCGCCGGTGGACTTGAGAGCGATCTTGAGTAGATCGACGTACTGCTGGGTCAGCGGGCTGGGTGCTCGTTCGGCTTCCGCCGCGGCCATTACTATCCGCGTCTCGTTGAGGAGCGAATCACGCTGCTGAGCGATAGCACCTTCCGACGCGGGGTAGGCCAACACCAATAGCTCCCATTTTGCTCCGGTCATCGAGCGAATGACGCGGTCGATTGGTGCTGCGCCGTCAGCGATATCAATTCCGGTGGGCCCAGGGACTCCCACAGCGATGCCGCCGCGGGACCATCGTCTCGATGTGGTCGGCGTCGTCGCGGTGTCAACGGCTGGATATAAACCCCGGAGTACTGACTCGATGATTCCAATTCGCTGATCGTGTACGGGTTGCGTGGCCTGTCGTGTCGACCAGGAGCCAAGAAGTATCCGGATCCCATCCGGGGACCCTTGGATTGTGAATGCAAGCGGGATCCGGTACCCGTACAGCCCGGTGATCAACTCGGTGGTCGTGGGCCGCCATCGTTCGTTTGTCGACGTTTGCGACCTCGTCGGCTGAGAGTTTTTGTCGAGGCGACCGATGCCGCGCACGTGCAGTAACCGCCGCGAGGCCGGATCGCCAACCGTGTACGGAGTCGCAGCACCTACCGGTATAGCGCCGCAGCGCTGTAAATAGTCGATGCGCGCGGTCGTGGCCGAGTCAGTCAACACGTCGCCCCCTGGCGACTCTGGGGCTGATGAATTCAGTGTCGTCTGTCATACGCGTGCCGAGTCAACAACCCAGCGGCTTGAAGGGGTCACTTTGTCCCTCTTCGCACCAGGGGAACTGGACTTCGGGGTTGCTAGCTTGGACGAAACCGATCACCACAAACGATGCAACCGCGACGAAGAATAAGGCGAACAGAATGAGTGCGACCACCATAAGCGGGTGAAGGGCTCGCTTGCCCAGTGATGCCCCCGTGGTCAGATTATTGACACGATTACAGCAGAGTTGCCCGTCCTTCCAGCGCCCGAATACGCGGACCTGATCACCCTCGTTCAGGGAGCCCTGGAATCCCGTCCAGGAGCGTAGCTCGACCGGGACCGGCCTCAGTCTATTGCCGTTTTGGTCGTAACGCTCTACTCGGAAATGAAGGACATCAGCTTCCTTCTCGCTCAATTGGCGGTCGATTCCCCGGACCTGACCTTCAATAACCCGATCACCTCCGCCTCGCCCGTCTGATTTAGCTGCTGACTGGGTGGGGTCATGCGCCGGTTCGTCGTGGTCTCGTCGCGGCATTCTGGTCGGTGACTCTTGCGGATGGTGTTTGCGGTCGGGTGACACACGCGAAGTGGTCGGGTCAGGATTCTGTTCTATTCGATGTGGGGGCGCGCTCGACGGTTGCGAGCGTCCAGACCATTCTTCGGACAGGTCGTGATTGGGAGGCAGGCCGAGGAACTTGTTCGGCTGGCCCGACCACGGCGGTCGTTCAGAATTAGAATCTCGATCAGGATCCCATGGACGCCGAGGCGGGCGTGTCATCTCTGCACCGTCCGGGACAGATTGGGCACCTCGTCTGGCACCAAAGTCGACGATCTCACTGGTGGACCCCCGTTCCTCCGGTCTGAGCCACTTCACGCGCGTTGATATAAGTGTCCTACTGATACGGGAGAGCGGGATAGGTGTTCACCTACTCGAGTCTGATATGGGTTCCTCGGTCCGACCGCATCGAGTTGCGGATTTCGCCGCGCCGAAGCCCCTGGCCTTCCGCTCACGCTCTGATCATTTCTCGGCGCGCCGCACAGCACGTCGTGCGCACAGGCCGCTGTGCGCAGAGGGTGTTCGGGCTCGATGCCCGAACACCCTCCATGCTCTCCGGTCGCGCCCCCGAAACTCCGTACTTCCGGGGACGCAGTCCAGCTAAGTGATGTCGATGTCCTCGGGCCGCAGCTCGCCGCTGATCACCTTCTCCACATTCGAGAGGGTGTGCCCGTTCTCGGTGAGCATCGCGAGGTACTCGCTGACGTACTGCGGCCGTGACCGCCAAACGTCCTTCGCCATCCGCGACTCCATCGCCGCGACGGTGACCGCGAACGTGAGCATCCAAGCGCGGGACTCACTGGCCGCCGTCGCTGCCGCCGCGATCTTCTTCTTCGCGTCGTACGCCGCCCAGGCCTTCTCACCCATCAACTCCGGCAAAAGATCGGATGAGTGGTACTCCGACAACTGGTGCGGTGCGAGCGCGATCATCATTGCCGTCCACGTGGCCGCGTTCTTCGGGGGCTTGGTCGCCGACAACATTTCCCGGATGAACTCGCGCCTGACGTCGGTAGCGGACTCCGCCCAACTTGTTCAGCTCCCGTACCCGGCGACGCTGCACCCGCTTGGTCTCCTCCGCCGCCAGGAGGGCGGCCTCGCGGGCTTCCTCGTTCTCCGGCAACGGGTTGGCCGGGTTGAATCCGGCGAGTTGGATCGCCCGGTTGAACTGGTAGCGGCCACCGTTGACCGGGACCAGGCCGGCCTCCTCGGCACGCAGCACGTCGAGGAAGTAGAACTGCGGCACATACACGTCACGTTCCTCGACCGAGTTCGCGTGCCGTAGTCCTTCCTCGGGTTCAACGTCCGGGTCGTCGAAGGTGTCCCAGTCGATGTCGCCCTCTTCGACCGGTTTTCCGGATTCGACGTCGACGTACATCGTGTCGGTGGTCACCCACACCCCCCACAGGTCCGGCCGTTGCCGCACCTGCTCCTCGGTGATGTGTGCGCGCGGGTCCGCCTCGGCGTTCTCGGCGGTGGCGATGTACCGCCAGTGGATCTTCGAGTCATCTTGGTAGCCGGGTTCTCCGTCGAGCACGATGAATCCGACTTCGGCGTACGGGGCGGTGCGTTCGGCGCGGGTCGCTTTCTCCTGTCGGTCCGCCAGCAACGTGCGGGCCTGGTAGTCGAACGAGTGGCGATGGCACTGCACCAAAGCCTCCACGGCCTCGGTGTCGCCGTCCGCCTCGATTATGTGGACAACACGGCTAGGTCAAAGGCGCGGCTACGGCTGCCAAGTCTCCGGTGGGCATCGTCGTTCGAGACAGCTGTCAGTTTCAGCAGCACGCCCCGAGACTGTGCAGAGGCCACAACAGGCGAAACCAGGTGACACTGCACCTCCAACCGCATGCTCCGCCTGCAGGCACTGCGGACGGAGTCTACGCGAGTGCTGGGATGAACCAGTCCACTCTAAAGCCGGTACACAGCGTACAAATAGCAGTTACCGTTCAAATCAATACGTTGAAGCCAATACCTTGCGTCGGGGCAGGTGCTGAGAAACGAAAGGACTCGCACCATGCTCAAGCCGGCCATCGCCAAAGGGCTCGCTATAGCCGCGCTTGCGATGAGTCCAACCACGGCGTCAGCAGCACCGACAACTACCTCGTTTCAGATTCCGCGGGTGCGGGGAATGAACATCTATGGGCTTTTGCTTTCCGGCCTGTTTCGACTATCCAGTCGCGATTGCGGGAGAGTCGCCCGGCGTCGAGACGATCTCAGTACCTCGACCCGTGCGGTCCTCGGCGCGTACACGGTCCGCTGGAACAACCTCTCCACGGGCACTTCCGGCACGTCGGTAATCGCACGGGTAGAGCGATTGTCGTAACCACGGAGCATGGTTTGGTGACTGCCACGGTAACCACCGGTCACGAACTCGAGTACATCACCGCTCACGGAATCTTCCTCATACCATGAGGCCACAAAAAAATTGGGGGCACTCCGATGTTCACCATCCACCGAGCTCTCGGTGTCACTCTCGTAGCCGCAAGTCTCACACTCGCACCTCTGTTTGGCACGACCCCTCAGGCCGTAGCCGAGCCAACGGTGCATAGTTTTCAGATTCCGCTCGTCTGGAGCACCGGCCTCTTTACGGGGTGTGGCCCGATCCTCAACCTATGCGCTAGTACCCCGACGGCCATAGCAGGCGAGAGACCCGGCACCGTCACCTTCCCAGTCATCTCACCCAATAGCGAAGGCACCTACTGGATGCACTGGAGAAACCTAGCGACGGGAGCCGCTGGAGTACTGACTGTCCCGTACAACGAGTCCGCAAGTGCATTCACGGGTGCGGGACCGGTGACCGCATCGATGACTACCGGGCAGGAAATCATAGCGGGGACTGGAATGTTCTGGGTGCCGTGAGCCGGGTTTCTCCATCACCAACAAGGCGACGTATATGCCCTGTCCCCTCAGCCGGTCGAAGACCGGTTTCGGATCGCGTTAAGCTACGACCCGCCGTCTAAGCGACACGGCGCGGTCCCTTCATTCACCTGGTGCACGGTGTGATCCTCGATGCTGCCGCAACTCGGCGGATTTCTTCAGAGTGATGTTGATACGGACACTGAACGACACATTGCTGTTGGCCATCGCGAAGTCGTGCTCGGTTAACCGAAGGTGACGGTCCCAGCCCTTCGGCAAACTCGGGTCGATCATCCCCTCGGCTGTCTACCATCGATGCATGGCGGTCCCACCTCGTCCAGTCGTCGTGATGATGCGGGCCCAGCAGCGTCGACTGCGCCAGCTCGCCGACGCCCCGATGCCCCCCGGGTCCACCCTGCTCGAGCTCACCGCAGGGTTGGCGATCACGCATGTCGTCGCGGCCGTCGCCGAACTCGACATTGCCGGAATCGTCGGCGACCGCACGATGTCGACCGCGGAAATCGCCAGGCGCGCCGGCACCGACCCGGACACGACGCACCGATTGCTGCGCACCGCCGCGGCATTCGGGCTGTGCACCATGAACCGCCGCACCGGGAAAGTCCGCATGACCCGGGTCGGCAAGACCTTGCACCGCGATCACCCTGCGTCCATGCACGACTGGGCCGTCTACATGGGACTGCGCTCGACCGCAGACGCCTGGACGGATCTGGTGACCAGCGTGCGGACCGGCGAGCCGGCCTTTCCCCGGGTACATGGCGTCTCGGTGTGGGAGTGGTTCAGCCAGCATCCCGACGAGGAGCAACTGTTCGCCGGCTCCATGCGTGCGATCGCGGTGATGAACGCGCAGGTGATCGCCAAGACCTACCCCTGGCCGCACAGCGGAACGGTGTGCGACGTCGGGGGCGGTATCGGAACCCTCTTGGCCACGGTCCTCGACGCCCACCCCTACCTGCGGGGCATCCTCGTCGACGCACCCGGGCCCGTCGCGGAAGCGGAAACCTTCCTCGCCAGTCGAAATCTCACCAGCCGCGTCACCCGCACGGTCGGAAACCTCTTCGAATCCCTCGACGTCGTTGCCGACATCTACTTGCTCAAAGATGTGCTGCACGACTGGGACGATGCTCGCTGCGCCACCATCCTCGAACACGTCGCAGCTACGATGCCATCCGGAAGCCGACTGGTCCTCGTCGAAATCGTTCAGCACCCGAACACCGCGAACTTCTTGGCGCCATTCGTGGATTTGCAGATGCTGACCCAAACAGACGGCGGCCGCCAGCGCACCGTCGAACAACTCAACGCACTACTGACCACAGCAGGGCTGACACCGACCGGCACCGTGTTACCCGCGTACGCGCATTCCCTCGTCGAAGCCCGCAAGTAGACCGCCACCGTCGACCCAGGAAACCTATGCGTGGCACCGTCCTCGAGTGGTAGCCAGTACAACTTCGCGATCCTCGTAGCTAGCCCCACACGCCGCCCGCTCCGATGCGGCGTTGCGCTTCCCGTCAGAGATTAGTCCGCCCAACAACACTTCCGTTGCCGCGTACGAACCTGACCTGGTGTTGGTTGCCATATCCGCTGTCCCCGCCCGGTGGAGGTGCGGTCATAACCGATCACAACGGGGTGGCGCCCCTTTTGGGTGGCAAGTCGGCTTCATTGGCATGTTCCAAGAGAATCGCGGTCGGGCTTGGCTCGTTGTCGATGCGACCGATGGTGCCTCGCTGCTCCGAATGCAATAGTTATGAAGGTGTAGATCATGTGAATGACAGACCCTTGCAGCGAGACTGCGGCCCACTTCTCCGCGATAGAATCCCGCAGACAGCCGGGCACCAGACCACGGTCACGCGACAGGGCGCAGCAATGAATAAGATGTCCGTAGGAATTCTCTCCAGTTTTGCAGCTGGCATTGTCCTCACCGGATGCGGAGGCGAGGAGGAGAGCGTAGACGAGAAGGTCGCAAGGGCTTGCACCGATACAATGCTCCAGGAGAAACCCATCGGGCCGTCCGGCCCAGGTGTCGCCGGAACCGCTGACTACTTGGATGCTTGGGAAGCTACTTTCCTGGACATGACTTTCGCCGATGTGACCGCAAGGTCAGACGGCGCCGCCGGTGTAACCGAGACATGGACGGTCCAAGGTACCGGGACGGCTCAATGGGAGAAGAAGATCTCCTCGACCGTGTGGGATGACGATGGCAAGCCGGACCCGCTGCCCCCGGTAACCGAGAAATTCTCCTGCGAGGTTGGGTACCGCTCAAGTGACGAGGCGGTCGTCGTCTTCGAGTACACGACCTATCACCCCACGTCTGGAGGTAGCCAGTCGAAGATCCTGGTCCAGCGTGAGGGCGCTGGCGGCTGAGGCCCTTCCGCGGGCAGGAGGAAGCCCGGGTGAAGTCGAGACCCGGGTTCCCCCCGGCTGCTGCACCGAGTCCGGCAACGACGCCCGGGTCGCGGCATCGGAGACAGTAGGGCAACGAGGTCGACGCCTACATCGGTCGCCAGCGTTCAAGTAATGGACTTTGTGCACCTGGCGAGGGGTCAATTAGGTCGGGATTTCCCACTCCCAGCCGCGTCCGTTGTCGGATAGGCGGAGAATTTTCGCCCCAATCGGTACGACGATCGGGATGCTCGACCGAAGCTTGGTATTCGGCTCAAGTGACTTGTAGACGGCGTCGGCCTCGGTATCGCAACCGATCGCGACGTCGAGGTCGCGCGACAGGTATCCGTCCGGCCCGACGACGCTCCAGAACTGAGTCAGCATCATAGTGTCGGCATCGGGATACTTGAAGGTGGGCGCCGTGGTCACATCGATGTCGAACCGGACAACTTCGCTGTTCGCTGGAAGGTTCACTGTGCCGCTTGAGTGGCCGGCACATTGCTCACCGCGTGCGATATCGGTGATGGTGAAGATGACGTCGCAGGTATCATCCACCCCGCCGTTTGGGTCGCAACCCTGGCCGGCGGGCTCGCCGATCCTCTTCTTGAGGATGGGGCTCTGGGCAGGTGTGGTCGCGGGAGTTTTGGAGGTGGTCGCCTTAGGTGATTCGATCGGGGCCTGCGCGGTCTGAGGGGGCTGTTCGGCGGCATCTGTGGATCCGCATGCGGCAGTCATGAGGCCGGCGGCAAGGCATACGGTCAGGGCGCGTTTCATTGGCGTATCAAATCAGACGAATCCGACTTATGACCTATTGGGCCAAGGTCCGTGCGGGCGATTGTCGTTGCAACCGCGCCAGTGTCATTCATGTGACCGACATGCAACGCGCTCTCACGGGATGTCGACTTAAGGCACATTGGGTCTGGCAGTGACCCGTCAAACAAGACTTTCATCCGTTCGAACGACTCTGATGCGGGTCCATTTTGGCTATCGTGGCCTTCTGGACTTCCACAATGCAGGTCGACCAACAAGTCGGGCCCGTGAAGTCCCTCCCGAATCCACACGCTAAGAGGTGAACAGAATGGGTTTGTTCGGACCTTCCAAAACATTTCGCGAAAGAACGTTCACCGCCCCCTGTACGAGTGCAGAGTTCCTGCAGGTCCTTAAGGGCGCCAGCGACTACGAGGGCGACAAACCCTTCGGAGTTCTACTTGAGATGGAACCGCAGCCACATCCCCCCTTAGCCGAGACGGTCTATCTGGAGTCTCTGACTCACAACGGATTCGTGATCGCAGCCGGGAATCGAGTCAGGATGATGTGGAGGATGCAGCTCACCCTCCAGGGAAACGATCCGATCCAAGGCACTTTTGGTCCACTGACGAGCAATGACGAGAGGTGGTTTGGCAACGTTATGTCAATGAACGCCGCTCTCAGCGACACCGTTCGACGCATCGGCGGCAGAACAAAGAAGTGGCCGATGTGAACGGCGTCGCCTCATACGCAGACACTAAAAGAGAGTCGCAGGACACACTTGAGCCTTGCGACAGAAGGAGAGCACTTGCAATGGGCAATCTTGATTCTTACAGGAAAAATATGCAGTACTTGAAGGAGAAGAGTGACAAGAGGTCACTTAACAGTGACAACGCGATCTACAAGGACTTGGACCGAAAGGCGTCGAACCTGCCTGAGTTGCGGCGCTTCCTCAATACCTTGAACGTGAACTACGTATAGGCAGTTGACACATCATGATTCAATGCGGCGTAGGTTCATCCCATGTCGCGTTCGAAGTGTCGGCGTCGTTCGCTCGGACCGGTGTAGTGGCGCAGTCAGGGCTAATGTCAGGACGCATTGGGTGACCGCTTCCTCACGTCTCGATGCTCCTGACCGTAGTTACGGTCAGGAGCGCCGAGAGCTCGGTGATGGTGTCAATGGTTCCGGTTGGTTCGTCACGGTATCTTGTGCCGAGGGATGCTCGTACGGCCCTGAGCTAGTCGCTGTACAGCAAGCGCATCACGGCCAAGTCCTGACCCTATTTGGTACGCGAGCTTCCCGACCAGCGCGGAGAGCGAGGCTGCGCGAATTAAGTATGTTCCCACGGGCACGGGGCTAGACACATCCGCGAATGCGAACAGATCAGGAGGCCCTCATGGGTTGCAGTGGTTTCTTCGGTTGCCCACAAGCAGCCATCCGCCGTCGTGTCGTTTCGTTGGCTAGCCTGGTCATGGTGTCGGCCTTGACTCTGTTGGCTTTTCCTGCGGGCATTGCAAATGCGCAGGGAGATCCGATCCTCTGCGCACGAAACGGCGAGATCGCGATTATTGGTGCTCGCGGATCCGGACAAAGTGCTAATGATTTCGGCGGCCTAGGGCGCGAGGTCGACTCCGCGGTCCGTGCAATCGCCAGATCTCTCTTGGCTGGGGACCCTCTGCAGGTGTCCGCGACAGCGGTCGACTACCCGGCGGAGTCGGTGTCCGTCCTCGCAGGCACAGGTGCAGGTAGGTACTGGGCCGGTGTGGAACAAGGCATCCAAACCACGATTTCAGTGCTTAGCCGGACCGCCTCAGAGATGGACTCGAAGGGTTCCGCCTGCGGGGGACCACGGATAATCCTTGTCGGTTACTCGCAGGGGGCTATGGTAATGCATCGAGTGCTCAATCGGTTAAGCACCGAGCGCAATCACAGACTCCTCGACAGGATAGGTGCGTCGGTCCTTATCGCGGACCCCGACAAGATTCCATTTGAGCAAGGAATCCACATGCACCCTTGGTATATGGGCTACTCGGGTGGAGTGAGCGGAAACTTCCCCGCCTTCTCCGGGGGTCGTCTTGCATTCGCTGGCAACGTCAGAAACAAGGTTTTTAGCGTTTGCCAGCTTGGCGATATCGTGTGCGCAGCCAATCCCGCAACATTTCTTCCCCTCTCTATCGTTCAACTTGCTGGCGTTGGCACCCACACCTCTGCTTATGCTTCCAATCAGTTCGGCGCGCCTCAAGCGGCGGCACAGCAGGTTCTTCGGGCAGTTCAAGGCGGTTAATTCTTTTCTCGCTGGACGTGTGTCCCACTCCGAAGCAAACAGCAAACAGTGTACGAACTGCTGTGTTGCGCACCGGGTCGTGCCAGCGACGACCACTGCGTACGGTGGCACTCGAATGCCACTGTCGGGCGAACGCTCAGTTGTCGACTGTGTCCGCCAACTGGGCGATAGAACAAAGCGGCAAGGGGAGGATAGTGTCGCAGTCACAAAGTTCGGAGTTCGGACGCACTGCTGGAAGAGGGGGATGGATGCCGACGCCTGCGTGGCAGTCTGACTCGTCCGTTACAGGGCCGACACCAGTCGGTGCCGGCGAGCACCGCACTCACTCTGGTCCAGCGTTGCGTATCGGGGTGGTCGAGGATCATGAGTCGATGGTTCTCGGTCTCGCTGCAATGCTCTCCGGTCAGGACGATCTCGATCTCGTCGCTGTGCTCGATCTGCGCCTGGCCGATGGGTCTTCGCCGATATCGAATGTTGATCGGTTGCGGACCGAGGGTGTCGAAACATTGGTTTTTACCTCGGCGGAAGATCCTTACCTGGTGCGGTCGGCTGCACGCGCCGGCGTCCTCGGAGTGGTGCGAAAGTCCGAGCCGGCGGCCGCGGTGGTCGATGCCATCCGCAGCGCTGCCCGGGGTGGTGTGGTGGCGACCACCGATTGGGCGGCCGCGATCGACGGCGATCCGAACCTGTTGGACGTCGACCTGAGCCCGAGGCAGCGAGAGGTTTTGGCCCTCTATGCATCCGGGGAGAAGGCCGCGCGGGTGGCGTCCCTGACGGGCCTCGCGCAGGAGACGGTGAACGACTACCTCGGCCGGATCCGTCAGAAGTACGCTGAGGCGGGCCGACCTGCACCAACGAAGACCGATTTGTACAAACGCGCGCTGGAGGACGGATGGCTACCGATACCTCAACGACGCCGACGCAAACACTAGCGCCCGCTCCGCATGCCGCAGTCCATGCGTCTGTCAGCACAGCCGACCAGATCTTGCGCATGTTCGCACGCTTCATCGGCGCCGGGTACCTGTTCTACTTCCTTCTGCTTGTTGCCGACGTGCGGAGCTTGACCGCCGTGATGGCGGGATGGTGGACTCCGCTCGCGTTGGTGCTGTTCTTCGGGCCGGGATTGGCCCTGGGCGTGGCATCGTTCGCGTTCAGCGGGCCGCGGCTGAGACTGTTGGCGAACCTGACGGCGGTCACCTACCCCCTTGGGCTGATGACCTGGCCGCTCGCATGGTCCGGCACTCTATTGCCCAACGGTAAAGGCGTGTGGTTCTCGACCTTTCCCGCGCTGTCGAGTCTGGCGGCGGGCGCCGTGTGGCGGGCGCGGTGGGCATTCGTGCAACTGGCCGTGGTCATGCTCGGGGCGCAGCTCATCAACTACACCGTTCGAACACCGGACGTGAGAAGCCCCTTCGTTCCGGACATTGCGTTCGGGATCGGGGTCAGCCTGTTGTTCGTCGGTGCAGCGGTGGTGGCCGCGAGAACAGGTCAGGTTCATGACGCCACGAGAGCGGACACGTTTGCCGCCGCGGCCAGCGCAGCGTCCCTGCAAGCCCGGACCGTCGAGCGGCAACGCTTCGATGCGTTGACCCATGACAGCGTGATGTCGACGCTGCTGGCGGCGTCGCGGAT
>NZ_WXYH01000389.1:237315-345004 GCF_009872365.1 Rhodococcus sp. T7
CGGACCGTCGAGCGGCAACGCTTCGATGCGTTGACCCATGACAGCGTGATGTCGACGCTGCTGGCGGCGTCGCGGATACCACTCAACGAGGGGTTGATCCGTCAGGCCGACATCGCCCTGACCCAGCTGGACGGGCTCCGGGTCGGTGTGCTCCCGACACAGGATTTCGACCCTCCCGCAGTGCTCTCCCACCTGCGTGCCGCAGCGTCGGAGGTCGACGAATCGATCTCCCTTGCCGTACACCGAAGCCCGGGATCCGAACACACACTCATTCCCGCAGAAACGGTCCGCACCATCGGCGCCGCCCTCGCCGAAGCGCTGCGTAACAGCCTGCGTCACGCCGGCGCCGGCGCACATCGCAATGTCATCGTCGCCCTCGGCCCGGGACGACTCAGCGTCATCGTCTCCGACACCGGAAAGGGCTTCGACATCTCCTCCGTACCGGCCCACCGACTGGGCCTCGCGGTCAGCATCCTGGATCGGATGAACCACCTCCCTGGTGGATCGGCCACCGTCGAGTCCCGCCCCAAAATCGGCACCAGGATCGAACTCACCTGGGCAGGGAGCGAGCAATGACCACTCCAGGCCCCGTACATTCCGAAGCCCGCGCAGACCACCGTCGCGACGACGACGTCACCACTCTGCTCGGAATGCACACGCGGGCGGCATGGGTGATCGTGAGCATCTACATCGGAGGAACTGCACTCGCGGCAGCAGGCACCCTCGACGGTGTGTCGTCCGTCTTCCCCATCGCGCTGGCGGTGATCGTCAATGCCGCATCGGCCATCGCGCTTATCGCGGTGTCCGGTGACCCGCTTCCCTGGCGAGCGACGACCGCCATCACTCTTGCCGGGCCGGCATCCTGTGCGCTGGTCCTTGCCGCGCTCCCGGTACCGATCACGAGCCCACTGCAAACATGGCCGATCGGTGCCGCCACAGCCGTGTACACGTTCATGTGCGTCCGGGGGCGAACCTGGCCGGCGTGGGCCGGGTTACTCGGCATAGTCACGGTATGCGTCGTGTGGTCACAGGTGACCGGGCAGGGCGCGATCCACGGAATCACCATGTCGGCGATCAGCGCGGGCCCACTGCTGATGGGCACCTTCTTCGCCTACACGATCCGCCCCTCAGCGAAGGCGATCTTCCAGCTGAGGGAAGAATCCACCCGACAGATCGCTGACGAGGCCGCCGCCGCAGCCAGACTGTCCGAACGCGACGCACAGCTCAACCGGCTCGACACGCTGGCACGACCGATGCTCGAACGCATCTCCACCGGGACGCCGCTCAGCACCGAGGAGATGCTGCAATGCCGGCTCCTCGAAGCACATCTACGTGACACCCTCCGGGCACCTGCACTGGCCGATCCGCTGATCAACGATGCCGCCCGTGCGGCCCGCAGACGAGGAGTCGACGTCGTCCTCCTCGACGACCACGGGATGGAAGGCATAGATCCCGTTGCGCGACGCCGGATCCTGCTGACCGTGGCCGACGAACTCAACCGGGCAGAATCCGGGTCGATCACCGCCCGAGTCCTCCCACCCGGTCGTGCACTGACTGCGTCGGTGCTCGTGAGTAACGAAAGCGGCTCCCGCCGTGTCGAGCTAGCACACGACGGCCACATCATCGGGCGCGACCGAACCTGAACACAGGCAGGTCGCATTGCGAATGGTGCCCCCAGTTCGAGCGTCCCCCGAATTGGTGTCTCGTCCGCGCCGGACAACGCCGATAACTTCTCCGTCAGGGAAGAACCGGGGGCCGGACAGGTCGCCGTTCTCGCGAGCTGTGATGACAGAGGGAGCCACTGTGAACAACGTCGTGGAAGAACATCCCATACCGGGATCGATTCACAATCCGTCGATGACCGTGCGCAACACGATCAGACACGAAGCCCCAAAGCTCTCCGCGCGGGAGACCGAAGTGCTCCTGGGCTGGCTGAAATGCGATTCCAAGGAAGTCCTCGCCACGCAACTCTTCCTCTCCTTAGGGACCGTGAACACCCACCTTGCTCGGATTCGCGAGAAGTACTCGGCCAAGGGCCGACCAGCGCCCTCGAAGAGCGCTCTGCTCGCCCGCGCCCTGCAGGACGGGCTGATCACGATCGACGACCTTGATTGAGCCCGACACCGACCGGGCTTCGGGCCTATCACGGAATGCGATACGTAAACCGACCCGAACATGGGTGTGGCACTCTGCGCTTGCCGCCGTCCCCACACTCGCCCTTGCCGCTCTCCAACCTTTCCCAGATAGCGCAGGCCCGACAATGATCATGGTCGCAAACACGGCAGCCCTGTGGATCTATGCAGCGTCGGTGGTTCACCGTTATGCCCCGTATGGACACCACGAGTCGACAGCCACTTCAAACACACCACCGAACCGTTCCGTTGACCTCATCGTGGCCACCGCCGTCGATGACGTCATCTCAGCCCTGACCGCCGGCCGCGCCAGCGACTCCGAACAGGTCGCAGCCGCCGAAGCGCGACGGGCTCTCGGCGACATCTACTCACGCGACGTGCCGCACAACAAAACCTGACCCGCGCAGGCCCAACTAGCAGCACCCTTCAGTTAAACAGGAGCCAACAATGCGAAGTCCTCGCGACCATTCCCTTTCGTGGCGCCGCGTGTCCACGACCGTCTGCATCGGGATCGCGTGTGCCCTTGGCGCGGCATGCACCCCGTCGGACGATGGGGCCACGGGAACCACGACATCTGCGACTCAACGACTCGACGGGATAGATCTACCGAGGACTCCGTCAACGACGGTCACCTCGACCAACGGACCTGCCCCCACCACGAAGTCGGGAATTCTCATCGGCCAAAAGAAGGGTGAGGACAGGAACGGCAGTGCGAGGACCCTCGAGATCGGGTTTGTCGATCCCGGCAGTGGTACCTACGACGCACTCGCTTCGTTCGATGTGTCGAACTGGCAGAACACCTTACCCGGATTTCGACTGGGTCTTGCGCCGAGCCTGGACCGGTACGCCCTCACCAAATCCGTCAACGGAGACCTCCACGCCGGCTGGGTCGATCTCGCCGGCACATTCACAGACATCAACCGCACTGAGACCGCGGACCCCTTCGGTGGCACGCAAGGAAACATCGCCATCGGGTTCGACAATAAAGGTGATTTCTACTACACGGAGCACCACAACGACGGACAAACGGTGTTCCGAGTACCAGCCGGATCGACGTCCGTCGCAGACGCCCAATTCGTCGTCACCCAAGGCAAGGTCCCACCGAAACCTTTCAAAACCGGTGACGGCGTGATCCACTTCAACGAATCCTCATGTTTCGGTGCGCACTCAGAGATCGGATGGCTAGGACCGGACACCTACCTCGTACCGCTTCGCACACAGATCTACAAGGCAAGTATCGCCAACGTCGAGCACGTCGGATCCTGCGGTGACGGCGACGGTAGTCCCCTCTTGCCGCCAACCAACACCGTAGCGGTGACCAACCCCATCGGTAGCCCGGACGGCAACACGGTTGCATTCACCTATGACCGCAACCAGCTGTACACCGTCGAGGCGTCAGGGGTAACGCAGCCTCGCAAGGTCAACGTGAGCCCGGACATCAACGTGTATACCGTCGCATTTATCGATTGGCTCTGATGAGAGTGGCCAGATGTCGACCAACGTCGACAAGGTGAACATCAACGTCGCCGGATCGACCATGGCTATACAGCCCCGATCTAAGGGATCTGGGCCCGGATCGCCCCGAGGACCGCGTGCCGAAACTCCGAGGTGTCGTCGGTTCCGAGCGCCGCGTCCCGCACACTCCAGCGGAACGGTTGCGTCTTCCGCACAACGATCATGTCCCCAGTATGTGCTGGTCAAATCCGCGCGCGCTCCCCCCAATCGGGGGATGGGAAAGTGGATGATCGGCCGCACACCACTGATCACGCCCCGTCGTCGCACATTCGGGTCTGCACAAGCTGCACCGCGCGAAGCGCACCAGCATCACGAGCGGCGCCGGCCTTTCGCAACAGGCGATCACCCGCCGACGGTACCAAAGCGCCACAGCGCCAACGCCACCTCAACAGCACACCACAATCGACGTCCCACTTCCTTGGTAGTGAGACACCATCTGGGCCGCCCTCGGTTGTCGCGAATGCGCAGGTCACTGTGTCTCAAAAGTTAGTCTCATAATTTCGTGTCGCAACATCCGTACAGCCCTAACTTTCGGTACGCTCCATGCGTGGAGTTGGGTTATGCCCGGGTGTCGACGACCGAGCAGGATCTCGCGCGGCAGCTCTACGAGGAGTGGCAAGACCGCCCCGCCACCGTGCCGGACAGTGTTAACGGCATCACGCTCACGCATATCGGGTGCGAAGATCCCCACCGTCACGTACTTGTGCATAGTCAGCCTCCACGATCGGTGCGGGGGCGGTGCGGCCCGTAACACGCCGGGTACGGCGACCGATAAGGGTGTGACGGCAATCACATCTCCCGCGCCCGGTGAGTTCATTCTCATTCGAGCTAGCGCTCGACAAGAAAGGTAGCGTCATGCGCAAGTTGGATTCAGGCCTGGGTGGCGTTCGTGGTGCTGGCGTGCGCATCACCACCGCAGGGTTGAGCGCCCTGTTCACCGCCGCCCTACTGCTTACCGCGCCGACGGCCGCGTTCGCGGCGCCGCCCGAGATCCTGAAGCCGACCTGCGAAGCGCAGGGCGGCACCTTCTCGGTGGAGCAGGGCACCAAGCACTGCGTAACGGTGAGCACAGCCGAGGACCGCGCGGGCAGATCCCTCGACGGGCCCGTCGCCCCGGACAGGAGCTTCTATCGAGGAACCTCGTTGGTCACCCTCTTCCGCGTGACGACAACTACGCAGTCGCAGCAGGGTGCCGGTGAGGTCACGACAACGACGGAAAACTCATCGCATCTCGGCGACGACTGGACCCGGTTCAGCTGCAACTTGCTGACGCCCAATGCTGGAACCGGCGGCGGATACAACTTCACGCCGGTCGACTTCAGCATCTGTGACGATCTAGGGCTCTTCTTCGGCGTCTGATTCGTCGGAAATCCGGCGCTGAGGCGGGTGCACCCCTGTGCGGGAACGGTGCTGATCCCCGACCCGTCACCCACGGACCTTGTTTGACACGGCGCCATCAACGGCGGCCCCAACATGACGAGAATCAAAGGAAGAACATGCTCAAGAAAGTGTTGGTGACTGTGATGGCCGCGGGAGCCCTGACTGTTCCGCTCGCTGGAGTGGCATGGGCAGACCCCGGTGACGGTGTCGGAGTCGGGGGTGTCCCCGGGCAAATCGGCGGGCCTCCCGGCGAGACTATTAGTCAGTTTGCAAAGATGCCGGGCTCCGTTCCGGATTCCATTAGCACTGGAACAGGTGGTGCTTTCCGTACACCTGGTGGGGCCGTGAAGGACTTCACGCCTGGGGCCGGCCAAGGCAATGGGCCACAGACCTAGCCTGCCGCCCACCACATCCAAGCTGTCCGTGCCGCCGCATCCCTCAATGGGTGCGTGGCTCTGTCAACCTGATTCCTGATTCGGCCCCCCCACGGCGGCCCGAGTTGGACCCAGCCGAGGAGCCGGGCAGCTCGACGCGACTTCGAGCCCCCGAGGACATCGGCCCGTAACGGACCGGGCGCACCGACCGAAGTCAATTGCGGGATGGATCACTCCGCCCGGGCAAAGAGGGCTATGCCCATCGCCCGCACCCCCGGCGCAACCCGCATGCCCCACGCCTTCTGAGGAGAAGACCTGAAGATGATCTGTTGTCACGCTAAGCAGTTGCCCCCATCACCGGATCGGTCACGGCGGCGTCGACCGTGACGGAGGAAGTGCCGATCATGGCGTCGAATGCCGGCGTGCGGGAGTGAGATGCGGGGTGCACACGGCGGTGAATCGCTGGGTGCCTTCCTCGATCACGGCGCGGGCGAGTTCCTCCTTGGAGCGGTAGTGGAAGTACAGCGCCCCCTTGGTGGCCAGGGCCCGGGTGAGGACCTCGCTCAGCTTCGTCTGTCGGTAGCCGCGGCGGGTGAACACCTCGGGCGCGGCATCGCGCAAGACCCGACGAGTGACTTCCGCCCGCGCCTGCGTGCCCATCATGGCCCTCCGTGGTAGCGAGATTCTCGGCCGAACGGTGTGCTCCGAACCGTCCCGACCGGGTCGTCCGACGCACTGCACAATGCCTACCCGATGGACAGGTGCTACGCATGATGTTCCGAGTGACCCCTCGCCCGCGGGCGCAATAACGCTCACGTGTCTCACAGGATGGCCACCGCGAGCTGCCCAATTTCCTGGTATTTCCTCAAGGGATATCACGATGCGCGGGCCCGTGCTGACGCGGGTCGCTGAACCCAGATGTCAGGAGTGGTTGGGGCACAGCAGATCCGGGCCGACTGTCCACCCGTGCCGTTCGAGCCACGTCAGGACCGAAGCCGGAGGATCGTTGCTGTCGGATGCGGTGCCGGTGACCAGGGGGCCGTCGCCGCATCGGGAGCAGCTGATCACCAGGACGTGGCCGTGCGGCTGGCAGCGGGCGCAGTGATGTTGCTCGCGGACCCGGTCGCGGTCGTCGAGGTGCAGCCAGACGGTGGCGAGGTCGGCGCGGTGTGGGACGAGCTCACGCCTGGTGGTGGGCTGATGTCCGCAGGTCGGGCAGGTCAGCGGTCCGGCGGCCGTTGGCGGCGCCACCGAACTTGCTGAGACGAAGTCCTTGTCGTCGACGGGGTCGGTTTCCGCGGTGAACGTCTCGGCCGGTCGTGTCGGGAGATGCCGGTAGAGGGTCGAGCGGGTTAGCCCGGTCTTGTTGATGATCTCGGCGATGGTGGCGCCACCGTCGCGTAGTTGGGTGGCGTAGGCGAGTTGGGCGTCGGTGACCACGCTGGGCCGGCCGACGCGGCGACCCTTCTCGGTGGCCACCGACCGGGCGTGGGCGGCCCGCTCGACCGCATAGGTGCGCTCCATCTCCCCGAACAGGGCCAGCAGCACCATCGCGAGCTGACCCATCGGGTCGTCGGGGTTCGTCGAGTCGACCCGGATCGGGTCCGCCAGGTTCCGGAGACCGATGCCCCGCTGATGCAGGTCGTGGATCAGGTTCAGGGTGTCGCGGACGGTGCGGCCGAGCCGGTCGAGGGTGTGCACCACGATGACATCGCCGGTGCGGGCGTATCCCAGCAGTGCCTGCAATCCCGGACGCTCGGTGGTGGCCCCGGACTTCTTGTCCACGTAAATGTGCGCCTGCTCGATTCCGGCCTTGGTGAGGGCGTCGATCTGCCGCGCGAGGTCCTGCTTGCTAGTCGACACCCGCCCATACCCCAATTCCATGTGCGGAGCATACCGAAAGTCACATCTGTACGACTGTTGTGACACGAGGTTGTGGAATAACTTTTGAAACGATTTGAGCTGGGTGTTTGCGGCCTACAGATGCGTTCTGGGGGCGTCTCATTTCCAATGTGAAACACAGCCCGCCCGCCTTCCTCTTCCCCTCGGACGCATCGAAGGCTGATGTTCACCCGCAAGTCGTCGAGGTCGGCGATCGTCTGATACCCGCGAAGGCCCGAGGCCCCCGTCGCTGTAAACCGGGGGCCTCGGTGTGGAATTGGTGGTCCCGACGTGGTACTCACCGAGGAGCTGCGGGTCGGTGGCGAGGGGTGGGTGGCTGTGCCCCAGGCGGCAGCGTTCTTCGGGTCGGGACCTTCACACACCTCACGGCCTCCGCGGCCACGGCATGATCAACTCGGCCCGATCGGGTTGCCGAACCCGGGGACCAGGGACCCGCCGATGCCCGCTCTGCGCGTGATCCCGTAGGTAACGCCCAATGCCGATAGTTTGGGACTACGCCACCACAGGTGACGTAATCTGCCTCAGCTTCACACGGATCGTCAGCTCTAGATCTCGCCGTCAAGAAGGGTGCAGTGCAGTCCAGGAGCTTCACGAGGTCGATGAGCCGCCGTGCACCATCTCGGTCGAGAGTTAGAATGGTATCCATCTTCGCGGCTGCAGGATTGGTTGGGACCCTTTGGAGACGAGCTCACGGACATTGCCGGCTTCGCGCACGACTTGGAGCTTCACCTGCTTCCGTCCGCCCGGGATTGTGTGCACTACGAACTCCTCATGGTCGAAGCCTGACTCCGGACGAGATTGCTCTGCCGCCAGTTCGTCGAAGACCTTGGTGATGTAGCGAGCTGGATGCCCGACATCTTGCGATGCGCGAAGGTCGAGGGAAAGCTCCGACTGACGTAGATCCGGTCGGGCAGTCGTCCGAGCGCGTAAGTCACCTCAGTTGGTGCTTCCGCACCTAAGAACTCGAACTCGTCGACCACCCGACCTCCTAGCTCTCGATCTTCAAGATGCCGTCGGAACGAGGTCGCGAACAAATCCCCGTATATCGGCATGATGTAGGTCTAGTTCTTCGGCTGCCTCTCGAACGGTGATCTTGCTAGCTGCACCGAACATGACCTTGCGGAGGAGTTGAGACGATTCCGGCACAATCCCTCCCGGCTCAGACGAGCGATAACCCTGGTCGGAAAGGGTTACGCACATGGTTCGGTACTGCCAGTTGTTGAGCAGATGGAGGTCGTGCAGTCGGTGTGTAAGGGCCATAGCCGACACTTTCCAGTACGACCGAGCAGCCAGGATGCGGTCAAGACTTGCCCCGCTCATCGACTGCGCAAATACCGCGGTCCTGGGCATCAAGAAGGCGGCAGCAAATTGGTTGGCTTCTACCTCCCGCTCCTTGGATGTGCTTGGCTCCATGTCCAGTTCACTGTGCAGAACGAGATGGCCGAGTTCGTGAGCGGCATCAAACCGCTGACGTTCGCCGGTTCGGGACGTGTTCAGGAATACATATGGCGTGGTGTCCCGAAAGAAACAGAACGCGTCGATGTCGTTGTACTCGTGCCGGATTGCCGCCACGCGTACACCCTTGGACTCGAGTAGGTGCACCATATTGGAGATCGGTCGATCACCGAGATTCCACCGTCTACGGACCAGATCCGCAGCGTGGTCTGGAGCCAGCTTGTCCAGTGTTGGAATGTCAGCATCTGGCAGTTTGAATTTCGAGGCGATGGCGTCGAAAAACTCCACGGTCAAGCTTGCTGATGCGAGCACGGCATCTCTTCTGGTGGCAGTGGTTTTGCTGAGCTTGCGGAAGCTCGCCGCCTCCACCGGGACCGCATCGAGCGCATCTCGTTCGAAGAATGATGGTGGCACGGCCAAAGCATCTGCGAGCTTCCGCAGTGACTCGTCACTTGGCGGAAGCTTGCCAGTCTCGTAGTTGGTGAGCGATCGAAGTGAAACGTCACTGAGCGCAGCCAGTTTCGTCAAGGTCAGTCCGAGACGTTGCCGTGCCAACTTCAAGCGCGCGGGACTAAACACAGGTGGGTCGAAAGGTGTGTCGCTAGCGCAGCGGTTCGACCGGGACATCAAAGCCACCGTCTCCGTCATCCGGGTTGTCAAAGACCGACAGGTCGCCGTCGAGATCGAGGAAGGGCATAGGAATACGATCAACCCACCCGTGAACGATGCCGTGTTCCGTCATGAGTTCCGGCCTCGAAAACTCCAGCTTGAGCCCACGTTCGGTCCGCTCATGTAGCAGAAGCCAGAGCGGAGCACGTCTCGCCTCGCCTACCAACGCCTCAGGTTGTTCGGCCTCCGTCCCGAACAGGGTCGGATCCTCGATGTGCGGTGCCGACAGCGCGCTCCGGGTCGCTTTGCCCTTCTTTTTCGTACGAGGCTCCCGCCGGAGGTCCGGATTCGCGACATCAACGGCAGATGCGAGAGTGAAAGAGAGAAGCCCTTCCGGATGAAGGAAGCGGGGTTGTCTGTCCACGTACACCGGTTTCCACTTCGCGTCCGCAAGTCGGAGCGCGAACTGCTCCATGCTGTCGTGGTACAGGTCCGTCCCCGGAGAAGACCGCAGCGCGAGCGCCGACCGGTTCGTCGCATGAGAAAGCCCCGGCCTCAGCGCGGTGTGAAAGAGGTCGATGGAAAGCCCGTAGGCGGCGAGGCGCCGCTCACAGTCCCGCGCAACATCTGACTTGCGGAGCTCGGTCGCCATTAAGGCCCCCTTCGGAGGTGTTGCGCAAAATGGTACCGCATATGTGGTCTACTTTTACGCAACACGCACTGTCAGTGTTTCACCGTAGCGATTTTTGCGCCATTTTCCCTGTTAGAAGTCTTTTTCTCCTACCAGATCGAGAGCTGCTGGCTCTCCGGCTGCCGAGTGTCGCGGCACTCCGTCGACGTCGACGGTCGCGTCTCCCGGCTCCTCACTGCATCGGTCATGCTTCGCCAATGGCATCGCTCTTCACGGCACTACTCGGCGCGTCTAATGGCGGCGAAACTGAGCATTTTGACGAGGTCGTCGCGCCACGTCTCTTGACTACAAACACGAATTACACCTAACGGATTGCCATTTGTGGCAGTCGAGTTCCATGCCACCACAATGGCATGGGGTGGTTCGTACTCTCGAAAGACGTCGTCGGCATCGGCCAAGTACGCGATCGCGTCGCGTAACCCGTCGCGGTCTGGACTGCCCTCGGCGAGGCTCGTCAATTTCACCTCGACGATGAACCGGCGATTTATCGCTGGAAGGTCGACAACGAAGTCGGGCCGCAATGGTTGTTTCGGCAGGTTGTTGTCGTCGAGTGTTCGCCACCAGGCTCCGGACTGGCTCAAGTCTGGTGCGAGCACCCACGCCGGCCGCTGCCAATAGATTGAGCCTTGCCCCCCGTTTTTCCGCACCAGCGCGAAGGGCGCCTTGCCGCCTGGCAGCAATGGCAATGGCGGATCGATCGCGAACCCACATGTCTGCAATGCTGTCAGCAGGTCGAAACCGACCTGTAACTCGAATAGACGCGAGTCATCGTCTGGCGCCAAGAACTGGCGTTCCAGCAGCCTACGAAGTTCATCCGTATCGCCCTCAACGATCCCCGCGACGTACTGGTGAACGAGATCGACCAAGTCCTTTGCGAGCGGCCGACGGCTCACCAAATCGTCCGTATGGCGTAGCGAACGAGCATCCACTCGCCGTACCTTCGACAACTTCGGATGCAGGAGCAGGCGGCGTGCTTGATCGCTCGTCTCGTGAACGACAGAACCTACTTGGCCACGAGCTGGTAGCGAACTGAGGTCCGACAGTCGTGTGATACAGCGGAGAGCCAGGTGGATGAGGCGGCCGAGTGGTGTGTCATATCGCCGTTCAGGGGGTGAACAGACGAACAGGGTGGGATCCCCCGTGACCACTCGTCGCTCATGGGATCGAGGCCAGTCCACTTGGCCTCTGACTTCACCGGGAAGTTCGATGTGCTGCAGGGCGGCCGAGCTCGGCATTTGGTCAAGTAGCGTGTGTGCTGCGGCAAGTGCCGACTGAGTGGTTTCCGCCAGGGCCAGGTGGGTGGCAAAGATTCGAACGAGGTCTGAACGGCTAAGCGACAATTCAGGCCTGACCGCTTCTCCCTGATAGATGCGTGCTGCACCGCTGAGATAACGCCACAGTTGAGGCCGCAGCTGTTTGGCTGCTAGATCGCGGTCCCACAGTGATCCGGCCATGACTCTAGGAGCCGCCGGGGATTGAAGACGTATTGCCGTCCGTCGTCTTCTGCATCAAGCTTGTCGCGTCCAACTTCACCGACGCGCTCAGCGTGCGGAGTTGAGGCGCGACGTACATACTCAGGGTCTTCTGCAGGTCCGCGGCTGGGTCCACCGGAGTGCCCAGCTCTTCATGCAGATGCGCGATCTCTCTCAGGTGGTACACGCAGTCAAGCAAGACCGCAGCGCCCAGAGGACGGGCCGACAACTCGTCTGATCCAATCAGTCGTTCCAGTGCGTTGTCCCATTCACTGCGCCCCGTGCCCCCAACGCTGCGCATGATTTGACGCCACGCTGCGACGGCTGGGGCGGGAACCTCGATGGCAGCGAATCTGCGCAGTAACGCCTCGGACATGTCGAACAAGAGATCCCGGTCTCGATCATTGAGGGTGACGATGAGACGCCAATTCTCCTGGATGCGCTTGGGAATGGTGCCCACCGGAGGCTGCTGCCCTGGAGGCACGATGGAGATCGGTACGTCGCTACCCACGTCCTCGTCATGCTCCTCGAAGGGAAGGGTCACAGCCTGGCCCGATAGCGCCGTGAAGAGTTGACCAATCGCCTTGTCGATGTCAGCGCGATTCAGTTCGTCGATGATGAGCCAACGGTCCTGTTCGAGTGCCAATACAACGTGGCCAGGGTGGAAGCGCAGCTGTTGATCCTTGGTCAACCGATAGGAGCCGACGGTGTCTGCCGAGGTCCAGTCAGCGGTTCCAGTCGTTAGAAGGACTTCGTTACAGAGCCCGGCGTCCTTGGCCGCGGCCGCGATGGATAGAGCCAGACTGGTCTTCCCAGTTCCTGGGGCGCCGGTCAGCATGATGTGCTTTCCGCTACGAATCGCAGCCAGAACACTCCCGATCAGCGAGTCTTCGAAAATGAGACCATCGCTCCGCACTCCAGCAATGAGACTGTCGAGGCTGAGTGCAGTGATTGGTACGGGCAGATCCTCAACCAACTCGACACTCGCCAACTTCATCAGCTGGGCAACCCATTCTGCATCCAGCGGGACTATGGAGTCGACGTTCTTGCGAGGGTCTTTCAGCTCGTCGAGCGGTACGGCTGGATCCATCCGCAGGTACCTGTCGAAATAGGCCAAAGCGTGGCGATCCTCGTCGACGTCGACCCGTCGCCCCACTCGTCCTACTCCGATAACGCAGTCCCCGCCCTGCTCGGAGCTTCCCTTCGTCCGGGCGGCCACTATCACGTCACCGGCCCTCACGCGCTGCCCGTTCGGTATCGAGGTGGAGAAGTGATATCGGACACCGTCGATGTCCCCATTCAGGCTTTGGCCGCTGGACATGAGCAGCCAAAGTGACACACCCGAAGGCAGTTGGGGAGCCAGCGCGTCCCGGGGATCGACGGGTGTCACGTCGTAGATGTCGCGCACCACTCGGCTTGCCTTCGTTGGTCTGCCCTCGACCATGGCAAGAAGAGTGCTTTGGTTCGGCCTAGGGGTAGCAAATAGCAACGGCCCAACGGGTGGGCGGGCGTCATTGCGACCCCGGATGGAATCGATGACGTAATGGACGGAGGCGTCCATCGGGTCTGATTCGTCCAGGAGGAAGATCGTGAGTTCTGTTCCTTTTTGAACTTCGGCTTGTCCGAGTCGATTACGTGTCTGCTTCGTCCCACCGCGAGCTATGGAGACAGCGATCGCGTCCTTCGATACTCCCGCTTCTTTCGAGATCAGCGCTTTGATCTTGCCCTTGGCGCCGGGGGCGCCTCGTTCCAGCTGGAGTAGGTATTCGTCTATCGTCTGACGAAGATCGTTCTCTGAAAGCACTATGCGGGATTCCTTCTCTTGCGGGCGCAACAATCGTGCTCTTATGCAGGGGCCTGGATCTGGTTAGGACGGCACTGGCACTGCACCGACATACCGCTGCTCGGTGACAGTCCGCAAGTGTTCCTTCATCGCGACCAAGAATTCAGAGTCGAACCTCAAGGAGCTCCGCTCGGTGCGCTCCAGGAACCCTGCGGTAGCTCGCGCGGATAGGGGTACAGCGGTCGAGGGATTGACGACGTCCAACAGATGCTTGTATCGCTTGCGGACAGGCCACATGCTCACGGGGACCGACCAGGCCTCTCCGCTCGCTCCGTAGGCGGCAATTGGCCAGCGACCTCCAGGTTCGAGGCGCTGCTGCCCCGTAAGATTCGCGGCCCCGGGGGTAACGAGGCGGCTTCCGACCCACGTACTCACACCCGTCGTCACGGCGTTGCCCACAAGCTTCCATCGGGGACCATTTCGCCGACCATCCGGAGAGGAAGCGCGTGTCCATCCACGTCGAAATCCCTGCAGGGCTTCTGCGTCCTCGATAGTCGGCGTAACGACGCGTCGGCCCAGTGGAGCGTCGGGGATCCAGATCGCCGGTGGGCTGGGTATACCTAGCGAACTACCGCCCTTGAGGGTCGGTACTGCGTCCGGCGCCCATCCCAGTCCCTTTAATCCCTCGGTCCAGTAGAAGCCAAATGCGGTGGAGTCATACGACGCGACGTCACGCTCGGTCGCATCGTCCGCAAACAGGACGGCCCGCGGATCCTCCGTGCGGCTCGCGACAAGGATGACTCTCTGTCGACGCTGCGGTACGCCCGTGCTCCGCGAATCGATCAATCGGTACGCCCAGTTGTATCCCCTGGACTCTAATTCTTGGACCAAGAACATCATCGCCTGGCCGCCGTCCAGAGCAAGCATGTTCCGGACATTCTCCAGTACGAGCCATGTTGGGCGTGCCTTCGGGAGTAGGCGAAAAACGTGACTCACGAGGCCACTAGCCGAACCGCGAATGCCCTGCGTGCGGCCGGCCTGAGATAGGTCAGTGCAGGGAAATCCGGCAGTCAGGATGTCCACTCGCGGCAGGGTCTTCACCGTTGCGACGTCGTTGAGTAATTCTGCATGACTGAAACGGTGGGCCAACACAGCGCGCGCCGGTTCCCAATTCTCAACCATTGAGATCGTCTCCACCCCGCTCTTAGCGAGCCCGACTTCGACGCCACCAATGCCAGCAAACATCGCAGCTGCAGTCAGGACGGGTCGCTCATGAGTTAGCACGGTGGGGATCGTATCCGGAGGGCCAGACAGACCCCTGGTCCGCGCAGCACGTTCATGCCCTCGATGTACTTACATCTCGACGTGGTGAGCGGATAGGCGAGACTCCATCGAGCAGGCCTAGGTTCTCGGATCGCGATGCCGGGTTGCCGGGCATGTTTCACTTCAGATATCGATACAGGCGCCTTCCATGGGTGTCGACGTCACCTCTCTAGTGGTCGGGACCCCGTCATGCCGGGTCCGTCCTTGGCTGCCTCTAGGGGTCGCCGGCCGGTCGCACGGCGCGCGAGGCGAGTTCAGTTCTGGCGGCGTCGAGGGTGCGGAACGAGCGGCTGGAGTCCGCGGCTCGCTCAAGATCGGAAACGAACCGCTCGAGCAATTCGGTCGACCACTCGTCCAGGCCGGTCACATAGTGTCTATCGGCCTGATCGGTCATTCGGATTCCCCTTCCGGCGGCGTCTAGCGTGCTCCCACCTTGCCAGATCCCGCGGACACTCCCGAACCCGCGCCACCAACCGTAGAGGTAGTCGGTCGACGGGATGCAGCTAGTGGAGCCAGCAACGGCATCGTGGCCACCTCAGCCCGGGGAGACGACAAATTGACGCAAAGACGGCCAGACACCAACACCTGACAACAATGATCTAGAAGTGACAACTATCGCCTGTTGTCACAGACGATATGACTTCGGGGTCGCACAAACCGCACCCATTTATCGAACACGTTTTCGAGTGTGTTGTATAGTGCTGAGCAGCGCCAGCGGCGGGTAGGGAAGACCCTGCTGCTGGGCGCTTTGCGGCTCCACCTCTATGTGAGGAGGGCTCCTTCGTCGTCGTGTCACGGCTGGGGCTCACGTCGGAGAAGGGGGCGGGAAGACGAGACGCCGGTGCGGGGCACGCTTGCATCATCAATGTCGTACCCCGCCGCTACGCTGCGCGGCATGAGCGAGAGTGAGGTGTCGAGGTCGGCGATCGCCGACGCGGCGGAACTGCTGACGCAGAAGGCAGACGTGCTGCTCGAGCGCCTCGCCGATCGGGTCATGGCCTCGCCGGCCCCGGGATCGAAAGCCTGGTATGCGCTACGGAACACGTCGGCGGCGTCCCCGAAGGCGCGGTTACTGGTGCGGATCGCGATCGCGCATCAGGCGCATTTCGACCTGGCCGAGGACATCGCCCGCGCACGGGCCGCCGGTGCGCAGTGGTCGGAGATCGGTGAGGTCACCGGCCTGAGCGCCCGAGCGGCCCGGAAACGTTGGGATGCCGCGCCGAGCGCACCGTGCCAGCACGATTCGGGGCAGCTCGCCATCTGGTGAACCCGGTACCGAACCAGGGCTACCGGGCCTGGTCTTTTGCGCCCGTTTTCTCGTTGCGGGCGTGCCGGGCACCTTCCCCACGGACGCCGCAGATGTGGTGCGCAGCGAGCTGAGATAGTTTCCGGAGCCGTCAGGCCGGCGCCGCAGCGAAGTCAGGGGTCGCGCGCCGCCCCGCTTGGATGATCGAAGCAAGTTGCGGTGACCCACGCTGGGCCTGGCCCTTCACCGTTTCTGCGATCTGCAGGTTACCGGGTTTCCCTATTCGGTGGTGTTAACCGTCTGACCATGCGTATCGCCCAGGCGACGGCGCGGCCGGACAGTCCTAACGCTGTTGGACTGACGCTCATTGTCCGGTCCGCTTGAATCTCCACGCTGGCCGTAGGGATTGCCAGCGCCGCCTCATTCGTCTCACACCAGAACGATGGGAAGTGCTTGGTCGTGATGGTTTGAATCCTGTCGATCGCGGCGGTGGCGGTTGCTTCCTCCAGGTGCACGTCACCTCGCAAAGCCAAGCCCTCGACGACAAACACGGGTCGACCGAAACGGTCACGGAGCTGCGATTCCTGATCGCGGCTGTCGGCGAGGAGTGCACGAGTCGCCGCGCGGCTCCTGAAAGCCAGCGTCAAACTGCCGACGATGGGCCCATCGACGTGGCGCACGGTTAGCGGCACGGGGTGTGCGCCGTCGCCCGCTGTGTGACGTACGAGCAGGAAGTCGGTTCGGGCGTCTATCACGAAGGGTGGAGCGGCGATGGGCCGCCAGTCAAGCGTGGAGTTGCGCGTGACGACGAAGGGCCAGGCTTCGGAGTTCACGCCGGCTCGGGTTCCGGGTTGAACTGCTCGAGGCTACATCCGAGCACCGAAGCGGGCTGTGCTATCTCGTAATCGGAAAGGATCTGCTCGAACTGGAGGGTGAGAAGCTGCAGGGCGGCCGACTCGCTGTTGACGGATGCACGCTGGGCGTTCACCGATTCTGCGTAGGCCGCACGACCGGCAGCGCTGCGTTCTGCGCGGCTCTGCGCGAGGCGGAGGGCGAATCCCACGGCTTTGGCCGCGATGCCTTCGGTGTCCACGTTCAACAGGGGTGCCAGCTTCGGATTCGACATGACAATTGCCCGCTTCAGTTTTGGCATCGCAGCCTCGGCGAAAGCCTGCAACTTCGCCGCACGCTGGTTGTCCGACAGCCAGGCCGAGGCGCGCGACAAGTAGTCGGGAGCCAGGGTATCTTCACGCGACTGCATCTCGTGGTAGGCAAACTGAAAGAAGTCCGGAAGCACGCTGACGAGCGGCAGCTCGACATTGTGGGGCCGCAGGCTGCGACCGGTCTTTTCCATCTCACCCGACGGTAGTGCTTTCGCGAAACCGAATCCCACGGCGCTGGCGGGTATGAGACGGATAGGTGCCGGGATGTCCTCGACTTTCGCGGCGATGAGGTCGCTGAAATTCTCGTCGGCCATCAGTCGATCTCTGACGGCGTCGAGGGTGTAGGCCTCATGCAGGAGATCCCATTTCGTGATCACAAAGTGCACGGGACAGCGGCTCTGTTGTGCAATTTCCAAGCTGCTGGTCAGGTCGAACTCGAGGTAGCGGTGTCCGTGGCGTTCGCCGCGCATCAGCGACAACATCGCCTGTCCGTCGAGCAGAATCAGGAGCGCGTTGGCTGATCTCAGACGCGTCACCAGCTCTTGGATAGCCGGGTCCCCGGCTGCCCGCGGGTTGGTGAGCACGCCACCCGGATAGTCGAGGTACACGAACTCTATGGGCTCGAAGTCACCGGCGGGAGACGAGAGCCGAGCCCGGAAACGCCACTCGTGTACCCCCTGAGTCGCCGTGGGCCACATTTCGTCTGGGTTTGCAACCTGGTTGAAGACCGTGTTGAGGTGCAGGGAGTTGTCGTGATCCGTTTTGAGGTGGAACGCCAGCTCGGGCCGACGGAGCCGGAGCCGGTTGTAGAGACTCGCCATGAACACGGTCTTGCCGGAACCGGAGGGGCCGAGAGCGTGGATGTAAAAGGTGGTTCTAGCGTTGCCATCACCCGTCGGCGGTTTGGAGGCCGGCCTCGCGGGTGACGAAGTGGGCGCGAACGGATCGGGTTGGCCTATCCGTTCGGCCACTGTCTGCACGATTTCCACCAGGAAGGTGTTCTCCGTCTCATGGGCGCCAACCAAGATCCAGTCAAGGTCGGCAGCCGGAGGCTCTCCGGCCAGGGCGGACACTTTGCCGAGGTGATCGCCTCCGAATCGCACCCAGCCGCGTCGCCACTTGGTGTCGGGCCGAAACTCCACGGTTCGGATGTCGTCCAGGGAGATCCGCTGCGGGTCGTGCTCTTTTCGGGGATCGAACCGTCCACCCCATTCGAGCACGATGCAATCGTCCTCGAGCGTAAGCGCACCGTTGGACAGAGTCGCTCGAATGGTCATCGCGGCCTCTGTTCGACATCGGGTTGCGGGTTGAGGGTGGCCACCTCTTCCACTTGGGGTAGCCATCGGTTCTCCTCGTCGGTGGCCAGGCGCACTCGGAACCCATCCGGCCGGTAGTACTGGTGACATCGAGCCACGACATTCTCGTACCCGTCAGCAGTCTCGCGTCGGTAGAAGACGCCTTCCGCGCGCGCCGGCTGGGACCGTTGCTCCGACCCGACAGCAGGATGTCCACGTTGCGAGCCGATTTTGCTCATCCAGCACTGTGTGCTCTCGTCGTCGAGTACGACCACGACCTTGAACATCTTGACATCGGATTCTTTATCGTTGCCCGTGTACCAATGGTCGGCCAATTGCCTTCCGCGGGCGGCTGCTTCCCAGGAGTTCTCCGGAATTCGACCAAGCCACTTGCAGACGCGCTCAGGCCGACGCTCCGTGGGATCCTTCTGGATCTCCTCCAGGAGCTTCTTCAACTTGTCCTCGTCGACATACACCTCGAAGAGTGCGCGATCGCCACCCTCCTCGAGGTTGGGCAAGTCCACTTGCTTGACACCGAGGCTTGCCATCCAAGCATCTGTCTCGGGAACGGGTTTGAGCGGTCGCGGATCCCAGCCGCGGGCCGCGGACGCGTGCCGCGCCTCATGAACGCGCAGAGCGGCCTCAGCCTGCTGTTCGTGACGATCACGGATGAACTTGTATGCTTCGTTAAGCTTCTCCTTGAACTTCTCTTCCTCGATGAGGAAGAGGTTATGTTCGTCGTCGCGCCGCATACGTGCGAAGAACCCATTCACTGGGTCGTTCCAATATTTCCACTCCTTGAACTTCGCATCCTGAGCGATCTCTCGCAGTACCCATTCCTGATCGAGAATGAACTCCCGGAGGTGGTCCCTATGCCACAACTTATCCGGCGTTTCCTGCACCGAAGTAACCAGATCCATTTGGCGGTCGCGCGGCTCGGCGGGTTGTGGGGGCGGTGGCGGCGGCCATTCTGGCCGTAGTTCCTCGTCCCGGCGCAGTCGTTCCCGCTCTTGCTCGTCGATGCCCCGGCTGTCCTTGTCATACTCGTCCTGAGGAGTAGGGGTTTCCAACGGGCGCCCGGCCAGTGCTACGAGATCCTGCTGTGCGGCACGAGCTACATCTTCGGGTCTAGAGAACAACTCCTCATCGGGCATGTCCAGCCGCCTGGGAATATCATCCGGCCTGGGCAGTATCTGCTCGGCCGAACGTGCGGCGAGTTCCTGGCGCCGCAGGTCTTCCTCGGCCGCCTGCTGCCGCATCCTCTCGGTGGCCTCCACCTCTTGGCGGTGGCCCTTGCTAAGGCGGGCGAATAACCCGTATTGCGGGTCGTTCAAATCTTGGGCCGCGGCCTGGTTGGCGTCGTCGGCATGTTCCTGTTCTCGTCGAGCGCGTTCGACGTCGGCTCGACGATTCTCTTCCGCTGCCGACTCCTGGGCTTGTCGTACCCGAGCTTGTTCGGCCTGGCGGGCGGCGTCCGCCGCGGACTCCATTGCGCGGCGTTGCCGTTCCTGATCGGAACGGGCGGCCTCCGCCGCGAACTCCTGCGCGCGGAGCAGGCGATCTTGCTCCTCCCGTCGGATCTGCTCATCCCGCGCCCAGTCCGTCACCTGCCGCTTCCCCTCACAGCCATCGCCCGCTGGCACCGAGATCGTCCACCAGAACCGCAATTGGAAGCGGGCGCCCGTGCGCATCCTGCAACTGGACCCACTCGTTGTGTGGGAGATCCGCGAGTGCGAAACGCGGGCTGTGTTCCGCAGGTACCAGCGGAGTCGCGATCGTGATGCGACCGCCATCTTGGAACGTAAAGAACGCGTAGACCCGCGAGAAGGTCGGATGCATGAACGGGTACTCGGTCGTGCTCTCAGCAAACCGGAACGCTCCCGTCGGATCTACTCCGGGAGGCAGAGTGTTTGACGGACCCACAATCCGTGGAGGGGTCGGACTTTTCCGCTTGAACATTGGTTCCCCTCAGATACGTCCGAGGTGCGATGCCCAGCTCTCCCACTGACGGGCTCGCAGATCCTTCTCTTGTTGCAGCAGGTTCGGCATCGCGCTCGACGTCCCACCCGCCGAGTTGGTCGCCGCACCGGAAGCCTGCTCAGCCGCGGACATCGCCTCCTCGCGAAGCCTGTCCGCCAGCTCACCCAGCCCCTGTTCCCGGGCCTGCTCGCTGGCCCGGGCGAAGACGCGCTCACTCTGCTGGAACCGCAGTGTTGCCTCGTGTCGGTGATCAGGACCAGTCGCAAGGCGTCCCAGTTCGAAGTAACTCGACGCGACCGGTACCGCTACCTCGAACGCATCGCACTTGCCACTGCCAGCCAACACCGCCCGCTCGAAGCACGATTTGGCCTCGCCCGTTCGGCCGCGCTGTACTGCCTCGATCCCCGCGGTGTACAGACGTGTTACCTCCGTACCTGCCTCGCTCTCGCGTGAAGTCGATGATGGCGCTGCCTCCGGCGGTGGCGGTGCCTCCGGCGGCGCTTCGTCGGCACCGGTGGTGGCCGCGTCGCCACCGTTCGTCGGCAAAAACTCGGAAACAAGATTCTTAAGGAAGCCCATGGCTATCCACCTAAGACTCGGAGTGGGTGCCGCACCATCGACGTTTTCACGATACGCCCCGGCAGCTCGTGCACGCGAGCGTGTGCCGCCCGATGACCGACCTGAGAACTCCGACCGAGCATTGCCCCCTTGTCTGTCGGTTCTCGAGCAATCTGGCGGTGGCGCCCTGCCGTGAGCTGGTGGTTTGTTCACTCCGTCCGTCTTTCACCAACCGCGGCAACACGGCTGCGAGCTTCAGTGAGGTCAGCGCGCAGCTCTTCTACTCGTTCGCGGGCCGCAGCCGCTTGCGCTTGCGCGGTCGCGAGATCCGCTCTGGTGGTGGCGAGTTCGTCGCGGACTTCGTCGGCTCGCGTCCGTTCGGACTGAATCGCGATCCGGGCCTCGTCGAGGTCCGATTCGAGCCGGCCGATGGTGGCGGCCGACGCTGCGGCGGCACGGTCGGCTGCCCCGCGGACCTGGGTGATCTCCTCGCCGAGTTCGGTAGTGCGAGTGCGTAGGGACTCGATGAGGGAATGCTGCTCGGCGTTCTTGGCGCGGTGCTCGGCGGTGAGGGCGGTCATCTCCTCCTCGTGTACCACCGCCAGTGCGTGCAGCTGGTCGCCGTGGTCGCGTCGGGCGTCGGCGAGAGCACCGGCGGATTCCTCTGCTGCCTGCTCGGCGGCGCGGGCGGCGGCGTCGGCGTTGGCCCGGTCGTCGACTGCCGTGTCGAGCTGATCGCGGAGTTGTTCGATCTCGGCGGCGGCATCAGCTCGCACCTTGTCCGCGGTCACCTGGGCGCGGCGCAGGTGCGCATCGACGGCGGCCGGGTCCCCGAGCAGGTCGACGGAACCGATGATCCGATCGGCGACCGCGGACAGCCGCGCCACCGCGCCCTCGGCTTCCTGCCGCAGCAGCGGCAGGACCTGCGACAGCGTCACCGCGGCCTCCGCCGGACCCACCGGCGTCTCCACGAACTCCGCCGCGGCCGGGGCCACCTTCTCCTTCTGCCGCGCCCGCCAGGCGCGGACGCGGTCGGCGTCCGACGCGTACTCCCGGGGCCTACCCGGCCTGTTCTCGCTCATCCGACGCTCCTCCTCAGCAGTTCATGTTCCACGGAGGTCTCGACGCCGGGACCAGAACCCGGCTCGACTTCGATGGCTACCGTGTGATCTGCAGGTTCCGCACCAACGAAAATATCCTGGCCGTGGCGGGTGCCTTGGATTCAAAGGGCAGTGCGCAGTAGACGCCTAGCGGAGAATCCACGTATGGGGATGTGGGTGTGGGCCGCAGAAGAGACGACGAAGACGTTTTGGGACTATCTCTTCGAGGCACTTCCTCCCATGGTGACCCTTATCGGCGTGATAGCCGTGGCATGGGTCGGTATCCGCACTGCACGGAAAGGCCCGTATGACCGGCTTGACCCGCTGGTCAAAGTGTTGAACACCTGGCCGACTGGGCTGAATGGCCAAGAAGCGGTAGAGCGATTGGTCGCCCGGCTCGTGCTGGACATTCGCGTGCTCGAAGGTGACGTGGAACGGCCGGGCGCGAGCGCGACAGAAGCCAGCGCGGAGCGTTCGGTGATCATCACGTTTTGGTTCAGGCGCGGCGCACTGGCACTCTTCCTAGTCGCGACAGCGCTACTAATAGTTCGACTGATCACCTACGAGCCGACCTATAGCGGCGGTAGCCAGTTCCTCGGTGCCGCAGTGGCAGCCCTTTCATCTGCCGCAGCGGCTACGTTGTTCGTGTTTGCGCGTTGGCGCGCGAACGAAGCGGCAAGCCGACTCCTCAACGAGGAGCGATCGTCGAAGTCAGAGAAGGATGCCGCGTAGCCCTCACCGCCGAACTCATCGACCGGTCGATCACGGTCAACGTGCATGGCGGATCAGCAACGGGAGAAGTCGTGGTCGGCCCGCTGCCGGGATGGCCGTCGATTTTCACTGCGGGATCTCGACGTCGCCGAGGTGTCATGGGTGCGCTCCCTGTGGAGATACACATCCTCCACCCAAGCGAGCGATTGCTAGACTAGCTACCGGACAGGTGAAGAATAGGATCGCTGCCTGCATGGCAGGAATGTAAGCTCTCCTGCACGTGTTGAGGAACGCAGGTGGGGTTGACCAAATCCGCCACACGCCAGAGGTACGGTAATAGGCATAAGGAGGTTGGGCATGTACTGCGACGTCCGCTCTCGTAGAGAAGAGGAAGACCCGACTTAGTCGAGTCACGGGGCTGGAGGTTCTAACGAAGGGCCTCCAGCCTTCCTCTGTCGATATCGTCCCGCATGTTCTTCCTCGTCGCGTCCAGCCTGGGCATATCGAGAATTTTCACCAAGATTGCAAGCTGCTCGTATGCCTTGCTCTGTTGCCCCTCCGCAGCAGCTTCGCTATGCCGCGCTCTGATATACGGCTCGAATCGCTCATACGTGCGAACGATGATGGTGCCACCGATCTTGCGGAGCACTCGCTCATCGTAAATACCTAGGTTGACGCCAGTCGCTAAGCGTTCAAGGCCGTTGAGAACCTCACAGATCTGTTCACGCGCTTGCTGCTTGTCTTCTTGACTAAGAGGGGCACCGTTCTTGTCATTCAAGGGCGCCGCTGTAACGAGGGCGAGAGCCTGCTCCCTTGAGATCCGGTGAGAACCGAGTTGCTTGCTAAGCGCTACCCGCACTGGGTAGTGCTTATCTGACCACAAAGAAAAGGCAGCAAGAGTGTCCTTGCGGCGGGACCGCGCGAAAGCGTTGTAGGCCGCAACGGCCGTAGCTACCAAGGATGAGAGGGCGACAACCGCGGCAAGGGATTGTGGCCACGGGTTATGAGAAAGACGGGCAAACAAGATGGCTCCGCCCACCAATACGAGAAGTAACACGCCTAGGTTGATTGCCTTCGCCTTGGTTGACCACAGGCGCGGATTAGGTGATCGCATTCACAAATTCAAGCAGAATCACCTGCTGCAACGGGGCACAAATTCCAATGCGGGGTGCGGCGCTGCCGACGCACCCACCACCCAGGCTGGCAGGAGTGCCGACTTCGCCGGAGAATAGTACCCCGGTTGCATGAGGCGATCGCGAGGAAATCCCCCTCCATACCGTGGACACCGTCGAGATAACCTCAGTGCGTTTGTTCAGCTCACGCACTCGGCGTCGTTCCTCTCACCCATCGATGCCCGCCCCCTTCGAGCTCAAATCTACAGCCGAGCAACCGCTTCGCGACGAGATCGCCGCCGAACTCGGCTTTCGATCACCTCCAGCATCGCTAACTCCTCTGCCGGTCAGAGCTGGCAGTGGGCATCCATCGGTCACCAGGTCGACCGCCTGCCACCGGTCTACGCGCCTGGCGAGCAGGGTGAAGACAGACGAATGCGCCAAATATGCTGCCAGACAGGCGACGCGCCGGAAGCCGAACGACTTGTCGAGCCGTCCGGCGATACTGACGAGCATGAAAATCGGCTAACGCACGGTGCTCAACCTCACCAAACAGGACGTTGCCGGCCAAGTGGCATGGCTCGGGAAGCTCGGCTGTCAGTTTAGAAGTCGATTACCCGGCTACCTGGGAGTTTCGCGATGAGTACAGAGGACTTCTGATATCCCAGTGGTCAGAAGCGCTGTGCACAAACATCTGTCGCCATGAGGCAGCGCCTCATGGCGACAGAGCCGAGAGATGCCGGTACAGCGTGGCGCGGCCGATCCCCAGAACTGCGGCGATCTCACTTTTCGGGGTTCCGGCCTCGATCATCTGCCTGATGTGGCGAGCCTTCGCCGCGTCGATCGCTTTGGGCTGGCCGCCGATCCGGCCGCGCGCCCGTGCTGCAGCGAGACCGGCTACCGTCCGCTCCTGAATGACCGCCCGCTCGATTATGTGGACAACTTCTGGAAGTCAAGCGCCTCGAAGGAATGCCAGTACCCGTTTCAGCGGAGGGATCCTCACCGACGCGTTCAGTGCTGCCGTTCCTCGCCGAGGTCGGACAGGAGTGCGTTGATGCGGTCGGCGGTGCGTTGGTGCCGTTCGACCTCGTGGTCCCATCCCCGTTCGACGGCGTCGGCGATCAGGGTCTGTTCGGTGGCCAGCCGCGCTCGGAGTCGGGGCGCGTAGTCGCTGGTGGTGAGGAACTTCGAGCAGGTCAGGACTAGATCGCACTCGCACGGTCCTTCCTGCGGCAGGCGCAAGCAGTGGCCGAGTTCGAGTTCAGTCTTGAGGAAGTTGGTTTGCAGCCAGGACACCGCCTGTGGGTCGAGTCGGTGCTCGCGCAACGCCTGGGCGGCCGGCCCGGCGAGCGCGACGCCGTCGAGGTGCCGGTCGAGGGCGTCCTGGTACTGCTGTTTGACGGTCGGATCCGACAAGGACGCATAGATCAGCGACATGTGCGGGGTGCGGTGGCCGAGGACCGCCATGATCGTCTGCAGCCGCGCCCCGCCCTCGGCGAGTTGGGTGCCGATGGTGTGCCGGAACCGGTGTGCGCTGATCGTGGGTCGCCCCTGCGAGTCGAGCAGTCCTGCGGTGGTGCAGGCAGTCTTGAGTGCGAGGTCGAACAGGAACGCCTTGGACAGCAGCTTGCCGCGGACGGTGAAGATGTGCTCGACGGCGCGTCCGACACTGGGGTCGTATCGGCCGCGGGCGTGTCTGGTTCGGGCGAGATCGATCAGCGGCCGCAACGCGGCCGCGGCCTCGGGGTGCAGCGGAATCGTCCGTTCGGTGTATCCCTTACCGACCGGGATCCGCAGTCGGGGATGACCGTCCGGATAAGTGTCGAGGCAGTCGATCGCGAGCCGCCGGATCTCGTCTCGGCGGGCGCCGGACCAGCGTGCAACGATCAATGCGGCCCGCTGATAGGGGTCGGGTAACCGGTCGACCGCGGACATCAGGGCGGCGAGCTCGTGGTCGGGGATGAACCGGGGCACCGTCCGGGCGATCTTTGGAATGTCGCCGCGAGTGAACAACACCCGCCCTGGCACGTCATCCCATCCCCAGGCGGCGGTCTCGTTGACGAACCGGGCGAGGAGGGTGACGATCGAGCGCCGGGTCGTAAGCGCCAGCGGTACCCCGGTGTGTTCACTCGTCTGCTCACCGAGCCAGCGCAGGAACTCCTCCGCGTGCGCGCGGCGCAGTTGGTCGAAGCTTGTGATTTCCGGATGCTGCCCGCGTAGCCAGGAGGTCAGTCGCCGCAATGCATCTCGGGAATGACGGACCGTCTGTTCGCGGCCAAGGTTGGCCTCCAAATGCAGCCGCAGGTAGCGGTCGATGACCGCCCGCATCTTGGGCGGCGTGCCGACCGGGGCGAGGCGGGTGGTCCACGAGGCGGCGTCGACCCGACCCGGAGGCGCGGCATCTACCTGGCCGATCGTGAACAACAGTAGATGCGCGGCATTGATCCGCCTGGTCAGCGAGTGGTGGAACGCCTCGATCGGATCGGCGGGCAGTCGTTTGCCGCGGGATCGGCTGTAGAACTCGCGGATGGGTTCGCGGCGAAGCCGCTCGGTGAAGGAATCAACCGCGCCTCGCAGCTCGTCGAGATCATTCATGGTGATCGCAGAGAGGTCGGGATTGCCGCGGTGCAGGAGCAGTCGCCCCAGCGCGGCCCTCAGGTCGGTTCGCGCACTGGCCTGGGTGTATCCGAGCTGAACCAGTCGGCTCACGTGCGACTCGAACACGCCCCGATCGATTCCCAGACCGGTCGACGCCGCGGATGCGGTGAACGGGCTCGCGAAGGTGCGGGCGAACAACACCTCGTAATCCAAGCCGACGCCTTGCACCAGCGACAGATACGACAGGTACGGCATGATCATGCCTGCACCGCCGTGCGGATGCTGGCCTGGCACCGGATTGTCGGTGTCGAAGGTGCGCTGCGACAGCGGCGCGGCGAACCAGTCGGTCAGCGACGGCCAGCGCGCAACGAAGTCGTCGTAGGCGTACAAGCGTGAGTATCGGGCGCCGCTGCCGACATACCGCCACAACCAGTCGCGATAGGCGGCCCGGTCCACATGCGCAACCCGGACGCGCTCTCGAGATGAGGCCTCTGCGCCGATCCTGGCCGGCGATGTCACGACCGACGCCCGAGTGCGGTGTCGTACTCGGTGACCACCTGCTCGTCGGACACGCGGGTGTAGATGCGGATCGACTCCGTCGACGCGTGACCCAAACGACGTTGCAAGGCAAGCTCTCTCATCCCCGAATCCCACATCGCCGTCGCGTGCGTGTGCCGCAACGCGTGGGGTGTCTTGTCCGGAGTCCGGATCCCCAACCGGTCCAGGCGGCGGGCGAATCCACGCGCCACCGCCTGATAACTGAGCGGCTTCTCGCGATTCGCCCCGGTGCCGCCGACGAGGAACACGAACGGGCTGGTGGCCTCGAGGGGCCGCTCATGCAGCACGTACCGGCTGACCGCATCCAACGTACGTGGCTCATGCAGGTCGACCACCCGCTCCCGGCGGGCCTTCGCCCGGGCACCGCGCGGATGGTCGTCGCGTTTGCGGATCGTCACCCGGCGGCGTCCGTAGGCGATGTCGTCGAGCCGCAGGCACAGCACCTCACCCGGGCGCAGGCCGCCGTCGAGCATCAGCAGGAAGATCGCCAGATCCCGTAACGAGGACATGCTCACCAGTAATGCCTCAATGTCCTCACTGCTCAGCGGTCGCGGCAGCCGGATTGGCAGCCGAACCCGGACCGCCCGGCGCACCGGTCGTTGCCGACTCGCCGCACCCACGAACGGCTGGTGCCGATCCGGGACCCGTGCGAGCGCGGCGTCCTCGCGCTTCTGCATCGGATTATCTGAGGTCGTGTACAACTCGGCGGCGATCGCCCACTCGAAGAAACTCGACGTCGCGGCCAGAATCCGGGACACCGTTGCCGGAGACAGCAGCCGTCCCTCGGCGGTCGCGACCGCCAATCCGAGCCGTTGAGCCGGGCCACGGCTGGGGATCCTACGTAGATACCCCAGGAACTCCAACGCGGTCGAGGGGCGGAACTCGGTCCAGCCCATGCTGTGCTGGTCGAGGAACATGAACAGCCGTCGCAGGTCGTAGCCATACGAAGACAGGGTGTTCGGGCTGTAACCGGAATCCTGCAGATGCGCCAGAAACCGGGTCACCGGGACAACCTCGTACCCGGAGTCGTCCAGCAGGATCACCCGTCGGACAATGCCGCCGTCCACATCCTTGACCACCCGCATACCGGCCTCCCTGTGCCGGTACTCAGTGCATCAGGCTGCAACTCCCAGATCAGGGAGGTGGGTGTCCCGGCGTGTCCAGATAACAGAGAACTCGGCGAGCGCACCGAAGATCGAGAAGATCAGCTTGCCTCCGGAGGTGGTGGTGTCAATCGACTCTGTGAGCGAGCGGAATCCGACGCCGCGCTCGTCGAGGTTCTCCACCGTCTGCAACAGGTGGGGGAGTGAACGGCCGAGCCGGTCGAGCCGCCACACCACCAGGGTGTCTCCTTCCCGCAGGTGCGAGAGGAGATCGTTGAGCTGCGCGCGTGATGTTGTCGCCCCGCTCGCGGTGTCCGTCCACACGCGAGAGCAGCCGGCAGCGCTCAGGGCGTCCCTCTGCGAATCGGCGGTCTGTTCGGCGGTCGAGACCCTCGCGTAGCCCTGTCAATTTCAGAGGACGAGTGCACTGCGAGCATGTGGTTCTCCGAGGGGTGCACACGAGTCTCCTGACCTTCTTGTCAGGAGTGAGCTGCACGACATCGCCCGTATGGAGGTGTCTCTATCGTCCGCATCTGGGGTGACGACCCTGAACGCGTCGAGGAATGCCTCCGCCGCGGCAATCGCCGAGCCCCTTCGCATTGTTTTAGGCCGAGCCGCTAGGGGCGGTGGGCCGCAGCGAAGTCGTCACCGTTGTTCTGCACGTCGTGAGGCGAACGTCGACACACCCGAAAGGCACAGCAGAGTAGCCGACTTCGCGGACGTATTAATCAACGCAAGGTATGTTTTCTCGCTATGAATCAAACTCATAGGTCTGTTTTGCGTCCAAATTCGATTCGCCGACACGAAAACTTCAATGCGACAAAGCAATACCTTGACAGCCGAGCCTCAGCTGGCGTGTGATTAATACAACGTCTTCGAGGATTTCTCGGCAGGTGGCACGGGAGCTCCCAAAGCGGCTCTACACTGGAGGCAATATGAGGCAAAATTAAACGACGTCTCGAGATAGCCTTCCCGAGATTGCAGGATGCGATTGGACGACGCCGTCCGGCGCCATCCAAGTCCACGACATTGCAAGATTAGGCCGGGCCGACACGGGCGGGACACCCTGCTCCCCCGGATTAGTTGGTGGACATTGCTGTTGGTCATAGGATCAGGGTTAATCTCATGGTCCTCGTTGATCTCATGATCCAGGGTTAGCCTAACGCACGACGATCTCTGTGAGGGTCTCGGCGATGCGGCGGCCCGGGGGTCGTAGACGCCGGCCTCCGCCTACAGTTCCGGCGACGTCTTCCACCGACTACATGCGCTGCGGCCCGAGGCCTGTCGTGATTCGACTCGATCGGCCAGGCCGCGAACACTACCGGGCGTCACCGACAGTCACCGCTATAGCTGCATCACGCACCGGGTGGATTTACTCTGCCTGGATGAAGCGCCAGGGAAGTACTGAATGTATACGCCAAGCCAAATCAGACTATTCGCAGACGTAGCTGACATCGAGCAGATCCGCCGACTCGCGCGACATCCACTCATCGCGGGGTTTACGACCAATCCAACGCTGATGCGCCGCGCTGGTGTCAGTGACTATTCGGACTTCGCAAAAGCTGTTCTCGCCGAACTTGACCAGCATGTTGTTTGCTTCGAGGTGGTCGCCGACGACTTCGCCGAGATGGAAGAGCAAGCGCGTAGAATCGCGGAATGGGGCCCATCTGTCTACGTAAAGATCCCAATCACGAATACTCGCGGGGAGCGCTCTGCTGAACTGATCCGTCGGCTGTCGGCAGACGGGATCTGCGTCAACGTGACCGCAGTACTTTGCCTAGATCAGGTTCGCGATGCGGCAGCGGCGCTTGGTGGCAGCCAGGCTGCGATAATCTCTATCTTCGCGGGCAGAATTGCTGATACAGGCCGGGATCCAATACCATTGATACGCGAGGCACTTGGGCTTCTGGCGTCGTGTCCCCAAGTGCAGCTGATGTGGGCAAGCTCGCGGGAGCTGTTCAACTTAGTGCAGGCCGATCGCATTGGATGTCCGCTTATCACCCTCCCTCCAGCGTTGCTGGGCAAAATTCCCATGCTCGGCCGCACTCTCGAAGATCTGTCCGTCGAGACAGTGCGGATGTTCTACGACGATGCAGCGCGTGCTGGGTACATGCTGTGAGAACCGGCTACTCAATACTGCCTTCAACAGTAGGAGATCAATTGCGTCCGGCACCCGTTCGGGGGAACGAGCCTCTAATAGTTGGTCTCGTGGGTTCGAGACCCACCGGATGCGCGCGGACCGATTCCGTCGGTCCCTACACAAGAAGAGGAGGTGAAACATGACCGAACCCCTTATCCCTGAGGAGGCTGTCACGGCCCTGGCCGCTCCACTGGCCCCGGCCCTGGCCGCTCCACTGGCCCCGGCCCTGGCCGCTCCACTGGCCCCGGCCCTAGCCGCTCCACTGGCCCCGGCCCTAGCCGATCCGTTGGCGAGGCTCGACGCTCCAGTGGCGAGGCTCGACGCTCCAGTGGCCGGCTTAGCCGACGCCGTACGTCGACTTGACCCGTCGGCGAACTGACCGGCCAGCCCGGCGAGCTAGCAGCGCCCAGCCGAAGTGCCCTGGAATGTGTGCCCTGGAATGTGTGCCCTGGAATGTGTGCCCTGGAATGTGTGCCCTGGAATGTGTGCCCTGGAATGTCTGCCCTGGAATGCTGATCGGGTTCCGGCGTCGGGCTCGTAGCGCGTCGGAATCCGATCACACCAAGCACCAGTACCTTAATAGGAAAGGCCACTGCGGGAATCCGCCCACGCGGAGCGCGAGCAACGAGGTGAGGTCTTCCAGGGCACGCCTAACCTCGACACAAACGCAGAAGTGTGGGCCGGAGGACCGGTCGGCGAAAGGTCCAGGCCTGGGACCTGGGATATGCGGGTTCGAATCCCGTCTGGTGCACATGACCATGTTCAACGGAACCGGCTCCCCACGTCCGGATGCGAATATAACGACCCCCCCGTCGCCTTCTGTTCTCCTCGCCATCGGTGATGTCCGGTGAATCCGCAGCTGGACGGCGCGGTATCCGACGGGTACCTGACTGTCGCTGGTGGCGTCTGCGCACCGGCTGGCTTTACTGCGGCTGGCGTTGCGGCGGGCATCAAACTCGGGGGAGCGCTCGACCTAGCGCTCATCGTCTCTGACCGGCCAGCTGCCGCGGCCGCATGGTTTACTACCAACCGCGCCGCAGCCGCCCCGGTTGTCATATCGCGGGAACACGTCGCCGGCGGCGTGGCGCGCGCGGTGGTGGTCAACTCCGGCTGCGCCAACGCCATGACAGGCGCGCGCGGGTGCAACGACGCCAGGACGACCGCAGACGGGGTCGCCGCTCTACTCGGTACCACACCCGACTTGATACTAGTGTGCTCCACTGGTGCCATCGGCACGTACCTCCCGATACGCAGGCTCCTCACAGGGGCACGGCTGGCGGCCGGTGCGCTAACCAATGACGACGCCACAGCCGCGCGCGCCATCATGACCACCGACACGCGACCCAAGACCGCCGCTGTGCGCAGTTCCTATGGTTGGAGCGTGGGTGGAATGGCAAAAGGGGCCGGGATGCTCGCTCCCAACACTGCGACGATGCTCTCGGTGATCACGACCGATGCTCGAGTCACACCCGAGGTGCTCCGCACTGCGTCGAGGACGGCGGTCGAACGTACCTTCCACGCGATCACTGTGGACGGTGAAACGAGCACGAACGATACCATTGCGATACTGGCCAACGGCGCCGCCGACGTGACGCCGACCCCGGAGGAACTCGTAGTCGCCCTGACTGAGGTCTGCTGGGCCCTTGCCCGCCAACTCATCTCCGACGCTGAGGGCGCCACCAAGGAAGTCCTGGTCCGGGTTAAAGGCGCCATGGACGAGACACAGGCATCCCAGGCGAGCAGGTTAGTTGCCCAGTCCTTGCTGGTGAAATGCGCTTTGCATGGCGGGGATGCCAACTGGGGACAGGTGGCAGCTGCTCTCGGCCGCTCACAGGTCGAAGCCGACTTCGACAGACTATCCATCGTCATGGGCGGCGTGACCGTTCTCGATGCGGGTATTCCAGCTGGACCGGACGCGATCGCTCTTGCTCGGGCCGGCCTGACCCACCGTGCGATCGTCGTCGAATGCAGCCTTGCCGTTGGTTCAGCCCATGCTGAGATGCTCACCACCGACCTCTCACCAGAGTATGCACGGCTCAACTCGGAGCTTGTTCCCGACCTGAGCAGACCATTGGAGTGAGGTTGTGAATGGCTGAGTCGGTATCGATCATCGAGTATCTTGGCTCGGGGCAGTTGCGTTTCGCTGAGCGCCCCCTCCCACAAAACGGTGGCCTCCTCGCACTTGAGACCACTGGGATCTGCACCACTGACCGCCACATCGTGGCCGGCCGCATCCCGGTGCCAGCACCGTCCATTCTCGGTCATGAGCTAATCGGTACAGTGGAGCGACTTGTCGACCTTCGTGGCGATCACGTCCGGGTCGGGGATCGGGTACTCGTGGCTCCAGGTATAAACTGCGGCACCTGTTTTCGATGCACAGGTGCCCGTGGCGGCTGTCCCAACCGCATCGTGTACGGATTAGACGCGATCGGCGACAGGCTGACTGGTGGCTTCGCTACCCACATGGAGCTACTGCCCGGCTCACGGGTATTTCAGCTCAGCACGGACCTGGCAGCGGACAGGGCCATTTTCACTGAGTTGGCTGCATGTGTGGCTAGCGGGTTGTATAAGGCATTCGGTTCGCCATCACCGCCGCAGTGCAGTGACGTTGCCGTGATCGGCTTCGGCCCCATCGGCCTGGCGGCCGCTACTTTGGTGTGCTGGTATGGCAACCCAGTCGTGGTGGTTGAGCGAGATACCGCGCGAGCTGACCTGGCCCGACGCCTTGGCTTCGAAGTATCGGCGGGTGACGTGACCGTCGACGTCGTGCTGGAGTGCGCAGGTACGCCGGCCGCGTTCGCTGCCGGGCTCGAGTTACTTGGCCACGCCGGCACTCTGGTGGAGCTGGGCAACGCTGCCGATCTCGGTCACGTATCTGTCAGCCCGTCCCGAATCTGCCTTACGGACCTGCGGATCGTCGGCAGCGCCGAGACTCGCGACGAGGACTTCCCGTTGGCGCTCCGGGCAGTGACTGAGGCACCAGTCGACCTGCCCTCAACGATCAGCCATGTACACCGATTCGATGATCTCGCGGACCCGAATGAGCTGTTCGACCCGCCTGACGTCTTTAAGGCTCGCATCGACTTCGAACCGAAGGGAGCTGAAGCCTCGCATGGAAAACAACGCGGCGAAGCTTGACCTGGACCACGTGTGGCATCCGTACACGGATATGGCCGCCTACGCCGGTGAGCAGCTCATGATCGAGCGGAGTGAGGGCTCCTTTGTCTTCGACGCAGACGGAACCCGCTACTTTGATGCTATTTCTGGGTTGTGGAATGTCCAGGTTGGACATGGTCGTCCCGAGCTCATCGCAGCCGCCACCGAGCAACTCAGCCGACTCGCCTACTATCCTCTTAATGGGCGCTCTCACCCGCCAGCCGCATTGCTCGCGGCTCGGCTGGCGTCGCTCGCGCCGGGCGACCTAAACCATGTCTTCTATGGCACCGGTGGCGCTGAGGCAGTGGAGACCGCGATCAAAATCAGTCGTCAGTATTGGCGGCAGCGCGGCTACCCCGAGCGAACTAAGGTGATTGGCCTCGACCGCGGCTGGCATGGCTGCACTATCGGTGCACTGTCGGCGGGCGGCGTGGCTGAGGAGCGGGATCCGTTCGCTCCGCTGCCTACAGAGTTTCCGAAGATTCCCGCCCCATATTGCTATCACTGCCCACTAAGCGCCACGCCAGACTCGTGTCCCGTCGAAACGGGCGCAGCTCTAACGGAGCGCATTCTCTCGGAGGGTCCGGACACGGTGGCCGCTTTCCTTGCGGAGCCTGTCCTCGGGCTGGCCGGGATGGTGCCACCGACGGCACGGTTCTGGAGGGAGGTTCAACGGGTCTGCCGCGAGTACCGCATCCTGCTCGTCGTTGACGAGGTGGCGGTTGGGTTCGGCCGAACCGGACGGATGTTCGCTAGCGAGCACTACGACATCAAGCCAGACATGCTGTTATGCGCCAAGGGCATCACGAGCGGCTATCTGCCGCTGTCAGCCGTGCTGGCCACTACCGAGGTGTTTAACGCGTTCCTCGGTCCTGGCCGCGAGTTGGTGCACGGATTTACCTTCGGTGGTAATCCCGTCGCGTGCGCGGTTGCGCTCGCCAACCTTGACCTCATCGAGGACGAAAGAATGTGCACCCGAGCCGAAGAACTGGGTCGCGATCTGCTCGACTCGCTGCGCGCTGGTCTAACAAGTGTACCCATCGTGGGCGACATCCGAGGCGTCGGCCTCGCCATCGGCGTGGAACTGGTTACTGATCGGGAGTCGGGGACTCCGCTGCCTATTGCCTCGGCGCTGTGCCGCCAACTCGCCGAGCACGGCGTCCTTACCCGGCCGGTCGGTGCAGGAAACGTGCTGCCGTTGATCCCGCCGCTGACCACCACTGCGACAGACGCTTTGGCCGTGGTGGATCTGTACTGCAGCGTAATTAGGGCAGCCGCCACCAACAACGTATCCGTGACGGAGGTATCCACATGACCGATCCGCTGCGCGGCGCGCACACTCTGGCGGTTACCCCGTTCGATACTAACGGTGAATTGGATGAGGCCTCACTCCGGTCGCTCGTGGAGTACCTGATCGAGGGCGGAGTGCACGGCGTAATCGGTTTGGGTACGACAGGCGAGTTCTTTACCTTGAGCATGGCGGAACGGCTGCACATCATGAGCACAATGGCCACGGCGGTACGCGGTCGGGTATCGCTCACTTTCGGCGTAGGCGACTCGGCAACGGCGAACGCCGTGGCGCTGGCAAAGCGGGCCGAGGAGTTGGGCGCCGCGGCGGTAATGGTCCCGCCACCGTACTACTTTGGACACTCCAATGCCGCGGTCACGCATCATATCCTCGAGATTGCCTCGGCCATCCGTACGCCGGTAATGGTTTACGACGGTGGCGGCGGTCGGGAAGTAAGTGTCGCAACCCTAGCGCGCATGAGGTCCGAGGCCTCCAACGTCAGCATGGTCAAGCTCTCGCTGCCGAACCCAAGCAAAGTATCGGCCGTACTTGCCGACGCCCCCGGGATCGCCCCGATCTGTGGCGACGACACGATGCTCATGCTCGCCCTAGCATACGGCGCAGCAGCAAGTAGCATCGGCATCGGCAATCTCGTCCCCGCCGCCGTCGCGGGTCTGCACAACGCCTATGACTCCGGAGATCTGGTCAAAGCCCGTCGGCTGCATCGGGATGCGCTCCTTCCTTTGGTGGCCGTGTGCGGTTCTGGCAAGTCCGAGTACATCCGATGCTTCAAGGAGGTCCTTGTTAAGAGTGGTGTAATCGACTTCCCCACAACCCGTCCGCCCCTCCTTCCCCTCGACCCTGTTCGACGGGAGGAACTCATGGCGGTCGCGCGAGACACCGGGGTGTTCTGATGCCGACGCAGCCCGACAGTGCGCGCAGCATGCTGCAGTACCGCTTACGCGCGGATGGATACGACCGTCGCCTATCGTCGCGCTTGGCCAATTTCCGCGCCCAAGCGCTTGAACTGCTCGACCTTGCGCCCGGGCAGACTGTGCTAGAAGTGGGATGCGGCACTGGCCGCAATTTTGCAGGCGTTCTGGAGAAGATCGGTCCTTCTGGACAGTTGATCGGGGTGGATCAAAGTGCTGACATGCTCAAACACTCACAGGCCAAGCTGGACGCCAACGGGTGGGTCAACGTGCGGCTCATCTACTCGTCCGCCGAGACTGCCTCTTTGGCGGCTCTCGCAGTTGACCGGATCCTGTTTTACGCCACCCATGACATCCTGCGCTCCCGGGCGGCCGTCCTTAACACTTTGAGCGCGGCTGGTCGCCGTACACGAGTGGTAGCTGTAGGCACCCAGTGGGCTCCTACATGGAACGTAGTAGTCAACGGGTACTTATGGTGGACTTCGCGGCGGTATATCACCACATTTGAGGGTTACCACGGACCGTGGACGCTCCTGCGAGAGTACGTACCAGACATGTGCGTAGACACGGCTCGATTCAAAGCTGTCTACCTCGCCTACGGGTCGGCACCAATCCCTGGAGAACTGCAACCACCCGCGATCATCGAGGTGACGCGCAAGCAATTATCGGAAGTGGTGAAGCTACTGGTGGAAGCTGAGCTAAGCATCGAGGGTGTTCACAGCGGTGGGCGGTATTGGCTGGCCTATGATTCCGCCAGGCGACCTGTCGGCGTGGTCGGTCTGGAAGCAGCGTTTGGACGGGCTTGTCTGCTCCGCAGCCTTGCTGTTATGCCGAAGTTCCGACGGCGGGGCTGGGGCAACGCCCTCGCCCGTCGCGCTCTGACTGAGGCCCGACTCGATGGCCGAACCGCCGTGTACGCGCTCAGTACCGGTGCGACCGAGCTATTCCGGGGCCAGGGATTCCAGCCGATACCGATCGACGAATTAGCGAGCGCTGTGAGCAACACTCCCCAGGTGTGTGCGTATCGGGCGGCCGGGATGCTCAGCACGGAGCTAGCTTGGCGCCGCCGGATCGACATACCATGACCGCGGGCCCCGCACCCGGCACTCAAGCCACCGATGGCGAGCTGATCCTGCTGGAACGCGAACGCCTGAGGGCGCTGGCTGATCGATCAGGCTGGGAGCCGCTGTTGCTATCCGAGGCCCGCGGCCTACTCGGCCCCCCACCGCAGTTAGTGGCGGCCCTTCGAGACACTGACTCGTGGGACTGGGGATACCCCCGCGAACAACCCGCACCGGCCACAACGGACGCCATCCGGGCCTGGTTTGCTGGAGTCTATGGCGTACAGCTCGCGCCCGAGGAGATCGGTATCTCGCTGGGCGCCACCGAGATCATACGGTCGGCTGCCGCCTACCTCCGGCCGCTGCGCCCTGACATGGGCACGGTGCTCGTCCCTGCTCCTACCTTCCACCACTTCGCGGGTGGTGCGGAGTCCGATGGACTGCAAGTGGTGCGGATACCGCGAGGGCCGGATGGGCAACTCGACCTGAATCAAGTAGCTGATCGGGATCGGGCCGACACGCTACTCATGTGGCTCTGCTCACCGAGCAATCCTGACGGGTATCTCATGGACCTCTCAGCAGCGGTTCAGTTCACGAATACCCATGGGATCTTCTTGCTTGTGGACGAGACCTACGCACCATTTTGCTGGAACGGGCCTCCTCGTACGGTCTTGTCCGGTCATCGGCGCAGGCTCCTCGCTTTGCATACTTTGTCCAAGCTCGCCAACGTGCCGAGCTTGCGAGCTGGTTTCTTCGTCGGCGACCCAGAATTGGTGGCTCAGGTAGGCCGCCTGCGTGACCGCCGCGGGCTGATAGTCCCCGAGCCTGTTGAGCGTGCCCTGCGTGCTGCCGTGTCGACTACCAGCTGGGTTGAATCCGCCCGCTCCACCGTGGAGGAACCCATGCATCGGACGGTTGCGGCACTGCGGCAGGCGGGCCTGTCGGCCCGGATACCCGAAGGCGGCCTCTACATCTGGGCCTGCCTCGATGGCTACTCCGACCGCACTCTCGCGGACGCGCTGGCCCTGCAGGCAGGCATCGTCTGTCTGCCCGGACAGCACTTCAAGGAGCCGGCCCCTCTGCACGTCAGAATCGCCGCCACGCTCACCGACGGTCAGATCGACGAGCTACCTGCCCGGTTGATTCGCCTCATTCAGCCGTCGTAGGAAACTGCGTTATGACGGAGTGCAAAGCCGGAATCGAGGCCACCAGGCCAGCCAATTGTGACGGACGAACCGCTTGGAAGTCGTCGCCCGGTTTGATCATGTTCTCGGGCCGGACATGACACTCGATGAGAAGCCCGTCGGCTCCCACCACCACGGCGGCCCTGGACATCGCGTCGATTAGCGAGGGTCGGCCCGTACTGTGACTCGGATCCACGATCACTGGTAGATGACAGACCTCCTTGAGCGCTGGCACCGCCGAAAGATCTAGGGTGTAGCGCGTGGCGCGCTCGAAGGTCTGGATGCCCCGCTCACACAGGATTACATCCGGATTGCCGTTCACGATGATGAACTCGGCAGCCCTCACCAATTCCTCGATAGGAGTTGCGAACCCCCGTTTGAGTACGATCGGTCGGCCCGCCGAACCGAGCCTCTTCAGCAGAGCACTGTTGGTCATGTTTCGTGTACCTACCTGAATGGCGTCGCACACCTCGGCGACCGCTCCGATGTCCGCAGGATCGAGGACCTCAGTCACAACCGGCAGACCCACTTCGTCACGTACCGCGGCGAGGATTTCCAAGCCCCGCCGCCCGATTCCCTGGAAGTTGTACGGCGTAGTCCGGGGTTTGAATATTCCACCGCGGAAGATCTGCGCGCCAGCCGCTTTCACTGCGACAGCCGTATCGAGCGTGTCGGTCCGGTTCTCCACCGCGCACGGGCCGGCAACCACCACCGGTGGCGCTCCGAAGCCGATCGGCACGCCGCCGATTTGCACAGTACTCGCCGAATCGTGAAAGTCCCGTGAGGCAAAGTAGTAGGGCGGCGGCACCTCGATGACATCAACCACACCGTCCAACTGGCGTAGTTCGGCGAACGGCACTTCCCGCTCGTCTCCCGAAGTCGCCACGTGCATGCCTCGGTGACTGACTACCCTATGCACTTGCAGATCGAAGCGCGCCAGGAACTTTTCAACGCTCTCAATTGTGGACTCATTGGTAAGCGTGACGATCATTGGTTCTCCTCAACAGTCTCGATGGTGACCTCTCGGCCGGTGGCGCTCGACCTGTACAGCGCAGCTATGATCTCCATTAAGTGGATGGCATGTGCCGGCGTGGAGACGGGCTCCGCCGCGCCGCGGATGGTGTCGAGGAAGTTCCGGATGGCGCGCGAGTGGGTATCGGGATAGGTGGGCACCGGCTCAACCGCATACTCCGCGTCGACGAGGTACCCGTCCTCGTCCAGCGCCAACAGTACGGGGGCTGGGTCAACTCGCATGCCTCCCCTGTCACCGAAGACGAGCGTCTCCCAGGCTCTCCTGCCCGGAATATTGAGGGTCCAAGCGGTCTCCAAACAGATATTGAGGCCGTTGTCGAACCGTATCAACCCTGTAGCTGCCTCCTCGACGTCGCCCATCCAACCCGGTCGAAGGTCACGCCCACGCTCGTCTGCTACGGCCCATGCCGCGTCATGGCGGTAGCGCACCTGATAGTCACCGATCTTCGCATATGTGCTGCCCGACACCACCGTGGCCCGTGGGTGCCCGAGCACATACATGAGGAAGTCAAGATGATGGACGCCAAGGTCGATAAGAGCTCCACCGCCAGAGCGACTCTGGTCGGTAATCCAGCCCGGGGTGGCGCCCCTCCGATCGCAGAGCGTGGTTCGCGCGTAATACGGCGAGCCAATTCGGCCCTCGACGAAGAGGCGGCGCGCCAGGATAACCTCCTCACGGAAGCGGTGGTTAAACAATGGCATGAAAACGACCCCACTTGCGCGCGCCGCGGCAGCGATCTTCCGGACAGAGGGCACGTCTACGGCGGGCGGTTTCTCCAGAAGTACATGCTTGCCGGCCTCAAGCGCGGCGGTAGCCAGTTCTGCGTGGGTAGCATTAGGCGTGCAGCAGGTAATTGCGTCGATGTCCATGTCGAATAGCACCTCGGGATCACTAACTGCCGCCGGTACGCCAAACCGATCGGCGACGACGCGTGCCCGTTCGCCGTTGACGTCGCAGACAGCCACGATCTCTACGTCGGCCTGGCGCAACAGGCCCGGCAAATGGGCCTTTTCCGCAATGGTTCCGGCGCCTAGAACACCGATCCGGAAGACATCGGTCACTGGACACTCTCCTCGGTCGGGTGATGTGATTGCGACTGACCACCCCGACCAGTTCCGCCAGCTGAGGCGAACGGCGGACCGAGGCGGTCGGACTGGTCTGGCACCCGGATGTTGAGTATGCCCAGCGCGCGCTGGAGGATGACACCCACCGCGCCAGCTGTCGCCGGGTCGATCCCGTCTCGGGCACAGGCGTCTACGCACTGGCAACACACGTTTATGTAATGCGTGAGCGCGGTTGTGTCCAGCCTCGCTGCCGAGCGCTCGACCACGCCTGGCAGCGCATCGAGGTGCAGAAGAAGCCGCCGGAGCGCCGGACCGTTTTTTTCGGCTGCCACGCCGTAGTCCGCCAACTCTGCTGTAGAAAGAGCCGTGATTGTGCGAACCACAAGGGCGAATTTAGGCAGGCTTCGCCGCCACACGTCAGTAGGGTCGAACACAATGTCCCGATCGGCCCGGATACTGAGGAAGTGATACTTCAGCAAACCAATAGCCAGCAGTTCTGCCGCCTCTAGGCCATGTGAGCTGAGCCTCGTCATCAAGTCGTCGATGACCGCGTCAGCGAGCAACGCGGTGCCCTCTCGTGAGCTCACCTTCCCCTCGGGCGTCCGGACCATTCCGAAGTACAGCGGCTCAACCCGCCCTGCCCACTCGTACCCGAAAATAGACAGTGCTCGGAGTGCAGCGTCGTACCGGGCCTTCCAATGGTGGCCTAGCAGGTCGACCATCCGGTCAGTGTTCCCCGCCTCGCCACGCGGAATCATCACGGCGCATCCCCGCGTGTAGACGGTCTGCGTGCCATCCTGCCGCAGGAAGGTAAGCTCCCCCATGTTCAAGTCATCGAGATCGATATATACCGAGCCATCCGGTCGGCGGGCGCAGTGGCCGGCCACGAGCGCCCGTTCAACCATCTCGCGCCCGAGGTCGAGCACCTCACTCTCCCTGATGACCACGTCGAAGCGCGTGCCAATCCGCCTGTACGTGCACCCGATACCCTCCTCAGCCCAGGCTGCCGCCCGCAATACCTCGCGCGCGGCAGCGCAATCGCCGGCCTCCATTCGGCCGAGCAATTGCGCCGCCTCTCGCTCTAGTTCGGTCCGTATGTCGGTCTGGACCCCGTCGGCGTCACCAGGCTCGATCGAGCGTTTTGCACGCCCCGACTTAAGGGCGGCGTTCTCGGCATGGAAACGGGCGTAGAACGCGCCAACAAATCGGTCACCCCGCACACCCGCCGTGGCCGGAGTCGAAGCTCCCCCCCACCGCCGGTGTGCTACCACGGCATGACAGATGTGGATGCCCCAATCCGAGATGAACTCTGAACGCCGGACCCGATAACCCGTGGCCCCGAGCAGTCCGCTCACTGCCATGCCGAGGAAGTTATTGCGCAGATGACCGACGTGTAACGGCTTGTTAGCATTGGGATCTGAAAAGTTCACGTCAGCCGTGCGGTGCATTTTTACTATTCCGCCATAGACATGTCGATGAGCCAGCACGTATTCGGTAACTGTCCGGTGAAGGAAGTTGAAGTCCAGCTTCAAGTATGCGTTTGGACCCACCCACACCACAGCTTCCACCCCACCCGTACCTGCAACCGTGTCGACTTTCGGCCGAACAACGGCGTTAGTCGTGTCGCTGATGGTCAGCTTGACGTCGCCGAGAGCGGGCGGAACGGGATGGTAGATGTGCGGGTGGGCATCAGACTGCAGGCGCGGCGCAAGAGAATCCTCCAACACCGCTGCGATCGGACCACGCATGGAATCTCCTCGGTCAGACCCTTACCGAAGGCATAGAGACAGCGTACCTCTGAGACGCGCGGAAAATCCGGAGAATTCAAAGGTCACTTTCTGGCGCAAATAACCGGATACGCGTTCTGATTTTTTGCCACTTCTACGTCAACCATAAGGTTAGAAGCAACTTCACCGACCAAGTGGATCACTTTGGATCCACAAAGGTCCAGGAGTACTCCTCCCCCGTCTTTTACAGCCGATGCTGGCCAAACCACCTGAATGGCATCTTGAAATTTTGGGCCATTCCCCTTCGCCTTCTGGTCACGCACCCTCGGATGCCAACTAGAGGGAGAATGTTGGTGTTCAATTGCCCCAACCCAACACCACAGGACTCTCTCGTTCCCAGCCTAGTTTGACTATTCCGAGAGCCTCGAGCCGGAACAGCGCAGCCTGCCTGGGGTGAAGTCCTAACCAGCGGGCCGTGAACAACCTGATCCAGTGACCGTGGGCGACTATCAAGGCGGAACCAGCCGAGCTGTCGAGCAACTCACGGTGCAGTGAATCGACGCGGTATGTCATCTCTTCAAGCGTTTCACCATTCGGCACATCATCCGACCACACATTCCAACGCGGGTGACGGCGGCGGATTTCGGCAGTAGTGAGCCCCTCGTAGTCGCCGTAGTCACGTTCACGAAGCCGGTCATCAACTATAAATTCCTCACCGCTACACAAGAGTTGGGCCGTGCGTCGAGCCCTCGACAAGGGGCTGGACATGACCATGTCGAATGACATTCGCCGGATCCGATCACCAACTTCGATAGCCTCGAATTCGGCAGAGCTTAGGAGAGGAACGTCCATCCTTCCAGCAAACCGACCCTTGGTGCTCCACTCAGTCTTCCCGTGACGAATCAGCACAACAGTTTCAGGTCCTCGGTGGTTCTTTGATTCCGACATTCAATCAACCGCTTCAGTGTTCATCCTGGACACGGGACACGGGACACGGGACACGGGTGCGATTCGGCGAGGTCGACGATGGGCGCCTGGGGGGCCGTCGCCCTTGGGTGTCGCGGATCGGGGTGTCGTAGATGCGTGCGTTTCTTGCGGAGCGTGGTGAGTTGTGCCACGACGGTCCCGTTTCCCGCAGCGTTTCAAACGCGCGTTCAATCAAGTTTTTACGAGACGACCGTATGCCACAATGCCCGACAATCAAGCGCCAAACCGTAGTGTGTCGCAAAACCTGTCAAAAATGTCACTCTCCCGTCAACGAACATCAAGCTTCGTAGACCATGCGAATAACCAACTTACTAGTTGGCATAAGGTAGATTCTCGGCAACTTGGATTGGTTTCCTAGCCAGTGGATTTGGTGCAGTAACGTGCCACGATCCCGCTCGGTGTGCTGCTTACCCGTCGTCACGACGGCAGGTTGCAACAATCTGCGAGAAACTGGACGAGCCCACACTCTAGCGAACTGAATCTCCCTTGAAACCGTGGAGCATGCACAAATCACGCTTTGGCGCGACCACGATCCGACGGTGGAGACGACTGGACTAAGCGGTCGGATCGAGCGAGGCCCCGGTAAGTCCATCGATATCTGCCACCCGTCGCTCGTACTACACTGTCGAGTTTCAGATCAGCATCTCGCCATAAGCTCTCGAGAGCGTTGAAATCAACATCAGCCTCTCGTACCTCGTAGGTCGCGTCTTCCTTGGCCAAGTCGACTCGCGCCAATGCACCCTCTTGCACGGACGGGGTCCAGCTCGAAACGCCGCCCTTAATGAAGGCAACAAATGCTTCCAAAGAATCGAAGACCTCGGAATCCAGTGCACTGGGATCTGGAGCGGTACGTACCAATGCCGAAAAGAGACGCTGTCCGTCTGGATGACTGATGCTGATTTCGGTCGTGCCGTCAGATTGTGCAATGTCTGCTTTAACGAGAGGGATAGTGTCTTTCAAGATCATCGGAGCGAGATAGCTGATAGCGGAGTTGTCTGCGTTCCTATCCGTAATGTACACGGTCGGATTCGCCGTAGGCTTAGAAATGTCTACCGCACCGCAGCGATAGGCGCACGATATGGTTTTGATATTTTTAATATCCGCGAAAGGCGGTATAGGCCAAACGGTAATTCTGTCCAAGGCCAATACGCAGAATGAGGCAACGGACCACCCGTTGAACACTTGAGGTTTTAACCAGGTGGCGGGCAGGCGTTCGTCCAAGGCATCCGGTCTCAACCTAAAATTAAATATGAATCGCTCAACCAAGCGAGCATCCACAATACGAGGGATTGATAATATGTTCATCGAAACCACCTCTCAGCAATCACGAAGTAATTGGAAGTTCTTGATTTTCTGATCACGCATGCAATCGCCATGGTGCTCGCTGTTGGCACACTTGTGGTGAATGCGGCCTCCGTGCCCGACTTGTCTATAATAACCCGCTCGGAACGCAATGTGAACGCTCGGAATGTTATGCAGTGAGGTGTTCTCGTGCGCCCAGCAGTTAGGAGGTTGGTGGTTGGTTATCTCATCCCGGGGGCCTCCGGTTGCTAATAATGAGTTCTCGTAGGCTGTGCACATAGTCAGGGCTTCGCATCCCCACGAGCACATGGTCGATCCCTGCGTCGAGTAAGTAGGAACAAGCCGCCACCTGTAGCGGGTGACTGTCGGTCGCATCCAGGATCCGGCTGGCGTAAAGATCACGCCTGGTTGCCTCGGCCCGGTCGCTCATTCTCTTCTGGGCATTATCAAGAGCACGTCGATGAAGTCGAGCGAAAAGCCTCGCTTCAGCTTCAGGTATGTCGCCCTTGTAGAGTGCGCGCAGGAAGGTTTGGAGGAGTCCAAGGAAGAGCTCGTCGACTGCGTCGGTCGTCTCGATGTCAGCCCAGTGGTCGGCGACGTACTGGATTACTGGGAATTCTAGCGGTGTAGCTGTCGCTCCTGACCGCACGAGCTGTCCGCTCACTGCTTCAACACACATCGATAGCAGCCGCGAATCGTCATTAGTCGGCCTGTCCGCGTGGGATTCATAATTCGCTAGCCGTACGAGGCGGCCATCGACCAACGCATTCAGTGGCCGGTTGGCAAGAGTCGCAACACCTGCAGCTCGTGCTCGAACGGTCAGACTCGCGCCAGCCGGGTTGCACACGGCGTCTCGCTCGAGAAGGTTGCAGGGGAATTGGAGGAGTCGGAAATGATGGTGAGTGGCGGCATGCGCTGCCAGTGTGATGTACGACTCGAGGCCTAGCACCGGGTCGGGCGAAGTGGCGACGACATTCGAGCTGATCCCGTAGAATCGAATTTTCCCGAGGGAGACGCAGCCTTCGAGAAACACGAAGGCTGCAGCAACCCGGTCGGCGAACTCATCAGTTTCCACACCATCGTCAAGCAAGCGCTCAGGATTATGCAGTAGGAATCCGTCGACCCACGGGCGGCCAAGTCGTTCGAGGGAACGATCCAGGCTTGCCGCGAGGAAATCTGGCGCGATTGAATGCTGCGTACCCGGTGGGTCGGGGTAACCCGCCTTAGTGATTACGAAGGTGTCAGCGCTGGAATGAACTGAAGCCACGACGGCGCCGACAAGACGCTCGGAGTAGCCGTTGGTATACGTAGCGGCAGTGTCGATCAGATTGCAGCCCAACCGGATCGCCTCCGCAAGGGCGAAGCCATGCTCCGATGTTGACACGCGATAAGAGCCGAAGCCTATTGGACTTAGCTCGTCAAGGGAGATCATGGTCAAGCGGATTCCGGGCCACGAAGGCAGCGTAGGAGAAGGCATATGGTTGACCGGTGAGGTCGAGGGCCGCCAACTCCTCTCGGCGACGATCAATTGTCTCGATGAGTGCTAAACGACAATACTTAAGGATACGTAGGCCTTCGTCAGTGAAGAGGCCAGGTCTACAAACATTCGCCAAGTCGGCGACCGCACGTGATCCGATGAGCCCGAGCCGGCCCCGAGACTCATGAGCCTGCCGGGGGGTAAGCCCATCGAGATCGAGAAGGCGATTGAGGGTCAAGATCATCGCGGCCTCGGTGAAGACGCCATGAAAAGCTTCATACAAGCTACGAGTCTCGTCAACGATGCCGGTGATGTCGGCTAGCGGCGTCTCGGCGGGGACCGTGAAGAATACCTCTCGGTCGACCGTCATAGCTGTGCAAAGGACGTGACCACCCTGGTGTACAAGATCTTCCACGAATCCGATGTCGGTGTCATCTTCCGCAGCAGCGAGAAACACAGCACCGTGCGCTGCCGGAGTAGCAAAGGAGTGCACGTGACCTGCCCGGTGAACGGTTACTCGCCGGACTGCGTCCGCGAGATGAGCGTGTAGCAGGGGAACAGTGCGCGCGAGAAGCGAAAAGGCTTCGATGATACTTCTGGAGTGCCGACGGGTTTCGATCAGCGTCTCAACTATGGCCGACTCGCCGGCGTTGGCACAATAGAAGCGTTTTAGCAGCGGGTGCGCGCTCCCGGCAAGGACGGCGCGTGTACCCGGAACCATCGGTATGGGCCGAAGCGCGGCTTCTGTCTCGCCCTTATCGCCTCGGATGAGTACACGGTTGTGGCCAAGCCGGCGTAAATTCAACACTTCGTCGGCGAGATTGCCGTCGAACTGACCCAACCCCGGCAGCTCCACCACGCCGTCATCATCAACGATCACCGACACACAATTCGAGTCTTGGTCCGGAGGAAGGCTGCCAAGCAGGGAATTCAAGTTGACATGCGGGGTGGGACTCGTTAGCCACGCAAGAACTAGCGGCTCCAGCAAAGCGTGACTGCTGCAAGCTACCTCAGCGTGCGCCCATCCATTGACTAATTGACCTGCAGACCTCGCGAGAAACGCCTGGTTAGGCGGAACCCATTCATCAAGGAGGTCAACGAATGATGTCTCAAGGTCTGGACTCACCAGCCAGGTCCCGCTGCGCTAACGTACAGCTTCAGGTCGGACGTCGCGGGTAACCACCATCGCGTCAAAACGTTGGAACACTGGCACGAGTTCGTCTACCCAAATGCCGGTGGCCTCAAAGACTTTCTGGTGACACTCCATGAACGAGCCACCGTTGAAATGGCCGAGGAGCTCGTGAATGTTGCCAGGGAGCGGCTGCTCCATGAACTCGTCTAGGCTCAGCCGCTGTACGTCGTCTTTCATTACGTTCCTTCCGATTTGGTCGAACACCTTTGCAATGGGATTCGTGATAGTTCAAGTCGGAGAGCTTTACGTGCGCGCGAGGAGCGTCAGCCACATGGCTATGCCGAAGTCTCCGCGAACGGTCTGTCGTTCTCCTGCAGCGGCAGCGAAACCGTAGCCCTGCGCCAGGTCCCAGACAGATTCTGGGGTGACGCTTCCGCCAAAGACTGCAATCGCATTTGCAAATGCAATCGCCGGAAAAAATACCCGTCCGAACCAGGACTGGCGAGCTTCCGCTATCTCTACAACCGTGTGCTCATTGCTCGAAATAAGCGCAGCGAGGGTTTCATCGCTAACTTCCCGCAGTCCGGTATCAAGGTCCATGTCGCGCAGGGCAAGCAGGGACGAGCCAACGATGTGATTCGTAATTTGACCCAGACGACCATTCGGGCGAAACGTAGAGAACGCAGTCCCCCTGCTGTACAGAGCCTTTGCCATCTCGTTGTTCAGATCGAACGCTCGCGCAACAGCTACGAAGTCAGGTCGAGTAATTGGGAAGATAAACCCGAAATATGCATCGCGAGTGGCGTCAACCTTCCGGTGCAAATCTGACTCGCGACTTGCAAAGAGAGTTTCGACATCACGCGAAGTGACATCTTCGAGCCTTTTGTAAGAGATCACGACTTAGTCCCATCGGTGGACGTTTTTGGCGACGAAGATCTCATTAGTCCGGGGCTGGGCCAGCGCGCTACGCACGTTGGTCCAGGATTCCGAAGGTTTGGTGCAGGTATGTGATTCGGATCACGATCTATGCAATGATTCTCGCTCGTGTTCTCGGCGTTTGTCAATGACTGCAGGGGAGGAAGGACATTTCCGGAGTTGGGAATCATTAGGCTCCTATAACTGGGTGTCTGAGAGGAATTGGTCGGTCGTAGCGGGGATTCTGCCGTCCTTTCGGCATAAGTAGGGAGGTTGAATGGGATATGATTCGAGAACTTTGCTAACGGTATGGTTGCGGGGCTTGGGGAGGGTCCGGGTTGGAAAATCACCGCATTCTGGGGATCAAGTTCAGTTGGCCATCCGACCGAACCGATCGGGCCCTCACCAGGCGGTCGAGCGTCACGCCGAAAGCTGCACAACCACGCGCCCTTTGGGTCCTGGGACGGCAGCGTCCAGCGCCGCGAGCTGCAGCTTCAAGAACACGTTCTACGCTAAGCCGGTGCCCACAAGGGCTTCACCGACTGCGACTCGTGTCCGACGGCCGTGGGCCTTCCTCCCGTCGTCGTCGGCATTGCACCGGGGCGACGTCGCGCTGATCGATCTGCGCGATGGCTTCCCCGCCGGAATCATCGAGCAGATCGATAATCAGGCCGTGACCTTACACACGTCGATGACGGCACTACTGCTGGCGGCCGCGGTCCTGCTGCTCGTCGCAGCGCTGGTAGTTTCACGCGCGGCCGGATGGCTGGGCGTGATCGTGGGGATTGGCGTTCGTCGAACAGGTTGCGCAGTGTGCGGTGATCGGGAGGTGGATAGAAATACGAGTCCCAGGACCCGGCGGCTGGCACGTCAGGCAGGTGCGGTCTGCCGTCTGGCGGCTGCGTGAGCGCGCCGCCGATACTCCGCCCGGTCCGGATTGCCCGCGGGCACGATCGGTCAGGTTCGACGTCCTCACGGTTCGGGGGTTCAGCCCTCGTGCCACGCACTGGCCAACGCAGAACAGCATCGGCACCACCGAAATCGGCTCACCTACCTCGGCGACACCGTCGCCCATCCACCGTCGTCCAACCGCCGCGACACAGGCGAATACCGCACCCATGCGACGCCCGTCCGGCCATGCGGCAGCGAGGATGCGAACCGGACAGCCAGCGCAGATTCGCCGCCCGCACCCTCGGTACGTCGCCGCCCGGCGGCAGTCCCAGCCCACCGACCCACACACCGTCCTGTCGAACAGCGCCTAATCCGGGCATCGATCCGTGAGTTCGGGCGCACATCCACAACGACCGCTCCGACGAACTCCACCGAGCAGCCATCGACAGCGGCGGCACCGGCGGCACCGGCGGCAGCGCGGTTGTGAAGTGACACCGAAGATGTCCAATCGGACCAGGTAGTTGTCCATCGCGTTGCTGCTGGAATGCCGGGTCGGTGTGCCGATTAACCTGTCCAATGATCGAAAATCGTCGGTCTCCGTGCGCGTCGCGTCAGTGACGTTGTCCAACGTAAAAGACCGGCCGGAGCCATCCTCGTGTGGGGATGGGGGTCCGGACCTGCGGCGATCACAGGGCAGCGAGCGCGGTCGGGGGGCTTTCATGAGGGCGGTCTTCAGTGGCTGGACAAGCCCCCGTAGGCACGATTGGACAAAAAGGTTGTCAATTGGACAACCCGCCTGTCACTTCACAAGGTTCGCTGAGCCGTCGTCGTCGCCACCTTCACCGAGCCAGGACACCGCCGCTCCGTGTCACTCATGATCTATGCGCACTCGGGCACGATAATTTCAGTTATCGCACTGGCCGTGCAGACGCCATTCGAGAATCGGTTCGCGGCAAAGACGCCCTCGGACAGCTCGCCAACGCGCATGCTTTAGCTACGCACTGACGGCGATTGGGCAGACGGTCAGGACACATGCGAGGGAAGGGGAACAAGCGATGTCACACATTCGAGGCATGCTGGTCGAATTGCAGACCCACTCCGAGTCGGGCTCGGGTACCGATGACCATCTCTACATCGGCATCTTTGGAACCGACGGCGGTCGCGAGTTTCCGCTGGATTCGCCAAGCGATGATTTTGAGGCCGGATCGCATATCACGTATGTCCTCGGGGAGACGCCGGCGTCCCAACCGGACTGGCGCCGGCCGAACTTCTCCGAGCCCGGCGGCCGGTGCGATCCCGCGGGCCTGGGCATCGATCTGGACAGTGTGCAGCAGGTCTACATCCGCAAACAAGCGAGAGGCTTCACCACCAGCGACGACGACGCGTACCAGCTCGACCTTGTCCGCGTAATTCTCCAAGCGGGAAACGAATCGCGGGCCTTCATCCTGCCGACAACGGGAGCGAAGGGGTTGTGGCTGGGCAACGAGTTCGGCCACCAAGCGTGGCTGCGGGTGCTCGGGGTCAACCCCCCGGCATGACACGACACGCCAGCCAGCTACCGCAACGAACCCGCACGAGCTGATCGTTTACCGGCGTCCGGATTCGCTGTCACACCCCCGCGCGAAGATCGTGCATGCACGTGAACGGGGGCAGAGCTCGGCGGCCCAGTACCCACCCCCCCCCGGATCGACTTCCAGCGTGTCCGCATTCCGGGTCGACGAAGGGTGGCGTGCAAATACCGGCACGGACGATAATCAAATGATCTTCACCGCACGATTGGTATCCAGCCCCACAGGATGTGAAGGGCTGGTGTGAACGCGGAAGGTTTCGTCATGCGGAAGTTTGCTCACCGCGCGGCCGCGATCATCGCAGTTGCGCCCCTGATGTTCTTCGCCGGTGCGGGCACGGCACAAGCGGCTCATGTGACCACCACCGCCGTGGGTGGCCCCACCAGGATCCTCATCACCACCACCGTCACTGGTGCTTTTGCACCGGGTTGCCGAGCCGACGTCGATGGGGGTGCGAGCCAAACCTACCAAGCAACCGGGACAGGTCCCGTCTCGCTGACCTTCCGGGGTCTGGCTGCGGGTACGCACACCGTCAACTGGAACTGCGGCGAGGGGCCACGGTCCATTCCCAACGTCGTCGTCAAGGCTGCGGACCCTGTCGGCGACGCACTCAACATGGCACTGAAGGCAGCTGGGAGTAGCCAGTTGGTAACGGACCCTACATGTTGCTGAGAGATTGACCTCGCCCGGCCGGACGGTATGACGCAGCCCTGTGCGGCGGCAAGGTGGACGGTGTTTCGTCGATGCAGATTTCGGCGCGGGTGAGCGGTTCCGCGAACGCGGTGACGGTGAGCCCGTCAGACCGCCAGGGGTGAGCACGTCGCCCTGCCCGCCACATCCGGACCGAGCCCTCGGGCGGGCCCCTATCGTCCCGGCTGGGACCGACTGCCGGATTCTCCTGTTCGTTCGGGTGTGCGTCGGAACTTGAATCATCACAGCAGCGACCGTGCCCGCTCTCGACCGCTCGACACGACGTCATCGATCACCGAAACCACAGGCCACAACCGTTATTCAGCGACTTCGCCGGGCGGCCCCGCCGCTTCCCTGCCGGGAATCGACCCATGACCTCGCCAGGAGTGCCATAGTACAAAGGGAAATGTCCGCATTGTCGGGGGAGGATGCATGGCCGCTTTCATCAAACAAGCAAACACCTACTTCGTCGCCTTGTACCCACAGTCCGGCGGTAGCGGAAGGATCAACTTCTATTGCGCAGATGATTACCGGCTCTACGTGATCTTCACGGAGGATGCGGCGTCCTCCACGAATACCTTCAACGCGGGGACGAAGACCGGTGTCGCCTACGCCGACATCGTTCATTTTCCGTACTACATCGACCTCGCACGCAATGAGAAGCCGGTCAACGTCACCTTCAATCCGGATGCCACTCCGCCACGCTTCGTGATTCACTCCAATGAACCGATCGGCGAAGGAGAAATGTGAATTCTTCCGTGTCGTCCGGGGAAGTGGTGTGGTGTATGCCACGGTTGCGCACGCCCCAGGTTGTGAAGGCCGGGTCGGCGCCGCGTGAGCCGGCGCCAACCCGACCGGCGCGAAACGTCGGCTTCGGGTGAACCCGGTGCGGCTGTTCGGGCGCACCCCGATCGCGACGGGTGCCGGGTCGGAGCACCCTGATTCGGTGGACGTCCAATCGTAGGAACAGGGAGTGGGAGTCATGTATTCGTCCGTAAGGCAACCGGTTCGGATCACCCGCGCGCTGCGGATTCTGGTCGCGATCCTCACCTCGATGGCGATTCCTGTCATCCTTGCGCAGCAGGCGCGTGCAGACCACACTTTCTTCCCGCTGGCGCCCGTGCCGCCGATGAGCGAGTCCTTCCGTGACGGCCCCGTCGCGATCTCCCCCGCGTCCGACGTGGAGATCATCCACCACCCGATCGGCGGCATCGGCGGTCACGCGGTGTTTGCCAAGACCGTGCTGACGAACCCGACCCGCGACCCCCACGGCGTCTCATGCGCACTGCGAACAACCAGCGGCAACTTCGACACCGCGACCGTGACCATCCCCCCGAGGTGGGCCGACTCCCGCGGAGTTGAGCAAAACGGCTCCGTCACGGTTTCACTGCAAGCCATCGACCGCCCGACGGCGTCAATCGCGCATTTCGGAAGCCTGACCTGCCGCAGCGGCGGTGTGCCGGTCGGGTTGACCGCATCGATGTCGAAGGTTTGGGCGATCTCCGTGCAGAACTGACGCACGGCCGACGTCCTGGGGGGCGAGTACCCATCGCTTCTTCCCTCGGTATGTGGGCAGGCTCCCGCACGCCGTGGCACCGAGTCGGCGCAGGTGTGTCGGGACGTAGCATGCGGTCACCGAATCCGCGGAACCCGCGGCAACGAACTCGCCGACCACTACTACCGCCAAAACCGAAGTGAGATGCGGTCCGACGAATCCGGCCATCGGCAAATCCGCTGGTCAACACGTCTCGAAAGTTAATTCCATAATTGCGTGTCATAACACCGATGCGGACATAACTTTCGGTACGCTCCGGGTGTGGAATTGGGATATGCCCGGGCGGCCAGCAAGCAGGATCTCGGGCGGCAGTTCGACGCGCTCACCACGGCCGGCATCGACCGGGCGAACATATACGTGGACAAGAAGTCCGGGACCACCACCGAGCGCCCCGGACTGCAGGCTCTGCTCGGCCGCGCCCGCCCCGGCGACGTGATCGTGGTGCACACCCTCGACCGGCTCGGCCGCACCGTCCGCGACACCCTGAACCTGATACACGACCTGCACCGGCGCGGCATCGGGTTCCGCAACCTGGCGGACCCGATCCGGATCGACTCGACCGACCCGGACGACCCGATGGGACAGTTGACGGTGGCGCTGCTGGCGCTGTTCGAGCAGATGGAACGCACCTACGCGGTCGAGCGCGCCGCCCACGCCCGCACCGTGGCCACCGAGAAGGGCCGTCGCACCGGCCGGCCCAGCGTGGTCACCGACGCCCAACTCGCCCACGCCACCCAGCTGCGCAACGACGGCGCCACCATCGCCGAGATCACCGACAAGACCGGGCTGACCCGCTCCACCCTCTACCGCCATCTCCCGTCCCGTCCGCCGGAGGTACTCACCGCCGAAACTGCCTCCATCGAGGAGCCGCCATCGCCGTCCACGGTGTCGGCGCCGCCTCCACCGGCCGCCGGACCGTTGACATGCCCGACCTGCGGCCACGAACCCGCCACGCGCCGGGAGCTTTTGCCGCACCGCGCCGACCTCGCGACCGTCTGGCTGCACCTCGACGACCATGGCCAGCCGCGCGAGGCACGCCACTGCGCCCACTGTCAGCCCCACACGCATGTCCTGGTGGTCAGCTGCTCCCGGTGCGGCGACGGCCCCTGGTCACCGGCACGCAGCCCGGCACCGACGATCCTCCGGCCTCGGTCCTGGCCTGGCTCGAGCGGCACGGATGGGCAGTGACCCCAGACCTGCTGTGCTCCAACCACTTCTGACTTCTGGGTTCACAGGTGTCCCGTTCGGCCGTCCCCGCACGGCATCGGCACGGCCCGCATCGTGATGTCGGCTGAAGAAACCCTGTCCAACGTCACCTCGGGCACCGATTTACAGCAGCGGTCCAGCCCTTCGTGCAGACGAGCACAGGCGTCGTCACCAACATCGATAAACCGCGGAACGAGTGGTTCGGCGCTAATCTTCTTCGTACCGTGAGAATCCTCGGTTCGACGGGTGTTGTGGCGAGCGTCCGCGGGGTTCCGAAACCGCGAGAATTCGGCCGGCGGATACGATTCCGCTTCACCCGCAAACAGCGGGCTGCCCGCGCACACCCCCACCCACCCGCGGGTCCCCTGGCCGGGCGGGAAGGCCCATGCCATAGCCTGGCGTTCATGGCTCCTCGCCCGCACTGGTGGCACGTTCTTCAGGCATCCAAGAACGAGGTGCGACTTGCTGTCGACCTGTACAACCGCTCAGGGGACGCACGTCAGCTCGAAGCCTTCATCGTTCACATGTCGATGGGGTGGCTGAAATTGCTGCAGGCCCACTTCGAGAGGTCCGGTGGTGACGTCTACATCCGGGATCAGCGTGGACGGCGCATACGGCACGAAGACGGCGACTGGAAGTACAAGTCTCTCAGTGCGCTCATGGCCGAGTTCTTCCAGCCGAACGACCCACGAAAGGTCAACCTGGACTTCTTCGTGGGATTGCGCAATCGGATCGAGCATCGGCACGAGAAGAACATCGCGGCTTTGGTTGCCGGCCGCACCCAGGCATACCTGCTCAACTACGAAAGCACCCTCGTCGAGTTGTTCGGGGAAGACGAGGCCGTAGCCTCCGAGCTGCGGTTTCCGCTGTTCCTCTCGTCCATCACGGAGGACGCCGCCGAGGCGGTGAAGAAAGTGCGATCCCAAGTGCCCCGGGGCGTCCTCGAATGGGTCCAGGACTTCGATACCGGGCTGGAACCCGATCTCGCCGCTGACCAACGATTCGATTTCCGGATCTACCTCATTCCCTACAAGGGCGCAAAAACCGAGGCCGACGCCGTGATGACCTTCGTCCGTCCGGAGGATCTCACGGAGGAACAGAACGCGGTGATGGACCAGGTGCGGACCATCATTCGAGAAAAGCAGGTTCCTGTGTCCGACCTGGGCACGCTTCGCCCGGTGCAAGTTGTCGAGAAAGTCGCGGCGGCGATATCCCGGCCGTTCACTCTCCATCACCACACTCAGGCGTGGCGATACTTCGAGGTTCGTCCTTCCTCGGGCGCTCAGGACCCAGCGAAGACGAAAGCAGATTTCTGCCGGTACAACCATGCGTTCGAGCGATACGTCTACACCGAGTCCTGGGTCACCTACCTCATTCGCAAGCTGTCCGACTCCGATACCTACGACTCCGTGATGGCCTGGCGAGCGTAGACGGTGCCCGTCGGGTCGCAGCACCAATGCCCGGCATCTCCCGCGTTTCCCAGCACCTGCCTCCAAGCTCTGTCCGACTCTCCCCATACGATGCATGCATGAAGAATCGGGTGCGTCTGAACCAAATACTCGCTGATGGAGTCGTACACGGTGACGCAGCCGAACTCTTACCGGAGCTTCCGGCAGGGAGCGTGGACCTGTTTTTCACATCCCCGCCCTACGCGGGGGTCGAGGAGCAGGACTGAGAAGAGTGGCACTAAGCCGCTTCTCTTGCACTTGACGCCATTCCGGGTGGCACCTGAAGCCAGCTACCGCAGATAGTTTCCCGAGTCGCCTCGGCGCGAAAGAGGTATCGAGCGAGGATGACTCAGAGGTTAACCGCATATAGTGTGCCGCTATCTGCGGTAACTCCTTAGCGCCACTTTTCGCGGTTCCGTCCCTCGACTGCCTGATCGCGGTGCTGATCTTGGGCTGGGTCTTTGTGATGATGGCGAAGGACCCGCGGTCCGGGCGACAGAAGAAGCTTGCGCGGGAAGTTGCGACGGTTACGACACGCTGAGCGCACGACGCACCGAGGATCGGCCGACACGGAGCGTGTCGGCGATCGCGTCGTATGACTTGCCCTGCTCGCGCAGCATTCTCGCGGTTTCGATGCGGTCCGGTGTCATGACACTGGGCCGGCCGCCGACGCGGCCCTGCCGTCGTGCCGCGTCGAGGCCGGCCATGGTGCGTTCGCGGATCATCCGTCGTTCCATCTGCGCCAGCGCGCCGAGGATGTGAAACAGGAATTCGCCACCGGCGGTGGTGGTGTCGAAACCTTCCGTGAGCGAACGGAACGCGACGCCGCGTTCGCCGAGGGCGTTGACGGTGTCGATGAGATCGCTCAGGGATCGACCGAGGCGATCGAGTTTCCACACCACCAGGACGTCGCCGGCGTCGTCGCGCAGGTAGTTCAGGCAGGCGCGGAGCTGCGGGCGGTCGGTCTTGGCGCCGGATTCGTAGTCGGTGAAGACCTTGATCGCGCCGGCCTCGCGGAGGGCGTGCTCTTGGAGCTGCGGGTTCTGTTCGAGGGTGGAGACTCTGGCGTAGCCGATGATGCTCACAGGTGCCGTCCGTGTTCGATGTCGGGGTGCGGGTCGATGTGGGGCATGGGATTGTGCCAGGGTTCATGCTCCCAGTGTCCGAGTTGATGTTCGGGTGAGATCGAATGGTCCTCACCGTGACTGCGTCCGGTGGGGTGTGCCCATTCACGCACGGTGTCGGCATCGCGCTCGAGCTGGTCGTGGGTTCTGCCGGCGGGACCCTCGAGATAGCCGGGGCGTTCCTGGACTTCGACGCGAACGCGTTCGTAGTCGCGGAGCCACTCGGTGGCGGCCGCGGGTGTCAGTGGTTGGGCACGTTCGGTTTCGAGGATCTCGAGTGCGCGGGGTGCTTCGGCCCAATCGCCCTGGGTGTTGCGTGCGTTGCTGTAGACCCGGTCGGCGCGGGTGTAGATGCTGATGCGATCGACGACGTCGGAGGCTTCGAGGGCTTCGAGGACGTGGGCGCTGCTGACGTACGGGACATCGTGCGCGGTCGGCGGGGTCCAGCGGGCCCGCTCCGATGGTGCGGACAGGTAGCGGTCCTCGATCGCGAGACGGCTGACCTCGGCCTGAGTGGCGACGGCAACGACGTGGATCTCGTATCCCGCGGCCGCGAATTCGTGCGCGGTCTCAAGCACCATGACCTCGTCGCGGAAGGTGCCCTCGAGGGCGACGCTGTAGCCCTCCTGTTTGGCGTAGTCGAGGCTGCGGCGGACCATCGGCCCGGACAACTCGGCGGTGACGATCGGCATCTGGATGGGGTCCTCGTCGAGGAGTTGGCGGTATTCGGGGTGGTACTGGCGGAAGTCGTCGCCGCTGATCACGACGGGATGAGCGCGGGGTACGTCGCGGATGGCCATGTGCATCGCACGGGTCTTGCCGGCGCCGGGCTGGGCTCCGACGAAGATCAGCACCGGCCGGGCCGTCTCCGGCGGGCGGGCGTCATCGAACAGCCGGCGCCGCACCTTCGTGGTGAAGATGCGGTCGAGGTATTCGTTGGTGATGCGGTTGCGGCGCGGCCTCATGCGGCGCGCAGGGCTGCGATCTCCCCGCGCCAGGAATCCTGGGCGGCAATCAATCCCTTGCGTGCCTCGAGGTCGGTGCCGAGCGGCAGATTCTCCCGTTCACGCTTGACGGCCAGGCGGCGTTCGTGGAATCGGTCCGAGACGGTGGGGTCCGCCGCGGCGTCCTCGTGTTCGAGAAGGAGGTACTCGAGGTCGATCGCGTAGTCGCGGGTGATGTCGTACAGAGCCACCAGATCGATCGTGAGCCGACGGTCTTCGATTTGAGTATCCGACATGGTTCCCCCTCTGTTCGCGCGTCTGCGTCGAGACCGAGTCTAGTCGACCGGCCGAAAACGCCCAACTCGACGTTTCGGCCGATTTGGTTTCGGCCGATAGTTTCGGCCGGAGGTCGTTGCAGGTCGCCGATGTCGCCCGATCGGTGCAATTCGTCGGCCGTAATCGAACGAATGAGAACACTGCATCACAGCGCATAACTATGCGCGACGGCCGGTTCGCTCCGGATCACTGCAACAGGCTCCGCCCTGAGACGGATCGTCAAATCAGGATCGACCTCACACGCCGAGGCTGCGCGTCACCTAATTCGCAGATGGAGTCCTTGCCACCGCCTTCGCGCATCAGTACTCAGAACCCCTTAGACAGTCGAACAACCAGTGACAACCGGCCACGTAGCGCGGAAAATAAACAGACTGGTCTTGTAAGGAGCGATCGATATGCCGAACGCCGGGTGACAGGAATGTTGAGGCATGTCAGATTCTGATGGGGAATCGGCTAGCCCTCCGGCAATTCCGCGCAAGCCGTTCTCCTGGCGGGAGCCGTCGACGTGGGTGCCGAAGCAGTCGGGCCCCCAGCCGGCCTGGTGGTTCAAAGATGGCGTGTTCGCGGTCATAGTTGGCCTGCTGGTATTCCTGTTCCAATCGTCGTTCGAGGCCCAGCGCGAACTGACGAGTAGTCGCGACGAGCTAGTGCGCGCATTCCGTGAGCAGGTCATTACGAGCAAGGACCCCATCGACCGGTCCTACGGTGAGATGCAGGGGATGAATCTTCCGGGCATCAAACTTCAGGGAGCAAACCTCGCTCACGCGGATCTAAGTAACATCGTGCTCCGATCCGCCGACCTCACCGGCGCGGACCTCACGTTGGCCGATCTCGATGGTGCACAACTGCAAGGGATCCTCCTCAGTAGTGCAAAGTTGAATGGTGCCTCTATCGTGGGCGCGAACCTAGAGGGTGCAGCATTAAATTGTCGCCTGACAGGGGACGGGCCGCCGGGGACCCCTCAATGCACGCCAGCGCCAAATGACGACGTCAAACAGGAGATCGCCGCCCCAGCGACCGGCGAAGAGGAGACCAGCACCCCAGAGATTGAAACGAGATTGCTGCTCACGGATCTCACAAGATCCGACCTTCGCTTCGCAAATCTCGAAGGCGCTGACCTGTGGTCCGCCACGCTTAATGGAGCAGATCTCCGTGGCGCCAACATGCAGGAAACGAAGCTAACCGGGATACGCGCCCAACACGCTCACATGGATTGCATCGACAACCCCGAGCCGGCAGCCAAGGACGATCTGTGTGTGCAGTTGATTGGTGCCACCCTCTGGGGGGCCGACCTGCGGGGTACCAACTTATCCGGCGCCGATCTGACCGGCGCACGATTGAACGGCGCCATTCTCGGTAACACCGCGTACGACCGAAGCAGATTGAGGAACCTCATCTTGGGCGACGCGAATCTCACCGGCGCCAAGCTCGACGACATCTGCTACGACGAAACTACCGTGTGGCCGTTTGGCTTCGAGCCACCCCCACCACGAGACCGAGACTGTCCAATCCGAAAGACACTGGACGAGGATCTTCAAACTCTCCTCGCCCGCCTCAAACAGGGCAGAGGGGAGGAAGCGGCAGCAGTCGCCCTTACCAGTGGATGCCAGCAGGAGGATCGAAAGAAGTGGATTGAGGACATCGCGACAAACATTGCGAACTTGGAACCCCTTGAATCGCCATACGTGATCGAACAAGTCGCCGGACCACACGCCACAGTCCGGTTTTCCTCCTCGACGAATCAAGGCGACGGCCCGGGCTCTGGCTCATGGAGTTACGACAACAACGATGACACATGGAAGTACGACGGCTGCTGAGGGCATAGTTCGTGGCGCTAGGGGATCAGGAGAGCCGCCAGCGAGGGAGTGGACCGACCATCCCACGCGTCGGCATTTCTCCACCAGGCGTGTCGCAGATCGGGCGTCCATCGACGGGGAAGGTCACCTCATGCTCGTTTCAAACTTCTACACCGCACGAGAGCACAAGCCTCCTTGGCTGCAGCAGGTGCCGCCGAAGAAGCCGCCGAAGCCGACGGAATTCACCGCGTACGAATTGCGAGTTACGAACCTTTCCGACAGCGCGATCAGGTTCGAGGTCGAGTGGCGAACCTCAGAAATCAAATTGTCTGGGCTACTTCAGCCCAAACTTGTACGCGCAGATCTCCATAATTTCTTTGGGTCGTGGTCCGTCTCTTCGCCCGTTGGGGAGTTCTCCTTCTTGCAGTTCCGGTGGGACTACTTTCGTGGCAATTACTACGCCCGTACAGGCTGGACTGTGGAACCTAACGGCTCCGCACTTTTCAGTCTCACACCGAGCGGATGGCCGAGTAAGCCACTCGCTGACAAGGAAAGCCTCGCGGTCGCGGGTTACGCCGAACTCTACGTGCCGTTTGTCCGTTCTCCCGAACCGCCGTACGCCATGATTCCGCAGGCCGAAGCGCCGGTTCCTGTTCTGTTGGATGCGACCCGCCACATGTATGCCGGAGGCAACATCTACACCCAACCAGACCGACTCTCCGAGTCCTCGGTTCCTCTCGCCACGGGGATGGCATACAACGAGGTCGAACCGGATCAACCTCTCGGCCTCCGCGACGCTATTGGCGTGGTGAAGTACTTGGAACACCTCAAGACTCAGGGCCTGAAAGCACCCTCGGACGGAGCCATGGAGTTGCCAAGTGAGGATCGCGCACAGGCTCTCATCGATCTGCTGGCCTCAATGAGCGACGAGCCGGCCGAGATAGAAGCGCTGAATCATATGCTTGAGCAGCTGGGAAACCGAGTGCGGGTATCGGCTTCGAACCACGCTTCGTCTAATTGACGCGGCCGCACCGGGTACGCCTACGCTCCTCTCGTTGCTTACCCAGCTATCGGCCGGATTCGAGGACCGGAAACGATCGATTGCGGTCCGGCACCGCTCGCCCCCGGAGCATGTACGCCGGGGAGCGAACACAGTTCCCGGCGTGACGGATGTCGGACATGGAGTGGATAGTGAAGCCATGCCTGACAACCGCCGCGTCACCGGACTGGATAAGTGGACTACGGAACGGCTTGAAGAATTCCTGGAGGATCTCAAGCGCGAGGCCGTCCCACATGCGGAACCAGGAAGACCGTTCCTCACCTACGACGCAGTACGCGCCGAACTCGCTCGCCGACGATCCGAACAGCCCTGAGGCTCAGAAACCACCGATTTCAGCGACTGGAGTAATGAGTCGGCAAACCCGCCAGATCGACGACTTCTGCCCCATATCTCGCCCGCGGCCAAACGCCATCCAGGGCTGCTATCTCAGAGTCGGCGGCCATCCCGGGACCGGTACGATTTCACTCCACACGTTCAATACCTTCCACCCGTCGCTCCCGAGCTTAAGAAGGTACGGGACGTAGGGATCGCCATCTCCGTGGACGAGGTTTCCTGTCTTACCCCTTCGGTCGTAGAGCCATACCGTTTCGATGTCGGCGCTGATAAGGCGATCGTGTGCCCCTACGGCCCACTCATCGGTATGTAAATCTGGCCAGTCATCGAATCCGCGCAACATGGTTCGTTCGAACGGTTCCCACAGGGGGTGTGAGTCATCAAGCTCGGCGATTGCCCTGGCGACAGAATCTGGGTCGTACCCTTCCGACCGCGCCTTATCTACCATGGGGCTCAGCCATTGTTGGGCAAGGCAGGTCCGTAAAAGCGGATCGCTGTGCGACAAGGCGACTTTCATGGAGCGCTGTCCCCAAATTGCCTCGTTGAAGGCAAAAAGAACGGTACGAGGATCGGATTGGAGATCGGCATCGTTCACGTGGTTAACTCTCTCGAAGTATGGATTTCCATGTCGAGCATCCTGCCTGATCTCTGTGACACATTGTCGGGTCGCTGCGACAGTGGAATCGACACCTGACTGCAATCGGTTGATTCCGAAACGCGTGCCGAACAACCCTCATCCAGATATCGGTCAGTGTCGTGCCTTGCGCACGTTATACGCGGCCTGCACCGAGAGCCGCGGCGTCGGCCAGGCCAGGTGGCTGGGACGGAACGATGAGGCTACTGCCAGCCGACGCGTGTTCGCGCACCAGTCGGGGCATCCACAAACCCTGTGATTACGCTTCTTCACGATGCCTGGGCGACACGCCCTTTGGTCATTACCTGAAGGAGTGAACCGTCGTGAGCGGTGCCTATCCATCCGAATCAGACATCTTTGAGCACGGCATTATCGCCACAGGCAGCGAAATTCAAATACCCCTAAACGTCCTCGCGACAACGCGGTTGCCAATTTATTCCGGCTACGACTTCGCGATAGTTGATTCCGATGGATCGTCTCTGAATGAGCGTGCGATTCAACTGGCTCAGGTTAACCGACCCCACGCAGTCGCCGACTTTTACGAAGAAAGCGATGTGAGGTATTGCCTGTTAGCCACACTGTATCATTTGAATCAACTGATTCGACTTTACACCGACGGCTGTCGGCTATTTGATAGTACCTACCCTAGCTCCAACTCCACCGAAGGAAATTTCAACAACCCGCGAGTATTTTATGAAATCGACGCACTACTGGGGTCGGCAAAGCGCGTTTATGAGTCGATTCGAAAAGTACTGTGGAAGCATTACGCTCCTGGACCACAGGGAAGATGGAAGTCAATACGTAAGGCAGTGGAATCGCCTGACATCCCGGAACCGTTCCGGTCCGAGCTGAGGTTGAGTTGGGACACCTACGGCGAAACACTCGCAGATTACCGAAACTGTGTGGCACACTATGATCCGCTGACTGATGGTGCCACTACCTGCTGGATGGAACGGTACGAAGACCGATGGGGGATGACGGTCAAACTTCCTTCAAATCCGTCCGCAAAAAGTCGATCGGGTTATAACTTCGATTCGGGTCCAGAAGCGCTACGCTACTGCCACTCGATAGCTGCTCATCTTGTCGACTTGTCCGAACAGCTCACAAGGCAATCCACTGTGTCACAGCATCTCAACGCGCACTCGAATTCTAGTTAAGATATCTTGCATTTTTTTCTAACCGTTCTCGCTCGACGCCGAAATGACGCGCCAGCCATAACCGAACTAACAGTGCACCGGACTCCGCCAGCACCCAGGCCCGAACATAATCGGGCAAGGGATGGTCCGCGTGCTTCGCCTCTTTGTATGTCTTGTTGAATTCCTTAGCCCATGAGTCGAAATCTGAATAAGCGCCAATCCCGTTGTCTGGACTACCTTCAAGAACGGTTTCAATGGAGCAGTCAAGGGACTGGTGGATAAGTTCGAGGTACTTCGGAAAGGCGAGGCTAGTCTTTTGCTCATTGATCAGACCTTCTTGCTTCCCAATTCGGTATCCGAGCCCCTCCACCGCAACGGCTATCTGCATGAACTTCGCTTCGATCGGAGGATTTTTCTGGAACTGGGACGACGTGAGGGGTCCGACGATTCGAAGCCAGTCCTCCGACTCATCGATCCAACGCCGCACATTGCGAACTCCGAGGTCGCCCAAATCGAAGAGCTCTCGCTTATTTGCGGGCAACTCCATCGGGGTCTCCCAGTTGCCTCGTCCGCCCCACGTCGCTGTGACTTCACGCCATTTGTCAGCGATCCGCTGGCCAGATCCCGGTGAAGTCACCGGGTAACGGTCATTGCTGACGGATGCGACCTGTAGCCCGCACGCTGACCAATATGCGAGGACGATCAGGTCCTGCATGCTCTGGTGCGCACGCACGTGCTCCTCCCACGGTATTGCCTCCTCAGTCTTTGTCTGAACGAAGGTCTTTTCCGTGAGCGTGTACCGTCCGTTCGCTCGTGACTCCGTCGCTGAGAAGTGGGGATACATCGACAGGCCGAACGAGGTCCCAATCTCGATCGGATCGCCTGACACCGCGTTCTGGGTGACGCCCTTGATTAGGCCATGCTCGTCGGTAACTGGTTCACTGGTTACGGACGACAGCCCCGTCCATGCGGCAAGCCCTGCAATTTCGGTGCGTAGACCGTTTACAGCCCAGTAGTCCTGGTCTAGCGTGCCGATCTCGACGGCATACTGCGCGTCCAGCCGAACCCAGCCGGGTAGACCCCCTCCCCAGTTGCTTGTCGACGAACGAAGGTTGCATCGCCCAAGTCCCACCTTTCCGTGCCGGTCACGGAAGACGAACCGCTCACTAAGTTCTTCGTCCGACGTCGGAAACTGCGACAAACCAAGCTTTGTCGTCACATCGTCGTCGACCGGCATCTCGAACGTGATTGCCTTCGGTGACAGGTCGAGGCGTCCTGCACCGATCTGTTCATGTGTTTCTGCGTTGTGGATAAAGCCCACACGCTCGGTCAGCTCGCGAAAATCTGCTGCCATTTCCCCTCATTTCGTTCGCCGACCGGGTGTCGGTGGGGTTGATCAATGGCCTGGTCGTCCAGCGCCACCTGTCACTTACCACTACTCCCTGCCAGATTGAGCTTTCTGTTCGGGTGCGTCGCCTGACCTGTAGGTCTAGCGGCATCCGCCTACCCGCCGTTTCAGGAGCGCTGGTCGGCAGCCCACCATATTGCTATCGGAAAGCGTCGGTGCGGGCGAGCACGTCGGCGTAGGCGGTGAGGTAGTCGAATGAGCAGCCGCTGAATAGTTCGGTTGCGGCAGGTTTGGAGGGGTCGCGGCCGATGCCGCGTACGGACGGGTTGAACTCGCGTTGGTCGGAGGTTCGGCGTGCTTCACGGAGGAGTCGTTGCTCGAGTGCCCCGAGGTCGGATGGGGTTCGATCGTCTGGACTTTTGTTGGACAGGAGGCAGGATTTCCATGGGGCCCGGGTCACGGCCCAGCCGAGCTTCCGATATTTCGCGAGGTTGTCGCTGCGGCGTCGTAGCCAGTTGGTGGTCTTTCCGACCTTGATCCACCCGGTGTCGAATTCGATCACGTACAGGTAGCCGAATCCGGGATCAGGTGGGTAGAACTCGTCATAGTGATCGATGTCGCTGCCAAAGTGCAGTTCGAAGGGTGGGAACTGGCTGTGGGGCATTAACTTTCCTCCTGTGCGGCGGGTGAATCACATCTACCGCTATGACGGCCACTTCACGGTGGGGTGTGGTGCGTGGTTCGTTCCGATGGGTGCGAGGTGGTGGAGGCCAGGGAGACTGTAGGCGTTGAGGGCGAGTCGGGTGCGCCAGGCCTTGTGTTTGTACGCCCAGATCCAGTGTCCGAGCAGCCATGCGGCGACTCCGGTGGCGAGGATCGCAACCGAGAGGGGGCGGGGGCCGGTGAATCCGATGCGGAGCAGTCCTTCGAAGATGATGAGGGCACCGATGAGTCGGGCGGCGATGGAGCCGAATGCCCAGATCAGTAGCGCCCCGATCGCGAAGAGTGCTGCCACTGCCATGGGGACCTTTCTGCTGGGGCCGTGTGCTGACAGCATTCCCGAAGGGTCTGACACGCAGCTTCGGCGTCGAGCTCGGGCCGGCTACTCGATTGTGTGATCGTTGCCGTCAGTGGTGAGTGTGCGGAGGTAGTGCGCTCGCAGGAAGTTGTCGAGGATGGCGGTCCCTGCTGGGTCGATGACGGCGGCTGGTCGGACGTCCGCGACCGCGGGCTCTGTTCGTCCTTGCGGGTTTCCGATCACGGCAAGCGGCTCCTTTCGTCGGCGTTGGTGAGCAGGTGCGTATCAGGGCGTCAGAACAGGCTGATCTGGGATTCCGCGGCGGCGGTGTCGGTGCGGTGTTGGTAGGCGGCGGCAAAGGATTGGGCGGCTCCCTCGGTGCAGCCGATCTCGTGGGCGACTTGGGCCCAGGTGAGGCCGGATTCGTGGAGTTGGAAGGCGTCGCGTTCGTCGTCGGTGTGGACGTGGTGGTCGAGGCTCATCGGTTGTCTCCTTTGAGGGTGTTGCGGCGTTCGGTGAAGGCGCGTTGGCGGCGGCCGATTTCGCACATGTGCTCGTAGAGCTGGTCTTCGGGGAGTTGCTGTGAGGCTTGGGTGAGGGCGGTGGCTGCGGCGGCGAAGGAGCGTCGGTAGGCCTGGCTGAAGACGGCGCGGGCGTAGTGGTCGACGGCGGTGTGTTCGGCGCCGAGGGTGGTGATGTTGGCGAGGTGGCGGGAGCGTTCGGATCCGTGGTGACCGGCGAGGTGACCGGATTGCTCGAGGGCGGCTCCGACCATGGCCGGGTTGTGGGGTGCACCGCCGCGGATCAGCCGGGTGATGAGGCGGAAGAACTCCCGGTGGGTGGTGCGTTCGAAGTCGGTGGTCTCGAGGATGTCGACGGCTCGGGTGGCGGCTTCGGCCGGTGCCCACAGCAGGGCGCACAGGAACAGCGCTTCGACGTCGTTGTGCAGGTCATCTGCGTAGTCTTCGGGCTGAATCGGGTCGACACCGGCAAGCTCGGGGGTGCCTGGGACGACGGAGAGTGCGGCGCTCATGCCGGTTCGATCCTTTCTCGCGGACATCGGGGTGTCAGGCTGCGACTGGTAGAGGTGTCGTATTCAAAATGTGCAGTATTCGTTCCGACGGTCATGAGTTCGCCGACGCGTGAGGCGGTATCGCCATCGCTCTCACGTATGGTCCGGGCATAGCAGGTGTGGCGTGAGGACCCATCCGGCTGTGGTGAGCCATCGCCGAACCGCCTCGGACAGGCTGCCGTCCATGGCCTGGTCAGCGAGTGCGCCGGCGAGGATGGGCCCGTCTCCGCAGATGGTGCAGGCGATATCGAATGCAAGCTGCCCGGGTTCACAATGGCGGCAGTGATTTCGAACGATCAACGTCTCGGGGTCATCCGGATCTGGGTGGAGCCAATCGACGGCAAGGTCGGCACGTTGGCTTGCCGCTTCCGCGCGGGTTGTAGGTTCGTTCCCGCACGTGGAGCATGCTCGCGATGCCCTCGGGACAGGCCCGGCTGATTTCGATGTCGCCGACTTGGTGACCTTCGCGGCGGGCCGTTTGTTCAAGTGCCCGTACACCGTGGTGCGCGGCACTTTCAACATGTCGGCGATCTGCGCGACGGTGTGTTCCTTGGCGTCGTACAGCCGTTGAGCGAGTTCGATCTGGTCGGGGCTGAGCTTCGGGGGCCGGCCGCCCTTGCGTCCGCGGGCTCGGGCGGCAGCGAGCCCGTCGCGGGTGTTAGCCACGATCAGCTCGCGCTGGAGCTCGGCAAGGACCGAGAGCATGCCGAACATGGCGCGGCCTTCGGCGGTGGCGGTATCGATTCCCTGCTCGAGGACCTTCAAACCGACACCGCGTTCGCGTAGCTCGGCACCGAGGGTGATCAGGTGCAGCACCGACCGTCCGAGACGATCGAGTCGTGTGATCACCAGGGTGTCACCCTCGCGCACCCGCTGAAGTACCAGATCCAGCTGGGGCCGTGTTGCTTTGGCGCCACCGGCCCGTTCGATGTGGATGTTCTTGGCGTCGACGCCGGCCTTACGGAGGGCGTCGACTTGATGGTCTGTGTTCTGGTCTGCGGTGGAGACACGCACGTAGCCGATCAGCATGTGTCGAAAATACCCTTCGCTGGGGTTTTTCGACATAGATTTCCGACTCGGGTTATCGACACTTTCTCGGCGGATTCTCGCAGGCCTAGCGTTTGTCGAATAACCTTCAATTCTCGACGGCCGAAAGCGGCGTAAGCCGTTGACCACATTCTTCGCGGAGCTACGTCATCCCCGCCCGGACACAGCCCAGATCCGATGCCCCCGGAACCACAGCGACTGGGATCGTCATCCTGGGGACGAGCCCACACATCTTCACCGATGGCCGGCACGCGTAGTCGCGCCCGCCGCCGGCACGCGTAGTCGCGCCCGCCGCCGGCAACAGGTTCCGATTAACCGGGGCACGGACGGGTACGCCGGAAAGGGATTGGGTCACGATCTGCCACCTGGCACGGGCGAGCAGTCAGGAAGGGAGCGGCAGCGATGGTCGCTGATGGGTACGCAGCGGGTGCAGTGACGCTTCCAGTGGCCGAGGGGCTGGTCAACGGTGATCTCGACGCGCCGCCGCGGTCCCGATTCGTGGTCGTGTTCGCGCACGGAGCCGGCAGTAGCCGCCGCAGTCCGCGTAACCGCCGAGTGGCGGCCGCGTTGCAGCGGGCCGGTTACGCCACCTTGTTGATGGACCTGTTGACTGCCGATGAGGAACTGGTCGACGTCGAGACCCGTGAATACCGTTTCGATATCCCACGGCTTGCCGAGCGGTTGATCGGCGCGCTCGATTGGCTCGAATCCCACGACCCGACGGCACCCATGCCGGTGGTGACGTTTGGTGCGAGCACCGGAGCCGCCGCGGCGCTCATCGCCGCCGCCGAGCGGCCACAACGCGTTCGTGCGGTGATCTCGCGCGGTGGCCGTCCCGACCTCGCCGGTGCGGCATTGGCCCGAGTGACCGCACCTACTCTGCTGATCGTCGGTGCCCTCGATACCACGGTCATCGAACTCAATCACCAGGCTGCCGAACAGATGACCGCCGCGCAGAAGGTCGAGGTCGCCCTCGTGCCCGGCGCCACTCATCTCTTCGAAGAGCCCGGCACCCTCGACGCGGTGATCGAACTGACTATCGATGCACTGGATCGACATCTGATCGGGCACACCAAGAATTGACCGAAACACGGCACCCGAGCGCCCGTGCATCGCACACGCACATTCGTTGCCCGGATGAGGCGAGAGCCTTTCGGCGGCCCGCTCGATCGAACCGACCCGACCGACACCGAAGGACGAGCGCCGTTGCTGGTCAGCGAAGGGATCGTGCCGGCCGGTCGGATCGATGCCTCGACTGGCTCCTGAGACGTCGCCTACCGGCTGAGGGACGCGTCATCACGGCGTGGCAGCGCCAAGACCGGGCACGCCTTCGATGAGGAATCCGTGCCGATCGAAGAGGCCCGCGCACGGTTCGGGATCGATGCCGCCCACGCGTTCGCGATGCTGACGAAACTTTCCCAGGACTCGAACACACCACTGCCGACTGTGGCAACGATCGCGACCTCGGCCCTGACCGACGCTGACAGCAATTTGGTCGATACTGTGGTCTCCCTGGGCCCACACCACGAACATGCCGGCCGGCGGTCAGCACCACCCACTGTGCTACACGAATCCACTTCACGAGAGATCCGGTGATCGTCCCGCAGGGAATTGCAGTCCTAACGAGTCCGATCTCGCGTCCATCGTTTCCCGGCATGCGCCCCACGACTTCGACGGTCCGAGACTGCTCGACTGTCTCGGCACGACGGCCGCGCATTCGGTCAATGGTTGCGCAGGGCGTCGATCAGCTCACCCTTTCGCTTCGATGAATAGCCGGACAAACCAACGTCCTTGGCCTTTTTCTTCAGTTCGTCGACAGTCCAGTCCTCATACGACGGCGACTTCCCGCCTTTTCGGCCGGTGCCGGAGCGGCCCTGCTTCGCGGAGGCGTTCGCGATCCGCGCCGCCTTCTGCTTTGATGCACCGTCCTTGCGTACTTCCTCGTACACCTTCTCGTCCTTGATCGACGATCGCGGCATGGCAACCTCCTCATCTCGCCAGTACACCGGTCGGGTACCCGATTGCATCGGTTCACACCCGAGGAGGCTTCGCGCCACGCCCTGCGTGGTTCACCGACTCGACCGCCGCAGCCCGATAGCGTGGGCAGCACTGATCCCGCCGAGGTGGAGGTAGTCGTGGTGCGGCACGTGCGACGGTGGGGTGCGGTGTACGTGCTGGTGGTGCTGTTCCTGGGGTCCTGGCTCGCCCAGTTCGTCACCCAGATGATCAGCTTCCGCAACGAGCAGCAATCACACGGCCAGTCGTTCAGCTGGACCGACTACTGGCCCGAATTTCTCGCGGCGACCTTCGAGAACTGGCAGAGCGAATGGTTGCAACTGGTGTTCCAGGCGATCCTGCTGATGGGTGCCCGGCACTGGATCTTCAAGGTCGAGGCCGAAGACATGGAGCGCATCGAACGCAAGATCGACCGCATCCAAGACCATCTCGGACTCCCCACACCGCCACCGAGTAACGACGGTCCCGCGTAACGGACAGCGCAGCTGCACCTCCCGGGCGACGAGGGCGGCTCCGTGCCCCTGTAGGGATTCACTCGCCCCCGGCGAATACGGGAACATCAACTCGGGCACCGAAGCGGCACCACACGGCATCGTCATTCACACATCAAGCCCTTCGTCAGGGCAGGACATCTGTTGCATGACTAGCGAATTCGTTAACGGGATAGGCAACCGGGCTGAGGATTCCGACAAGTTTCCTGAGAAACCCACAGACGTTGAGAACGGCGTCGCCACAACAGGATGGTCGGTCGGCGGGTGTGGGCGGCAGTGTCCCTGATGGCCGAGGATCGCACCCCGGCGAGGAAAATCAACTTCGTGCCGCCCCGGCATTCGCAGCTCTCCGCCTCCGAGCCCTACCCGCCGACGATGTCCGTCACCGGTATCGGCTTCCTGCCTCACCGATGCGGACAGTCACCTGTGCGGTGTCCGGCGGTGATCGAGGACGATGGCCACTAGTCCACACACGATCAGGCCGACACCGACGCCGAGGTGGATCCAGGTGTCGGCGGTGCCAGGCGGCCGGGCGCTCGACGACCCGGGAAGGTCGATGAGCTGCTCTCCGGCCCACAACATCAGGTAGGCGGCTCCGCCGACGACGAGAAAGACCCGCGCCGCCCGTGCGGTGCGGGCCGAGATCAGTCCCCCGATGCCGAACAGCAGGTGCTCGACATTACGCAGGATCGACACTTCCAGCAGGCCGAACAGTTTGGTACCGGTGCTGGAGTCGGCGAAGGACAGCCGATCGTAGTCCGACGTGATCTCCGGAAGGAAGGCGAGCGCACCGACGCCCAGAAACACCGCGCCGATCCCGAGCACCACGTTCTGCACCCACATCCGCCGGACCGCAGTGTGCTCCCTCATGCCCGGATCACACGGATCGACCGCCGCCACCGACGTCGTCATCATCATCGAGTCGGTCGGCGAGCAGAACCTTGCCATCGATGGCGCCGGCGCGGCTGGCCACCTTCGCCCGCCGGAAGAACTCGGCCAGTTCCGCATCACCGACGCGGTCGGCCGCCTCGATGGCCTCCTGCAGGCACGTCATGTTGTTCAGGCAGGTGTGCACGAACCCGAGCAAGGCAGCGTCGGTCCGGGCCCGGGCCGGTGACGTCCCGGGTGTTCGCTCGCTCATTCACCGCCTCCTCCCACTCTTCGGTGGGTCACCGAATCCTGGTCTGCGTCGAGGGCTGCAGCCGGACGGGTTTTCACCCGGTGTTCCACTTGTCCGCTCGTTTACGAGTCCCGGGGTACGCGGCTCGAAACGCCGTCACCTCCCCAAACGCCACCGTTGCCCGCAACGCCGCACATCTCGCGCGGGCACTGCGGCGGCAGTCGTACCCGGCTGCCGAGAGCTAACGGCCGCCCCAGAATAATGCCCCGGTTTGATCGCCTAGGACCAGGGCACCCAGCGGGCATGACGAAAGCCCTTCGCGCAGCCATCACCGCGATCTTCTTGATTGTGCTCGCAGGATGCGGCACAGACGAAGACTCGGCCCAAACCTCCGACCAGCTCAGCAGCGCGCCCTCGGGCAGTGCAGTGGTATCGAGTGCGCGGGAAGAGCTCGATAGCGCGCAGGAGACCGCCGAAGCTCGTCTCGATGACGCCAAACTCGCCGCGTTCGTCGTATCCTTTCGCACCGGCTACGCCGATCTCTCACGAGACCGCGACGACGAGGACATCGAGCAAATCGCCATCACATCGTGCACGGACATCGCCCAGGGTGCCGACGAACAGGCAGTGAAATCCACGATCGGTTCCCTCGCGGAAAACAACGGAACGCGGCCGACCCCAGAGCAAACTCAGCAGATCTACGTCCTGGTCCGTCCCGCCTGTCCCTGATCACCCGACCGTGCCAGCGACATCGACGCAGGAGTAACTCGCCGCCGGCCTCCGTTCGCGGTCTCCCGATTTCGCCGGAGGGTCGGACGGTCATGGCTACGGAAGGGAGCGAATCCGGGCGCTCATTCGGTGGCAGGGGGTACCTGATCCGGATCGTAGTCATCGACTCCGGCGGCGATCCTTTCTTGTTCGGTGCGGTACTCGAGATAGTCATCGTTGAGGCGGTCAGGGGACTTACCGTGTTCACGTCGATCCCGTGGAGCTTGCTCGGTCGGGTCGATCACGTCGTCGAGGTTCGGTTCCTCGGGTTGATCGGTCACAATTCCTCCTCACCTTTCCGTGCCCTTCGCGTACCCCCGGTCCCAGTTGTAAAACGACCGACTGAGCTCGGTCCGTGGTCGTGTCCTCCCGCTGGGTTCGTCGACAGTGTGAGGACGTTGACGTTCTCGGCACGTACACCTCCCGGACGGGGATCGGGATCCCGGCGTCGTGTCGACGCTGCCTGGTGAATCGAGCACGATCGGTTCATCTCCCATGGGCCGGCAGGTCTGGTCCTCGCCGACCGTCTGCCTCGAGATGCGCGGCCACGGCCATGGTTTCCAGCACAAAAAGAAAGAACCGGGTCGGTGAGCTAGAGGGCTCACCGACCCGGTTTTCGTGGAGCTGCCGGGAATTGAACCCGGGTCCTACGCAGCAAAGCTAGGGCTTCTCCGTGTGCAGTTTGCTATGCCTCTACTTGGATCTCCCAGTCTCGCAAACAAGCCAGGATGACGATCCCAGTCGCTGTTAGTTGTCCCGTTCGGCTCCGCGACCGAGCCGAACGGTAAAGCCCTCTAGCTGATGCCAGTACCCGGGCCGAGGGCGAGCCCGGACTGACAGACACGCAGTCGCTACTTAGGCAGCGAGTGCGTAGTCGCGCTGATTGGAATCGGCGCTTATATGTTTGCAGCGACGCTTACGGTGGTCTCTTGCCTGCACCGACACGCTTCCCCTACCTCAACGTACGCAGTCGAAACCGTTCAGCCCCGTACGTGCCCACACTCCCGCAGGCCGATCATTACAACGCCGCCGTGCCGGGAATCATTCCGCAGGGCAAGCACTGTGCCCGCCGCCTCATCCTCTTACGGTGCCCGACCGTGCGTCGAATGTGTGCTGGTGCCGCGTGACACTTCCGCGACAGGATGGGTGTGAACAGCGGATCGAGGGGCATTCGAAGACCATGACGTCGAATGCGGGCGAGCGCGTGCCCTCCGATGCCACCGTTGCCGGATATCTGATCCAGCTCCTCGGTGACCGGAGCATCCCCGCTCTCGCCGAGGAAGTTCTGGCACTGGTGTGCCCCCCGACGCAGTCGGGGCGGTACTCGTACAGCGGGGTGCTCGGGTGGGTGATCACCGCGATCGCGATGGTGATCGTCGACCAGGAGAGCGGTATCGAGGACGGTGACGTGCTCGTGCCCGCCGTGTCCGCCACCGAGGGCGAGGAGCTCGCGGCTGAGGAACTGACCGCGTCGTTGCGTGGACTGTTGGGGACGGTGACGGCTCAGCTCACCGGCGAGCATGTCGCCGTCCGGACATATCTCGCGGCGGCGGGGCGCCTACCCGACCCGGTGGCCCGAGCGGAGATCCTGGTGGACGCGTTGATGTGTCTCGATACCTTGCTCGACGTTCCGTTCCCCGATCTACCGGATCGCCTGCAACTGCCGTCGGACGGGATGAATGGGTGAGGACGACGGGGGTACTCGATGCTCGAGTACGACGAAACACCGGGTAGAAGGATCAGGCATGACAGAGCAACGCGACGTCATCGAAGTCCTCACTCACGATCACCGCAAGGTCGAACGGATGTTCGCCGAACTGGAGGGACTCGATGTCTCGGGGAGTGCGGGCGCCCCCGCCCGAAAGAAGGATCTGGTCGATCAGATAACCATCGAGCTGGTCCGCCACGCTGCGGCCGAAGAGGCGGCGCTCTATCCGGCGGTGAAAATCGAGCTCGGCGAATTGGAAGCGGAACGGGCCACCCACGGACATGCCCGCGCGGAAGAAATGATGCAGCGCCTCGAGCCCCTGGCACCTACCAATTCCCGGTTCGACACCGAACTGGCCACGTTGATGCGCGAGATCCGAGGCCACGTCGCCGAAGAGGAAGGCGTCCTGTTCCCCCGCATGCGCATGGTCTTCACCGCCGGAGAACTCCTCGAACTCGGGCGGAAAGTGGAATCGGTCAAGAAGCTCGCGCCGACCCGCCCGCATCCTTTCGCCGCCGACGAGCCACCGGCCGCGACGCTACTCGGCCCGATCGCCGGACTACTCGACCGCCTCCGCGACGCCATCACCCGCCGCGGCACGGAGCGGTGAACCTCGTCGAGGCGCTACACGGAGCGCACCACCGTCACACACCGGTAATGCTGCGTCCCCGCATCTTTGGCGGAACACACACATGAGTGGAGGACAAATGAACCAGGAAGAATTCGTCTCCGCAGTTCGCAGCACCGCGGGGCTCGACACCATCGAACACGGCGAGAGCGCGATACGGGCGACGCTGCGGGTGCTGGGCCGGCGGCTGTCCGGTGGTGAGACGCAGGACCTCGCCGCGCAGTTGCCGCCGGCGTTCACCGATACCCTGCCCGCTACCGGGCCGGGCGAGCGTTTCGGGGTCGATGAGTTTTACGAAAAAGTCGCCGAGGACGAGGGCCTGGGCTGCAGCAAGGAGCAGGCCCGTCAGCACGCGCGGGCGGTGATGGCCGCATTGAAGGCATCCCTGACCGGCGGCGAGTTCGACGACGTCGCGGCGCAACTACCCGATGATTACGCCGATCTCCTCGGCACCGGACCCGTCCAGCATTAGCACATTCGCCCAAACGCCGACTCTGATGATCGAGGTACCGATGACCATCGACGCCCACGCCACCACCGATCACGAGAAGATCCGGCGGTGGATTCAACAGCACGGCGGTGTGCCGGCGAAGGTGACGGACGAGGCAGCAGAAGACAGGCAGGGCACGGAAAGGTTGTTCGTCGACTTCACCGGCACCGAGGAGGGACCACCGTATCTCGAGCATGTTTCCTGGGACGAGTGGTTTACCTTGTTCGATGCCCACGACTTGGCATTCCGCCTGCCGGACAAGGAAGACGCCATCGAATATCAACTGGTTCCCGGCAGCGCACCTACCGCCCAACATCGCCGGCAGACCCGCACCGCCGAATAACACCGCCGGTGAGCGGATGCGCGGCACGCGTCCGAATCGAGATTGAATCGGCCGAGGACACGGGCATCACCCTCGCGTGAGGATGACGCGCGCGAATGACTCCGGTGCATCCCGGGCGCAGCGGCGCAACAATCATCGACCGTGCTGGCGCGGTGCGGACCGGAGACACAACAATCATCGACCGCACCGTCGAGTACCCGCCCGCCGTTCAAAGATTGGAGCCGCCGAGCCGGGCCGCGAGCAGTTTCTTTCCTTCTCGGCCGCCCTTGCGGCTTTCGGTCTGGGCCCGCCGGAAGAAGTCGGCGAGTTCGGTGTCGCCGTCGCGTTCGGCGTCTTGAATGTAATTCTCCATGCGCAAGGCATTGCTCAACGAGGCTTCGACGAACCAGATCAAGTTGTAGTCCTTGTCTTTCGTACCGGTGACCACGCCGGTCTCTTCATCACTCATCGCTCACTCACTCCTGTGTTACCTGTCGAAACGTGATCGTGCGTGCACTGACCGCGTTACCCGATCATTGAGCCAGCAAACAGGAGAAACCCGGGTCGGCGGAGGGTCCGCGAACAGTCTCCGGTGCGACCGCCCGAACACGCCAATCATCGAATCGGTCGCCATTTCGAGTGCACCGGAAGACTGGGACGTCGACGTCATCAACGGCCGCGGGCAGGCTTTCCGCCAGCCGACAAGGCGCTGGTGTTGTGACCGAATGCTGAGAGGCGCGAACGACTATTCGAGGCCACCGAGCAATGGGGGCCGGGGGCACGAAAACAAAAGCACGGGCGGGCGTCGGCGCAAAACCTTGGTTTGCGTGTCCGCGGCATTCGTCGCAATCGCCGAATGCCGCCAGATGACGGATCGTAAAATGTTGACCGGGCTCTTCAACCGGTGGCGGCGCGATCGGCGACTTCGCCGCCGTGCCCGGATTGGCGGGCGCAGTGCGCGCAACAATAAATGGTGTCGGCAGCTTCGACGCCGTGGCCGAGGATGCGGCAGCCGCAGTGATCGCACTGCGGGGCCATCGCCTGGACGGCGCATTCGAAACTGTCGAACACCGAGGACCGGTCACCGCGGGTGACCGTGAAGGACTTGTCGTAGTCGTTGCCGCACGTTTCACAAATGGGCATTCGCCGCATCCTCTCCGGTGCTTCCAGTGGTTCGATTGTCGGTGGGTACCCGACGATCGAGCACGCAAACCGGCGTTGGGTGCGGTAGCACGGCACCGGCGAGGTCCACGTCGCCGCCTCGTGACCTCCGGTTACGCCCGAACTGCTTGACTAACTGGGTAGCTCCGCGAACAGATCAGCGAATCATGGTTCGGTGACGCTATTTCAGCGGTGACCACGATCCAGGCAGGAGTCCGGGACTACCCAGGCCGGCAGCGAAAAATGTCCTACTTCCTGGTGCTCGTGCGGCTCGTGGACTGGGCGAGGGGGAAGAAGTCGGCGAGGTCCCGTCTCGCCGCCCCAACCTGGTTCTGCGATCTGCCTGTGTCTGATGCCAATGATCACCCACTCGAGGCGCAGCCCCGCACAGCTCCCGAGCCAGCGGGGCCAGTCAACAACATTGGCAGGTGGGCTGCGTCAGAAGTCCGTATCGATGCAGGCCAGGCGCTCGCCGGCCATACCGGCCTGGCCGGGACCGGTCATGGTGCGCTGCGCGTGCAGCACCACGGACTGGGCCTCACCGCCGCGGAACTCCCAGTTCACGGTCGTCGACGCCTGCGCGGCGCCGCTTTGATCGGTGGTGATGTCGAGCCAGATCTCGTTCTGCGGGTTGGCGTAAGCCGGGTCCGTCGACGGACTCTGTGGGGTGGCCGCGGGATCGGCATCGTTCTGATAGTGCGGCCCCGAATCCGGCGGCTGCGGTCCACACCGCTGGGTATGCACGTGCACCCCGAAATCACGGTTGGGGGCGAGACCGGTCGCGTTCAGTGTGACCGTCGTGCGGCCGTCCTGCTCCTCGGAGTCAATGGTCACGGCCGAACCCACGGGGACGGCGGCCTCGTCGTAGGTGAAGGCGTTGTCGTCGCCGACCTCCCCGGGTAACTGGAAGGCTCCTTCCGGTGCGCCGGGCAGCGGAGTGGGCATGCCGGTATCCGTGGTCTCCAGGGAGGTGGGGGGCGCCTCGACTCGCTCCGTCGATCCGTTGTCGTTGCCGCATCCGGCCGCCACGAGGGCGGTCAACGAGGCGCCTGCGATCAAGGTTGCGGAGCGTGTGTTCATGATTGTGCAGTACCCGCCAATGCGAGATGTGAACCGTCGATCCCCGCTTGACTGACCTCCCCGAACGGTGCGGCGGGATGGGTCCGCGGCGCCACAAGATGGGGGTCGGGATACCGGTCGAGGTTCGGTCAGCTGGATGTCGAGGGGCGGAGACGGCGCCAGCCTGCTGTCGGCATGGAAGTGGGGGATTTGGGGCTGTTCGGCCCATATGTCCACAGCGTTCCTCTGTTTCCGGTCTCGGCTTTTAAGTCCATGACAGCGCATCTCGGCACCCCGTCGTGCGGCTGCCTCGGTGGCACACGGCCGGGTATCCGGTTCCGGAAACAAGGTCAACGATTCGCCGCGGTGCGTCCGGTTTGGCGGGCGCCGGGGGTGGGTAGCGCGCACATATGGCAGCGAAGACGTTCCAGGACCGAGCAGACGCCGGACGGGCTCTGGCGGTGCTGCTGGACCATTACCGCGACCGTGACGATGTGGTGGTGTTGGCCCTACCGCGTGGCGGAGTTCCCGTCGCGTACCAGGTGGCTAAACGCCTGAGTGCCCCACTCGATGTGTTCGTGGTCAGAAAGCTCGGTTTACCCAGGCACCCGGAGTTGGCGATGGGCGCCATCGCCAGTGGCGGTGTGATGGTGACCAACGACGATGTGCTCCGCGCCGAGCACGTCGACCCCTGCGATCTGCAGCGGGTCACCGAGGCCGAGGGTCGCGAATTGCTGCGTCGGGAGCGGGTCTACCGGGACGGCGCCCCGCCCCTCGACGTCGCCGGGAAGACGGTGATCGTGGTCGACGACGGGCTTGCGACGGGCGCCACGATGCGGGCCGCGCTCGAGGCACTGCACCGGTTGGAACCGGCGCGAACCGTGGTCGCGGTCCCGGCCGCGTCAGAATCGAGTTGCACCGAGCTGCGCCGTCTCGCCGACGAAATCATCTGCGCCACCACCCCGACACCGTTCTACGGTGTGGGTGCCTCCTACTGGGACTTCGATCAAACCAGCGACGAGGAGGTGCGCTCCCTACTGGCCGCCGCATCCGCCGGCTCCACTGCCGTCGACGAGGGCAACGAGGTCGCGATCGTTTCGGCGGCGAGCATGGCTTGTCCGAACGGTGTCCCCAAGGACGAGGAATTCTTCGAGTGGGTCGGTGACGCCCAATTCGTGCTGATCGGGGAGGCCTCGCACGGCACCCACGAGTTCTACGCCGCCCGGGCCGCGATGACCCGGCGCTTGATCGAGGAGAAGGGTTTCTGCGCGGTGGTGACCGAGGCAGACTGGCCCGATGCCTACCGGGTCAACCGGTACGTCCAGGGCCGGGGCGAGGACAGCACACCCGAGTCCGCGCTGGCCGGGTTCGAGCGGTTCCCCACCTGGATGTGGCGAAACACCGTGGTTGTCGACTTCATCGAGTGGCTCCGCGCACGCAACGACGCAACGCCGCAAGCCCGCGACAAGGTGGGATTCTTCGGGATGGACTTGTACAGCCTCTACCGCTCGGCGGCGGATGTGATCGCCTACCTCGACGACGTCGACCCACAGGCCGCGCGCCGTGCTCGCGAGCGCTACCGATGTTTCGACAGTCTCGAGGGGGACGGACAGAACTACGGCTTCGCGGCCGCGTTCGGCGCCGGTCAGTCGTGCGAAGACGAGGTACTCGAGCAGTTGGTGGATATGCAACGCCATGCCGTCGAGCACGCCCGCCGCGACGGCATGATCGCCGAGGACGAGCAGTTCTACGCCGAGCAGAACGCCCGGCTGGTCCGGGCGGCCGAGCAGTACTACCGAACGATGTTCGCCGGCCGGATTTCCTCCTGGAATCTGCGCGATCAGCACATGTTCGACACCGTTCAAGCTCTCCGGGAACACCTGAATACTCAGCGTGGCGAGCCTGCGAAATTAGTGGTGTGGGCGCATAATTCGCATCTCGGCGACGCCCGCGCGACCGAGATGGGCTCGGCCGGAGAGTTGAATGTGGGTCAGCTGATCCGTGATCACTACGCCGACCAGTGTCGGATCATCGGTTTCAGCACCTACAGCGGGACGGTCACTGCCGCCGACGACTGGGGAGGGACCGCCGACCGCAAGCAGGTGCGCCCTGCGCTGTGGGGAAGCATCGAGAATTTCTTTCACGACGTCGGGCAAGCCGAGTTCTGGTTGAGGTTCGACACTCGGTCCCGGGCAGCGCAGGTGCTGTCCTCCGGGATGCTTCAACGCGCTATCGGTGTCATCTATCGGCCCGATACCGAGCGGCAGAGTCACTACTTCCGGGCCCGAGCCGCCGAGCAATTCGACGCGATCATCCACATCGACCGCACCACTGCGCTGGCGCCCCTCGAACGCACCCCACAATGGCAGGACGCGGAGCCGCCGGAAACCTATCCGGCCGCCGTGTAACCGGAACGGACATCCCAACGGCAACTTGACGAAGGCAAGGTGGTAATCCCCTCAGGGATACGTCCTCGGCGAGTGGGTTGGTGTTTCTCATCCGGTCACGGTCGAACCGGCAGGGTGGCACTCGTGCCTACCCCCAGCGCGAGAAGACTCATTCGCCTTCCGAGGTCGGCCAACCCGAGCCAGGTTTCCATCGGTGAGGATCATCGCGGCGGCACCTCGGGATGCTGCGGTGGCTGAACGGCAGCCTCTCGGTCACGGCGACCGGATGAGGTGTCGATTCAGTCGAATTTCTCTCGAAGCTGCGCCAGTGTCCTGGTGAGAATGCGGGAGACCTGCATCTGCGAGACTCCGATTCGCTCGGCGATCTGGGTTTGGGTCATCTCCCCGAAGAACCGCAATCTCAGCACAGTTCGTTCCTGCTCCGACAGAGTCGCCAGCAGTGGGAGCAGCGTGTGATGATTCTCGATGAACTCGAGACCGGGATCGTCGCGCCCGAGCCTGTCCAGCAGTGCCCCATCGTCCTCGTCGCCGGCACCTCTCCGCGAGATTCGGTCGATCGACTCGATCTTGTAGGCGCGGCGGGCGAGGAGTCCTTGGGATACTTCCTCCGGGCCGAGATCGAGTTCGGTGGCCAATTCGCTCAACGTCGGGGCACGGCCCAACTCTTGCGCAAGGTCGGCCGTGGCCCGGTCGAGCATGCTGTGCAGTTCTTGTAGCCGGCGCGGCACATGGACCGACCAGCCGGTGTCGCGAAAGTGCCGACGTATCTCTCCGATGATGGTGGGAACAGCGAACGAAAGAAATGCGAACCCCAGGCAACGTCGAAGCGGTTGATCGCCTGAATCAACCCGATCCGGGCGGCTTGGAGCACGTCGTCTACCGGTTCTCCACGGCCGTGGAATCGGCGGGCGATGTGTTCGGCGAGGGGCAGGCACCGTTCGATCAGTTGCTCCCGGAGCACGGCCCGTTGCGGATCATCCTCCTCGAGCGCCGCCATGAGCTCGAAGATCGCGGCCACATCGTCGTATCGATCTCTTTCGGTACGACGGGCAGTCCGATTCCTCATCGGCACCCACCGAGGCCCGCGGCAGCGAGGGCCCGGATCCGCGGGCCGAGTGCACCGGTCAGGTCTGCAGAGCTGATCGGCGCGCACACGCTCGCGGAGCGCAGAAGATTATCCCGGATGCGCGGGCCCGCGCGCACGGGCCCTGCGGTGCTGGGCGGTACCGTCACAAGCAAGAACGTTGCCCGACAAACCCCGGCGCCACAGCAAAACGGGCACCGGCGTGTCACCGAGCGTGCCACAGAACCCGACACAGCAGCAGGTCCGGGCGCGGTGACCCGTCCACCGGAGATCGTGGGATCGAAGTGCGCGGCGTTGGCCCCGAGAGCCCGCGGACTTCTTGTGGCACTGACCACACACGGCTAGCAGATTCGCGAGAACTGGGGGAACCGTAGAAGGTGGGGTTCCGGTGACCACCGGTTCCGCTAGAGCACGGGCTGCTCTTCTTTTTCGCTTCCTCGACTCGGCCCGCTACTGCGCCGGTCTCGCAGCCTTCGGTCCGCCGCCACCGACACCCCCGGGTCTTTCGGGGCTGGCGTGGCATTCATTTCCGATCCAGGAGATGGTGGCGTGGTGGTGTCCGCGGTTGTTGGCCCGTGCGACCAGTCAGGCAGCGATGTCATGCAGTTTCATGTTCGCCTGCTGCGAGGCGGCCACAAGCTGATCGAAGGCCTGATGAACCCGCATCCAGCGAGCCGGGGACGCGAAACAGGATGCGGCGCATGCCCGCCGGTTCCCGCTTTTCTCGGGGACCCGATGAGTGTTCTCCCGGTCTGGGCGGGTATCCGAGGGTCATGAGTTCGGACGACGGTGGCCGGGCGTATCCGCAGGCCCGGTTGCTCGCCGGACGGTTGATCGCCCTGGTCGCCGATCGAGACTATGCGGCGCTGTCGGCGGAGTTGTCCCCGCTCGTGCACGCGCCAGGTAATGCGCCGGGGCGGCGGGGCTTCTACGGGGATGTACTGACCTGGCTTGTCCACTCGCTCGCGGACGTGGTCACCGCCCGCCTCGGCACGGGGCAGAAGGGGCAGTCGTTCGTCCTCGAGGTCCGGACCACCGCGGGCCGCACAATGGGTGCCGGCGATCTCCCGCCGGAGCAGGGCCGGGTCGCGCAGTCGGTGCTGGCGTTGCTGGCCGATGACCGCGGTGCCGCCCGGGCTCATCTTGCGGCGGCCGAACACGAACCCGACCCGGCGGTGCGGGCCACCACCCTGGTCGAGGCCTTGATCTGGCTCAACGCACTGCTCGACGCCGAGACCACCGCGCTTCCCGATCTGCCATCCCAGTGATAGCCGGAGGCCTGCCCACACGCACTCACTCGGGGACTGTGTACAGCGTAATCTCGAGGGCACGTCCGGCAGGCCCGGCCGCCGTATTGGCCAGGTCCATTCGGGCCTGATGGAGGAGGATCGCCGTGGCCGAGGATTTCGCCCAGGGACTGTCGATGGCAGAGGTAACGCATGCCTTGGACGTCGTCAGCGAGACACTCGGGGTATTACGCGATGAGGCCGTCGCCCGGGAACCGCTCGAGGAGGCGCTTCGGCGCGTGGCTCACACGACGGTCGCGGCCATCCCCGAGGCCGACGCCGCGAGTGTCACCCGCCTCGTCACGGGATCGCCGGAGACCATCGCCGCCACCGATGACACTGTCATCCCGATCGATGAAAGTCAGTACGCCGCCGGCCGCGGACCCTGCCTGCAAGCGGCCGAGAGCCGTAGTCCGATTCGTGCGGTTATCGGTCAACACCGGCACGAGTGGCCCGAGTTCACCGCAGCCGCGGAGGAAGCGGGGATCCACGCCTACCTCTCCGTGCCCGTGCTTCTCGACGACCGAGGCCAGGATTCCGAACTCATCGGTTCACTCAACGTGTACAGCTTCCGTCCGGAAGCTTTCGATCCCTTCGATGAACAACTGGTACGGCTGTTCACCACCGCGGCCTCGGCTGCGATCAGTAACGCCCAACGGTGGCAACGGACCCGCGACCACGTCGAGCAACTCCAGGCCGCCCTGATCTCCCGCGCCGAGATCGACCAAGCCAAAGGCGTGCTGATGGCCCTCCACGGGATCTCCAGCGACGAGGCGTTCGAACGTCTGACGGAAATATCTCAACGAACCAACACCAAAGTTCACCAGGTTGCCCGTGACTTCATGCGCAATTTCACCAAAGAACCGCCCTAAAGCACCTCGGTGCGGACCACTCGGGCATGAGCGATGTCGTCCGGTTCGTTGCGGGCGGCGAGGTAGTGGGTCCAGTCGCGGCGGGTGTAGTCCGCCCATTGGGTGGTGGTGTGGATGTGCATCCCGAGCAGATCGGCGACCACGGGGGCGGGCAGTTCGGCGGTGAGGGTGAACAGGGCGGTGTTGCGGGCGACTCGGGTAGGGATGCCGAGTCTGGTGAGGGAGACGCTGAGGGTGTGGGCGTGGAGCGGCACTCCCGGGGTGACCGGGCTGGGAAACAGGTAGTGGGCGCGGCCCCGTGATGCGGCGGTGGTCATGTTCCGGGCCGACGCGACCAGCTCGGTGACGAGCACGGCGACCGCGGGGGGCACCTGCATCGGGTTCCGCGCGAAGGTCAGGAAGATTGCGCCGTCGCGCAGAGTGACCGCTTCGGTGGTGAGTAACCGGATGCGGGTGAGCGGAATGCCGTAGAGCAGCACCATCAGCCCTGCGACGCGGACTGTTACCGGGGTGGCGGTGTCTGTGAGAAGGCGGCGGATGCAGTCGGTGTGGTCGGCGGTGTCGAGGACCTCGGTGGGACGGGCGGTCGATTTCGTGGGCAGGATGATGTCGTCACCGATGAGTCCGCGTCGGCTCAGCCAGATGATGAAACCGTTGATCCCGGAGGCCCTCTCGCGGTTGCCGCCGAGCCAGTGATCGAGGCGGGATTGATCGAGGTGGCCGATGGTGAGGCGCTGGTCGTCGAGCCAGCGCAGCAACCGGATCGCGATTCGGATCTTGCTGCGGTCGGTGGCAGCGCTTTGGTCGTTGTACCGCTGGTGGACCGCGCGACGGCGGGCCCGGCGCAGCACACTCCATTGTGCGTAGGGCCGGATCAGCGACACCTGATGCGGCGGAAGGGTATCGAGCACTGTGTCGAGCCACGGTTCGAGCCGGCCGAGAGGTTCGAGCCGGTAGGGCAGAATTTCGAGGTGGACCAGAACGGCGCGGAGGTGGTGCAGGGCCGCGGACGGGGCAAGGTCGTCGAGATCGCGATGGCTGACCGGTCTCGTCAGGGCGCCCAGGTGGCGCAGCAGCGCGGCCGGCTTGGCGCGCTCGAGCCAGCTCAGCGTTGAGTCCGCCCGTTCTTTCCCGACGAGATGCTCGACCAGCGGGAGCAACTCTTCCCGCACATCGCCGGTTTCTTCGGCCAGCAGGTCGGTGAGGCGTCGTCGTATCGAACACCGCCGGCAGGTGCGCGCGTAGCGCTGCGGGCCCGCTTCTCCGCAGGTGGTGCAGAGATGGTGGTCGACTGGTCGCCCGGCGCAGGGACTGCAGATGGGCAGGCCGGCCGCGTCGGCGCCGGTGAGGACCCGAACGTTGCCGCAGCCGGCACAGCGCTTCGGTGCCGCCACCGCGCGGCGGTGACAACGGACGCAGACCGGGCCTCGCGGCCACAACGCCTTCGCCGGCCGCAAGTGGGCGCAGTCGACGCAGTGGTGGAGAACGTCGGGTCGACAGCGTCTGCACAGGTCTACGCCGCCGCCGCGGCCGCGGAGCGCGATCGGTGCGATCTGCCCACAGCCACCGCATTCACGTTCGGGGCGTTGGTAGCAGTGTGAGCACAGTGGCCCGTTGGCGTCGAAGGCCTTCGCGGCAGCGGTGCGCCCGCAGGATCCGCAGCGATGCACCGGTCGCGCGCAGGTGCCGCACAACGGACGCCCATCGGAGTCGCGTCGCGACGGTATCCGTGAACGGCCGCAGGCGACGCAGGTTTCGGCGCGTTCGGGATCGACCTGGTAGCACGGGCGGCAGATCGCGCCTTCGGGCCGGACGGCGGTGGGGTGGCCCCGGCGGCCGCAGCGGGCGCAGATGGTGGTCTTCTCCCTGGTCACACACCACTCGCAGCAGCGCCCCTCCGGAGCAAGACGGATCAGCCGCGGCCACTGTTTGCCGCAGCGGACGCAGGCGGGAAGGACGACCCGATGCCCGGCCGCGTCCAGGGCGTAGGCGAGGCGGACCAAGCCGATCGGTGCGTGCGAGTCCGGGACGGTCAAGGCGTCGGGGTGACCGGCGAAATGCCGGTCGAGGGTGCGCGCCCCGAGCCCCCGCCACGACCCGATGTCGGTGAGGATCTGTTGCGCGTGTTGGTCGGTGACCGCAGGGGCCACCGAGGTGATCTTGCTGATCAGTCGGTGGCGCACGTCGCCGAGCGGCTCGAGCGACGGCCGACGCGGTGTCACTGTTCGGGGGTTGGACGTCGAATGATGGTCCGCCGGACCGTAGGAGGGCCGGAGGAGCGGGCGTTCGCCGCCTTGCGGACGGCTTGGTTGACGATCGTCGGCTCGATCAGGTCGTTCGGGGTGCAGTCGAGGATGTCGCAGAGCGCGACGAGGGTGTCCATACTCAACCGCTGGGGCGGCTGGGTGACCAGGCGATAGACCTGCTCACGGGAGAGGGTGATTCCGCGTTCGGCGAGCAGCGGGACCAGGTCGGAGGTGTGGAAGATGTCGCGCTCGGCCATCTTGTGGCGCAGGTGCCACTCGTAGCCCATCTTTTTGATCATTGTTCGCTCCACAGTTCGCCGAGTCGGGTGCGCAGTGCGCGGGCTATCAGTTGATTGCGATACTCATTCGACACTCCGGTGTACATCGCGGTCGTCGAGGCATGCGAATGTCCGACCTGTTCCTGCACGAAGCGGACGGGATAATCGAACTCGATCAGGTGGGTGACGTAGGAGTGCCGCAGGCAGTGCAGGTCCAGCGCGCTGTCGAGACCGCACTCGCGGCGGGCGCCGGCGAACGCCAGGTTCACCGAACGTGGTGAAATCCGGCCCGCCCGCTCATTCACCCACAACGCGGGATGTGAACCGGGTGCCAGCGCGGGCCGCACCTCGGTGACGTACTGCTCGATCACCTCGACGATCCAATCGAACTCCGGAACCGTCAACACGGTCCGGCGCTTGGCGGGCCCACCCTTCGTAGCTTTGCCGTACCGGACCGCGACCGAGCCGACTTGCCGATGTTGCGGAGCCTGCGAGTTGCGGCGCAGGTCGATCAGGTCGATCCGGCAGACCTCGCCTCGCCGGAGCCCGAATGCGTAGCAAAACTTCAGCATGGCCGAGTCCCGCATCGCCGCCAGCGCGCCCTTTCGCCCGCTGTCTCGAATGGTATCGACGCGGGTGTCGAGTGCGTCGAACAGTGCCTGCACCTCGTCGTAACTCAAGGGCCTGCGGCGCGGGGTGCCCTCGTAGTCCGCCACGTGGAGAACCGAATTCCCCTCGTGGAAAACCAATTCCGGCGCGCGGCCGAACCGGTCGAGACACACCTGCGTCCACCCGTAACGACGGTCGGTGAGGTACTCGCAGAACAGCCGGATGGTGATCTCGTAGCCGCGCACGGTCGAGAGCGCGAGAGAACGCTCACCGGACCGCAACGAACTAATCCACTCCTCAGCTTCGGCCGGCGTCCACTGCCACGGATACTGGTTCGTGAACTCGATGAACCGTCTGATCATCCGGACCCGCGCCGCGATCGTGAGCTCCTTCAAGAACCGGCTCCGCTGCTGCCGTGCCCATCCCTCGATCATCGCCTCCGCCATGGCCGGGGCAGGATCGAGATGCACCACATTGCCGACGAGCATCAGCCGCGCCGAGCCGGGCGCCTCGTTCTCCACCCACATGTTGTATCAGACACAACATTGATGCATCTACTTGGAGCTTGGGTGTCCTGCGGGCGTCGCGGCCGACGCTGTCGTCAGAAAAGGCCTATCTGATTGCGGGCCGCGTTGACGTCGGTGCGGTGCCGGTAGGCGGCGGCGAAAGCCCGCGCCGCGGATTCGGTGCAGCCGATCTCATGCCCGACCTGCATCCAGCTGAGCCCATCTTCGTGGAGTTGCCAGGCGTCGCGTTCGTCGTCGGTGGCCGGTGGGGTGGTGTGGATGGTCACTGGCCTGCTCCTCGGAGGTTGTCGAGACGTTCGGTGGCGGCGCGCTGTCGGCGGCCGAGGACGCACATGTGTTCGTAAAGTTGATCTTCCGGTAGCTGGTCCGCGGCCTGGGCGAGGGATCGTGCGGCGGCGCGGAAGCTTCGGCGGTAAGCCTGGCTGACGACGGTGCGGGTGTAGTGGTCGAGGGCGATGTGGTCGGCGCCTCGGGTGGTGATGTTCGCCAGGTAGCGCGATCGCTCGGCGCCGTGATGGCCGGCGAGGTTGCCGGTGCGTTCGAGTTCGGCGGCGACCATCGTGGCGTCGTGCGGAACTCCGGAATTCACGAGCCGAGCGATCACGGTGAACAGTTCGCGGTGGATGGGCCGTTCGAAATCCGTGACGGCGAGGGCGGCGACAGTCCTGGCTGCGGCGTCCGCCGGCGCCCACAGCAGCGCGCACAGACACAGGACCTCGACATCGGCATGGGCGTCGAGACCCAGGTCGGAGGCCTCGATCGGGTCTTCAGGTGTGTCGTCGGTGGCCCCAGTGACGGGCACCAACTCGAGTGCTGCGGCCATGTCGGTCAGCCCTTCGTATCGACGGAACAGATGGTGTGAAATCTGCGGAGGTCGAGCCACCATGCACTCCGTGTTTTCACCGGACTATTTGTTGCATCGGCTGCAATACTTCCCAGTTGGCGAGCGCCGCGATGCGGTCGGGGCGAAAACCGGACCAGTGTTGGTCGCCGGCCACGACGACGGGCGCTTGGAGGTAGCCGAGTCCCATCACACGGTCGCGGGCGGAGGGGTTCTCGGTGAGGTCGACGATCGAATAGTCGATCCCCTCTTTGTCGAGGGCGCGGTAGGTGGCATTGCACTGAACGCAGTCCGGTTTGGTGTATACGGTGACCGTCACAATTCCCCCCCTCCGTCGAATTTCCTATTGTGTCTATTTTATCGAAAAATTGCGCCATTTCCAAGCCCTTCCCAGTTATTCGAAGAGAAATTTACAGGCCATTAATAGATGATTGATACGCCATTCTTTCGCGATATGACGGCACACGATCAACCCCGATGAGCAGACCACTATAACGGTCCCACCTGCCCATATCTTCGCCCTCCCTTGCACTGGCGAAGGTTCTGGCGCGTCGCCGGAGCGTCAAGGTGAGCGGGGAAAGTTTTCCGCGAAATAAAGGAGTGAACGACCGCGTGGAAAAGTTTCCGAGGAGCGGCCTTGATGCGGAGGCGTGGCGATAGAAAACTGAAAGAGAAAAGGGAAAAGGTGCCCGGATTGTTTTTCTTTTCGCTTCTCGGCGCTTTTTCTTTTTATCGGGGCACCTGCCGTTGGTGCGCCGGGTCCACGGGCCGGCCGCGGTGGCGAGTGGTCCGCCTTCGGCCGCAGCCCGCGCCGCGTGTGCGCTGGTGGGGTGGGGCTGGGTCGTCGGCGCGGGGTGCGGCCGACCGCGTGTTCGCGGTAACCCGGCTGGCCCCCTGGCCGGGGCGAGGTGGGTCCCTCGCCCCGGCCGGGGTTGGTCAGTCGATCTCGACGTGGTCGGGGGTGCGCTGTCCTGCGATGACTTCCTCGACCGGGGTCAGGGTGTGACCGTGCTCGGTCAGGAAGGTCAGGTAGCGGTCGGCGCTTCGGGGACGCGAGCGCCACGCGTCGTTGACCATCCGGGCCTCCAGTGCGGCGGCGACCAGCGCGAGGGTGATCACCTGGGCGCGATTATCGGTAGCGGTGTCGAGCAGTTTGAGCACGCCGCTGCCGATGTTGAAGTCGGTGAAGCCGAGCAGCTCGGAAACCAGGGTGCTGGCGTTGTACTCGGAGAGCAGTCCGGAGTCCGCGGCGAGGGTTGCCGCGATGAATGCGGCGGTGCCCTTCGGGGCGGTCTTGCGTGCCAGCAGTGTGGTGCGCAGGAAGTCGCGGCGGACGGTGGTCGCGGCAGAGGCCTGCTTGTTCAGCTCCCGCACCTGGCGGCGTTCCTTACGCTGGCGTTCCTTGGACTCGGCTTCCCTCCGCAGGGCTGCGGCAGCGTCGTCCTCGGTGCCTTCACCCTCGGTGGCGCGGGCGGCTGCGAGTACCGGTGAGAGCGCCACTGCGGCACCGTCGAGGTCGAGGCACACGTACTCCGGCGTCCAGACCTGGCGGGTTTGCACCGTGTTCGCGTGCCGGTGCCCCTCGTACGGGGTGGCGTCGGGGTGGTTCTCGGTGGACCAGTCCACCTCCTCGCCGTCGACTTCCTCGCCGCTCTCGGTGTCGAAGTAGCGTTCGTCCTTGCTCAGCCACACCGCCCACCGGGCCGGGTCGGTCTCGGTGTGGGCGGTGGTGACCTCGCTGCCGTCGTCGGCGACTAGGTCGGCGAGCAGGACATCTGTTCCGTACTGGGGTTCTTCGGCGAGGATCGTGTATCCCCTGTCGAGGTAGGGCTGGGCGGCGGCGGCGCGTTCGGCCTTCTCCGCGCGGTCGTCGAGCAGCCGTTGCGCGATGTAACGGAATTGGTACCGGCCAGCGGTCATCAGCTTTTCGACGGCCTCGGTGTCACCTTCCGCTTCGAACCGGGCCACGATTTCGGCTTGCTCGAGATCGAGTTGACCGGAATCGAGGGCGGTGCGCGCCGTGGCCGACGTGCCGACGGCGGCGGCGGCCTTGACCTGGGCACGAGGCAGGTGCACCGCTTTGGAAATCTTGGTCACCGATGCGCCCAGGTCGAGCATCTGAGCGATACCGGCGGCGCGCTGCCCGTCGGTCAGGTCGTTGCGGTGATCGTTCGCGACGATCTGCTGGGTGATCCTCTGGATGCCGCGTTCGGTGTCGCTGGTGGCGGTGTCCGCGGTGACCAGGGCGGGGAGGCTGGTCAGACCGGCATCGCGGGCGGCGAGGGTGCGGCACTGGCCGTCGCGTACGCGGATGGTGCCGTCTGCGTAGCGGACGGCCTTGATCGCTTGGAGGACGCCGTGTTCGCGGATCGATTCGGTGAGTTCGGCGAGCTTGACCGGGTCGACGGTGTCGCGGGTGTTGGGTTCGATCTCGGCCTCGACCGGGTTCAGGTAAACCAGTTCCGCGTGTGCGGCGGTGGCGGTTGTGGTGGTGTTTGCGGTCATGGTGTTCTCTCTCCTAGGGTGAGAGGAGAACACCGGGCAGGTATCAGCTGTCCGGTGTTTCCCTTTTTCTCAGTGGGTCTTTGGTGGTGTCAGGCGGTTCGGAGCATCCGCGCCTGGGGGGCCGCGAACAGGTCGGCGTTGATCTGCGCGACCAGCTCGCGCGCGACCAGCTCGAGGATCGGTCGCGGGTCGGTTTCCCATCCGGCGAGGATGACGGCCCGTCCCCGGATCGGGGTGTCGGTGCCGCACCCGTAGCGGGCGACGATCGCGCGGGCCGCATGGTTTTCGGGTTGGCGTGGGTCGAAGCGGTGGTTGGCTCCGGCGAGCAGGCAGGCCACACCGGGGCGTCCGTTGCCGCCGATCGGGAAGGCGGCGAGGCGGTAGTCGCGGACGGCGTCCAGGGCCGCGCCGCGCCCGTCCGCGATCCGGCGGCTGGTCCAGAAGTCGTCCACGCGCATGTCGGTGACCTGCAAGGTGCCGTCGGTTTCGACGGTGATGCCGGTGATGGTGTCGGTGCTGCGGGTCATATCGGGTTCTCCTTCGGTGATCAGGTGGTTGGGGTCAGGCGGTGAGGCCGAAATCGGCCGGGTTCACCGGCCGGTGTGCGGCGAGGATGCGCGGGTCGTCCGGGTCGAGGTCGAAGACCATGCCGAGAAGGACGGTGCGGGTACCGGCGTCGAGGTCGTCGAACCCCAGATCACCAGGGATAGCGACTTCGGCGTAGATCACGCGCGCGACGTCGAACGGGTCGAAGACGGAATCGAGAATGATGGTGTTGGTCAACGGAAGACTCCCGTGCTCGGGACCAGGCACCTGCGGCCCCTGATCGTTCTTTTTGCCCTGCTGGCAAGGGAGAGTCGGATCGGCGGTATCAGGACGGGGTGCAACCCCTGGGCCGGGAAAGTTTCTCCTGGGAGCGCAGCGAGTACGGGTGGAGAAAGTTTCTCGGAGCCTTGTGCCGGCGCTCGCGCCGCCAGGGGTTGTTCCCCGGCCGCCGTCGATCAGAATCGCCAAGGCCAGCAGGTCAAAAGAACGATGTTCTTTCTCCTGGGCGGAGCGCAGCGGAGCTGTAGACATCCCAGGGCCGTAAGTCGTCAAGCAGCCTGGGTGGAACGGCGGTGGTCCCAGGCAATGTGTTCGTCGTAGCGGGTGCGGTGGCGGAGGCAGCCGTGGAGGATGCCGACGAGGCGGTTGCCGAGGGCGCGGAGGGCTTGGTGGTGCAGGTCGCCGGCGTCGCGTCGCTGGTCGTAGAATTCGCGGACACCGGAGCTGGACGAGAGTGCGCAGAACGCCCATTGGTCAATGGCGTCGTAGAGGCGTCGGTTGCGGACGTGGCGGGCGAGCACGGCGCGTTTCTTGCCGGACGCGATCGTCAGCGGCGAGGTGCCGGCGTAGTTTCTGCGAGACTTGGCGGTGGTGTAGCGATCGGGGTCGTCCGAAGAATTCACCGAGCACCCGGGCGCCGAGCACAACACCAAGTCCTGGCAGGGAGCGGTAGATGTCGGCGTCCGGGTGTGCCTCAAAATGGTCGGCGAGGGTGGTCTCGAGTTCGGTGATCTGCCGGTTCAACTCGACGATGAGGGCGACTGCGGCGCTGGTGGTGGCGGCGAACGCGGCGACGACCGGCGCCGGCGCGGTCAGGTGCTGGGCCCGCAGTCCGGCCTGGATTTCGCGGGCCCGACTGTCGAGGTTGCGTTGCCGACCAGCCTTTTTGAGGGCGGAGCGGATCGCCGGCAGGGTCAGGTGCGCGGCCTCGGCGGGAGTCGAGGCGCGACCGAGTACGGCCAGGGTGTCGCGGTCGTGTAGGTCGTCGAACACCTCCAGCGCGGCCGGGTAGTACTCGCGCAGCGCCGAGCGCAGCGCGTTGGTCTGCCGGGTGCGGGACCAGATCAGGTTCTGGTGTCCGCGGGCGAGGACCTTGACCGCCTCCACGTCCGGGCTGTCTCCGGCGATCGGGCGGTGATTATGCCGGTCCGTGCGCACCAGGTCCGCGAGCAGCTTGGCGTCACCGGCATCGGACTTCGCCCCGGAGACGTGGTGGCGGTCGCGGTAGCGGGCGACCGCGAGCGGGTTGATCGCGTACACCCGATAGCAGGCGGCCGTCAGCGCCTGCACCCACAGGCCGCGGTCGGTTTCGATCCCGACCACGACCTGACTTGGGTCTTCGGCGTGGCAGGCTACCAGTTCGTGTAGCTGCCGGATGCCGGCCAGTCCTTCCGGGAGCCGCCGAGATGCCAGCCGTCGCCCGGTCTCGTCCATCAGATGTACGTCGTGATGTTGTTCGGCCCAGTCGTCGCCGATGAAGATCATTGATCACCGTCCCTTCCTTCGGTTGTCGCTCAACCTATTTCGAGCCTAAGGACACCCTGCGTCGACCTAATGGATCAGTGCTCGAAGCCCGGCACGACATCCCATCAGCGCTACAGGTGACCTCACCAACCGGCCGGGGCACGCTCTACAGTTAGGAATCGACCCTCACTCCCGGGTCTCGCGGTGCTCACCGGCCGGCGGCTCGGTGATCAGCTTCCCCCGCCCGATCCGTTATCTGTCGAAGGCTCGCTGATCGACTCCCATTAGGGTCTCGAGACTCGTGGCCAAATCTCATCTGGGATGGCCACTCAGTGGCCAGTTGGCCAATTGGGTGAGATTGCATTCGACGTGTGGCGTGGTTGGTCTCGAATCCGGCGATGGAATCTCACGGCGAGTGGCGGGCCGGTGGCGGATCCGCCATGGTGGTGAGACTCGCCCACTTCGACGTGATCCAGATCGTTCGGGGGGGCGTCTACCCAGCCGGGACGCGTGCAGCATCTGGCTGAATCGGGTAGTCGATTACTCGTGTTGGGACTGTTGGCCTGCCGATGCGGGACGCAGATCAAACTGGTTGCGAAAATGTGGTGACACGAGCGGACACGTCAAGGCACGATCACTGGCTCGGCGGAGCGTACGCCCACGCGCTTTGCGGAGGAGACACTGACCTCAAGGTTGGCGCCCTTCGAGGTGATCTTTCCCGCGACGTTAGTCGGAGCGGTGCCCGGTCGGTCGACGTCGGTCATCGCGAATGAGAACGCGGGACCGATCTGCTCGGCGGTCCCCGTATACACCGGCTCTCCGTCGGTGCGCACCACGTCGATGCGTGCCGAGTCGCCGAACGGTCTGGTGAACACCAGGTACTGAGGCGAGTTTGCGACGCGCGGGCCGAACCACCGACTGAGTATGGCAGCGACCCAGGGCCTCTCGAAGAAGTGGTCAAGTGCGGTGATAGAGCGGCCGAGCTCGCGGTTGACGAAGACGGTCCATTCCGCGCGTCCACATGTGAGCTCGTAGCTCTGGTCGCTGAATTCGATGCCGTACCTCGATCCGCTCAATGCTGCACGGTCCTTCGTGGTTTCCGCGGCAGACTTCATGCGTAGGGTGGGTGTGATCATGTGGTCGTCTTTGCCCGACTGCCGCTGGGCGCCTTTGACTTCGGGCAGGAACGGGCCATCCAGGCCGTCGCGGTAGGCGATGAGTGCACGGGCGAGTGTCAGCTGACGGCGGACGGCCGCGTGATGTGGTTCCTCCATGTTGTCGAATTGCCCCAGTACGGACGGTCCAGCACACATGCCCAACCCGACCAGCGCAACCTGTTGTATCCGAGGATCGCGGTCATTGATCAGCGAAGTGAGCACACGCTCCGCCTCGGGTGTGGCGAGGCGACCGAGCTCATTGGCGGCGTTGACACGCTCGGCAATCGACGCGCTAGGTTCGCCAACGATACGGTCGAGGATCGGCACCGAAAGCTCTGGTGGAACAGAAGATGCCAATACCTGGATCGCGCGATGCGGGTTCACTGGCTCGTCGAACGCGCGGCTGCGGGTGATGATGGCGACGAGCTTGTCCACCTCCACGGGTGAGATGAGACCAACGACCGGGGGGCGCTCGTCGCAACGAGGAGCCAAGAGTTCGCGGAGGTTCGGTGTGAGGCGGTCTAAGGGGTCGTGGTTTTTCTCGATGGCCATCATCGCTCCTCAGCGGGATCGGCGAACCAACCGGGCACGGAGTGTATGGCGGGTCGTGAACTCGCGCATCAGAACACACCAACCTTACTGACGCTGCAGTGTGAGCGCATTCGCTCTCCTTGCCTGGCGGTGATGTCCGTGCTGGTGTTGAAGCTCGATTTGTTCATCATGTTGGTGGCTGGCCCCGAGTGCTCGAGACCGAGGTAGTGGCCGACCTCGTGGCCGAGGAGTATCCCGGTGATACGACGAGGAAGAGAGAGTTCGAGGACCGCGCCGGTCCACTCGAACTTTTCGTTCTTGTCGCACGGCCCCCGGACGGCCGAACGGCCCGCAGTGTCGCCAGCCCAGGTCTGCACCAGGAATAGGTCGATGCCTCCGTCTGGACCTGAAAAGTCGGCGGTGAGCCAGCCAGCAAACGTTCGGCTGTAAATGTCGATATACGCTGGGTTAGCCTCGGCCAGGGGGATACGCATCCATTTGATGCGCCGGATCCCCAGATCGACCTGGGCGTACAGGTCACGGGCGACTTGGAGAGCGTATTGGGCCGTGGTGACTTCGTCGCGGCTGACTACGCCGGAGAAGTCGTTTTCGTGCCCGACGAGAAACACTACGAGATCGGTTGCGTCGCCAGAGATCGTCTGGAGGTGACGTTTCAGCGACCGCGTCGTCGGTTGGCCGGTGCCGGGAAGCGTGTCGTCGGCGTCCAGCGTGCCGAACAAGGAGCCGTCTGTGTCGCGGAATATGTACCCGTACACGTCGGTGTTGACAGAAAGGTTGCCGGTCCTACCGAGGGCGGTTTCGGCAATTTCGCGCACGCTAAGAGTTGCCATCGTCACCTACTGCTGTGTCAGGAGCACGGGGATGAGCCCTGTGCCGCGCGATAACGACGCCAGGGCCTTGCCGACTATTGCACCGATCGCAGAGGGCGGGTCATCGACGCGCATCGCGTGGCCCATGGTCGTTGATGTGGTGAGCAGATCGCCGGGGACGATGGCGCCGTGGACCGCGTCAGCCATGCAGTACACCCGGCCGACGAGTGCCACTGGTACACGGTGCTCGCCAGGACGAGAACCGAGCCGAAGCGCCGGCTGCAAGTCACCTGCGCCGGAGGCCACACCGATGACCCGGCGGTCGAGCGCCTTGCTGGCAGGGGCGACCTCGTCGGGACCGACCGCCACCAGTACAGAGCCAGGTTCGACCGGAACCGTTGAATTCAACTCTTCAGCCAGGTCGGCTCCCATCAGCCGAATGTCACCGTTGTTTCCATCGAGATGGATGCGGTCGACCTCAGCGTCATCGGTGACAAAGATGTTTCCACCCTTCCCTGCTACGCCGATGCGAAGACTGGCGTCTTTGCTATCCATGTCGAGCACGGGCCGCCCGGACTCGTCGCGGACCCAAAGGTCTCCTGCATTCCCGGTAACACCAACGGTCAACAGGGCGCTTTCGCCTCGCATACTGATCGTGTTGGCGCCGGAACTGCCGCGGACGAAGATGTCGCCGTCGTTTCCGTTTGTGCCGACCGTCAGCGTTGCCTCGAATCCGTTCACAACGTGAACGTCCCTCCCAGACACGTCACGGACACGGATGTCCCCCCCATTTCCCGATCTGCCGACAAGGACTGTAGCGTCGCGGCCAGAAAGCCCTATCGCCTGGCCACCGTTGCCGTCCAAGAGCAGAACCGCCCCGGGTGCCTCGTCTGCGCCGACGGTCAGGAATACATTGCGGCCACCGAACAATTCGAAGAATCGCAACTGGAAGAGTTCGGCGACGGTACCAGCGATCTCCCTACGGATTATGAGGTTGCCGTCCTGGTCAAACCTGCCGATCTCATTCCCGGCGCCATCCTTGAGGATGAGCTTGTGGTCCTCGATAATGACGTCTTCCCTGAAGCTAGCCATCCCATCCTCCCCGCTCCGATGGATGTGCTCAACCACTCCAAGCATGTACTTCCCGCTGTTTCACCGCAAGATCAGGTTTGGGCGTGGCCAGGGTTTATTCGGAGGTGGTGCTCGCCGATGGCGGCGTGTCCGGTGCGGGTGTCGACCAGCGCCTTGACGAGGGGTGGACAGCGGTTCGGGCGGCACGACGGACTGGCGACCGGTACAGGTGGCCCCCGTCCGGTCCGGTGGTGACGTGGCCGGTGGTCAGGCGCGAGAGTGTCCGTTCGCCGTTCCCATCGCCAGGCTTGGCCCACCGGGCGTAGCCGTCGGCGGAAGAAATGCCAGGGAATTGAGACAGAACGTGGTGGCCATACCGTGAGGTAGACGATAAACGCGCAGGTCGCAGCGTCTCGAAATGCCACCGGCCGCGACATCCTACAGGAGCTCGATTCGGGGGACACCGCAGGTGGCCTGGTAACCGCCACAGGCGGATACATCGCAACGCAACCCGGCTCCCACACACTAACCAGCAGCCGTGGTCGATCAGTTCGTGTGGGTGAAGAGGTCGTCCGGTCGATCAGTCCGGCTGCGTGCGGCGCCGCGCCTGGCGACGGGCGTGGCGGGCCATAAGATGCGCTCTGTTCTTCTCGCCGCGGAAGATCTCACGGTTCACAGCCTGCTCGATCATTCCCGGGGCCTCGAGCACACGCTGCGCGGCCAGACGCATCAACTCGGCGCGGTCGGACCCCACCTGTGCGGCCAAGGCGTCGAGCCTGTCCCGCAGCGGGGCGTCGAAGTGCACATTCACCCTGGCGGAAAAGATTTCGGGCCGAAGATCGCGCACCGGTGCAATGTTCTCCAGGTCTGCGGAGAGGTCACCCGGCTTCTCGAGCAGGCGCCGAAGAGCAACCCGAAGAAGCGCGGTGCCCAGCTTGTCCCCATGTCGGCCGGCGAGGCGCCAGATCTGTTGCCTGCTGGACGGGTTGACCATGACCTCGACCTTGTCGGACAGTCCGGTCCGCTCCGCCTCGCGGAGCATCGGATGTTTGTAGCGGCCGGGGGTTTCCAGGAATCGGTGCAGGGCAATCCGCATGAGTGCGCTGACCGTGGTGTCGTACTCGGCGGCCAGCGCCGTGAACTTCTGCGCGGTGTCCGGTTCCAGCTTGAGCGTGAGCATGACCAGCGGAATCGCCCGCCGGACTGCCGAGAGTCGCCGCAACTCCCCGGTCGCGGAGAAGCGTTGTCGCTCGCAGAATTGCACGCGCCGCTCGATATCGTCCGGTAGGGCTCTGTCGAGGATGTCGAAGCCGAGCTTCTTCAGCGCCCATCCGACCCCGGCAGTGTGCCGGCCGGGAAGGTTCGTGGAACGAAATTGCCTGGCATCGTCCGGCACGGCCGAGTGCATCTCCTCACGACAGTCCTGCGGCAGCGCATCGAGGATGCGCAGCATGCACGCGCCGAGCACGGTAGATGTCGGACAGCTCAGAGTGGGACGATGCTCGACAGTCTGAATTGCGACGTACACGCTGACCATCCGCACGAAATATGCCTCGACCAGGGGGAAGATCTCGTCCCACCATTCGACTGTGTCGGCCGCCGTGCCGCAGAACAGGTCGTAGAGGGGGCTGTCGTCGAGGATGCGGACCGCGGCCGCAGCCGAATCGTCGAGCGCGTCGAGGATCAGGCGGGTGTGCTCTTTGACCTCGCACTTGTCGCACGGGTGGGCGAGCACACGAAAGGTGGTTTCGCTGGGCCGAAGTCTGCGGTGACCGCAACTGTGCACGATGCAGCCAGGGGCGATGCAGTACAGGCAGGCGTTGGGGTTCCCCTTCTTCCACGTCGCGTGCGATCGCCGTTGCAGCGGTGTATCGCGCCACTCGTGACCGACGGGGCATCGCCACCACAGCATCTCCTGGGACGAGTTCGGGATCGAATCGAGATCGACCCCGACATTGCGGTTCGGATGTAGTTGGCGAAACAACTCTGGGTGCTCATCTTTGAAACGCACACGCCCCCCTCAAGGCTCACCATCGGTAATCAGCCCCTCTGTTCTATCAAGGCCTCATGCGCCACCGTCCGAGACGCTCGCGCACATCCGAAGGTGGGAGCACTTCGCCGTATCGCGGCGGGCGTGGACGGGTGTCCTTCACCACGTCATTCCGGAGACGATCATCGGTCGGCGACGATCACCGGCCCCGCCGGCCATCGATTCAGGATTGTGGATCACCCGTAGCCGAGGCCGATGTTTATCCACAGGAGCATCACCAGGCTGGTTTGAACGCTGGACGCCCGCGTGATTCAGTTGCCGTCACCGAACTTCGAGAGGCAGGTGAGCGATGCATGCGTTCGCGGACGAGTCACGTCGCGGTGACTACCTTGTCTGCGCGGCGACGATCGCTCCCGCCGATCTGGCCGAGGCCCGTAAGGCACTCAAGGCGTTGCGTGCCCCGAGGGCTGCACGGATCCACATGTCACACGACAGTCGCAGAGCGCACGAAATCATCCGTGGGGTCGTTGCGCTCGATGTGCAGGCGCACCTGTATGTCGCGCGGCTGCACGGCCGCCCGGAGCGCCGTGCCCGCGACGAGGCCCTTGCTGCGATGGTCTCCGACCTCGACACGATGGGTGTCCGTCAGCTCTGGCTCGAATCCTGCGATCAGGATCGACAGGACCGGCACGTCATCCGGGCGGCGCTGATGGCCTCGAGTGGACCGGGGTTCCCCTTCCGGCACGCGGTACCGACGAGCGAGCCGATGCTCTGGGTTCCTGACGTAATCGCCTGGGCGTGGGGGAAGGGTGGACATCACCGAAAGGCCGTGGCCGACATCATTGAAGTGCATACCCTGCCCTAGATACGCAAAACCCGGGCGACTCACCGTCCGGAGAGCTCCCGGGTCCACTTCCCACGAACGCTATGCCGTGGGCACGTCCAGTATCGGGTCGCGGACACTTCCGCGTCAAGCGACGACCGCGGCGGCGTTGTCACCTAGCCGCCGATCGCGACCGCACTGGCGCACCCCAACCGGTCCAGAGGGACGAACGGCGCGCATCGGTCCTCCTCGGGATCGGGGCGGACGATGCCGCGTCGGTCCGCTACTCGTCCGATGCTGGCGGCGGGGACGCGGCCCGGAGCTGCTCGAGCGTCAGTGACACCACGGTCCTGCGGACCACGCCGAGCCCTGACCGGGCCACGGGGAGCGCCTCGAAGGCAGTCGACATGCCCAGCGCCCACGGCGCCGACTCGACCGGGGTCAGCCCACACCGCCCGAAATGGTCCGCCAGCCGGCCGATGGCACTGTCGAGCGCGGTGATCTGCGCCGAGCCCGCGTCAGGCTCTGAATCGACGCCGGTGTCGGGATCGGGGTCGGGGTCGAGGACCGGGTAGGGCCACATCAGCACCATCCCGGTGGGCAGCATCCGATGAATCGTCTCAGCCACCAGCCACAGACCCAGATCGTGGCCCCGCAGCGGTTCGGTGACGAACGCGATATTCGGGATCAGGACCGCCTCGGTGACGACGGTCATAGTCTCGAACTGTTCCTCGACCTGCTCGGCGAGTTGATTGCCGTCGAACAACCCGGCCAGCATCTCACGATCACCATCGAACTGGTCCAGGCACAACGCGATCGGATCCTCGGTCCCGAGACGGATCACCATGAAGTCGAGTGAACCGGCGACAACGTCGTCGGCGTCGTCGATGTCCACCGTCATCACCAGTTCGGCGAACCAGTCCAGGCACGCGTCGAGGTCGCTGTGGCCCACACTCCGAAACCGCACCCGCGGCGCAAACAGCTCGACCGTGCCCTGGCCCTCTTCTTCGGCCAGGTCCGCCAACGCGGCCAACGACAGTGACACCAGAAGACCCCCTTCATCGGGCGTACCGAGTCCGAACCCTGCCACTAGCGCGCATCACCGAGCCGTGGCACCGAGCCGCGCCCACGGAGCCCCACCGCGACCGGGTGCCGCGTACGGCGGCAACTGCTTGACGTCTGGAGTCTATTCTCCGATCACCTCCTCACGGACCGCCAAAGCCACGCGCCAAATATGCTGGTAAAAGCACCTTTCCGAAGCGCCGATAATCAACCTTATGTCAACTAGTAAGTTGGTTATTCGCATGACCTGCGAATACGACCACCTGCGGTATGGCGCTGTCCTCAAGCCATGATTGCCAATGCTGAAAGGTTCGTCGCTGCTGGCAGCGTGGGCACTTCCGCAACGCGTCGCTAACTGTATCCCGAACTCTTCCTCAGAACGCCTTGACCTGTGGCTTCATGATTCCCCGCCGCTTCGGCCGGTGTGCTGTCGGTTCGACATTCAGAACAGTCCCATCGAGATGCTCCTCGGCCGGCGCGGCCCGATGCGGCCCCCGTTCAACGTGGTGATCTCCAACGTCGCCGGACCCAAAACACCGTTGTACTGGAACGGCGCCCGCCTCGACGCCCTGTTCCCGCTGTCGATCCCCACCACCGGCCAAGCCCTGAACATCACCGCCACGAGCAGCGACGACCGGATCGCGTTCGGGCTCACCGGGTGCCGTGCCGCCGTGCCGGACCTGCACCCGATGCTCGGACACCTGGCCGACGAACTCGACGCCCTCGAAACCGTCGTCGGCCTGTAAAACCCGCACCGCACCACAACTATCAGACCCCGGACCCGGAAATGACCCGCATGCGCACCCACCAGACACCCCTGACCGACGAACCGGCGACCTCGCGCATGCGGTCCGGGACGTCGATCACCCTCGGCGCCGCGGCCGCGGCGTCCGCACCCGCCTGGGCGGTGACCGGCTCCCTGCTCCTCGGCGCCCTGGCCGCGGTAGTTGCCCTGGTCTGCGTCGCCGGCGCCACCGTCATGATCTGACCAGCGCAATCCCAATCCAAGGACCCGAGAAGGGAAAACTTACTGATGCCCGCCACGACATCGACACCTGCTACCGCCCCGGCGCACATCACTGCGCGTACGGGCGCGATCAGTACCGCGGAGATCAAGGCCCGCATCGAGGCGATGTTCGCCCCCCATGAGTCCGAGCGGCCGGGGGGATCGCTGTGACTACCGCAATCGTGCGGGTGAGTGTGCTGGCCGGAGTCCTCGGCGGCGGCGCCGCTGTCCTGCAGGCACTCCTCGGGCGGCTCGGCACCCGCCGCACCCGTGGTGTCCCGTTCCACCCGAACGGCTGATCGCCCGGGCACGCGCCGGCAACACCATCACATCTGCGGTGGGTGGGGAGCAACGATGCGTCTGGATTCGGTGCCGGTGGCGCTGGCGCGCCTGAACTACCGGGTGCTGCGTGTCCCGCTGCAGGTGATCGAAGACCGCGGGATGTCCCGGATCGACGAGCAGTCGCCGACCCGGCTGGCCTTCGAGCATTTCCTGATCGACTGCGATCGGGCCGCCGCGCACCTGCTCGGTGACGAGAGGGCCGCCGCCCGCGCCGCCGCCCTGCGCAACCGCACCCTCACCGTCCGGTTCGCCATCGCCCAGCGGATCCACCGCGACCGGCTGATTCTGCTCGATCAACAACGAGCCCGGTTCCACGAACGCCGCCGCCACCGAGGTGGCCACCGGCCCACGTAGCTTTCAGCGACCACAGGTTGCGGCACATTCCCGGCCGTGCCGTGCCGGGTGCCGTCAGGCGTCCGGCTGTCCGTCGACGTCAACGGTGCGATGCTCTGAAGGACAGCTGCACCGAAGAGATGGTCCTCGATGAACTTCAGTGCCTCACCGAGTCTGTGGTTCTCGTCGGTGCGCAGATCCGCGGGGAACGTCGGCCGTGAAGAACCCCGGGGTCCGTAGCCCCAGGATGCGACGGCCGTGCACCGCGATTGCGAGATGGTCGGCATCGAGAGCGCCGAGGACGAGGCTGGTTATCACGGCATGATCATCTCAGGGTTACCCGTGCGGTGACATCCGGACTGCACCGGCGCGGTCCCATCGGTTGTGGATGCTCAATCCCCGCCACGGCAGTGTTGTGATGTGGTGCGTTCACGACATCGCGGTCCGATATCCGCGAGGCGAGTGAGCGCCGGACCGCACACCCGGCGGCGCGTACATCGGGTCCATCCGGCCGCGGCCGGGTGGACCCGTTCGAGTCCGTCGTTCGGCTCGTGCCGGCCTGACGTTTCGGTCGATCAGAGGGTGATCTGTGTCGAGGCCTGTGCGGGTTTCGCCGGGTTGCTGTTCTCCCACAGGAAGGTGTATGCGCCGGGGGTCGGTTCGTCCATGACGAACACGATCCACTCGCCTTCGATCTTGCTCGTCGAGTAAACGTTCTCGGCGATGAATCCGCCGCGATCGTCGCCGCGGCCGGACTGACCGTCCGGTCCTGTCAGCTCGAAGTCGCCGGGGTTGACATCAGAGAATCCGCCGGTCGAGCAGCGCCCGCAATTTGCGTTGATCTTGACCCAGACCTCGTGCTTGTCCTTCTCACCGGGCTGGTAGCTCGGCCAGAGGAACGCCTCGTCCAGGGTGATCTCCATGTCGGTGCCGAATGTCATCCCGACCGGGATGCCCCTCGGCTCGATGCTCTCGACGCTGTCGTGTTCGGCGAGCGGGATTCGGGTCTGATTCGCGTCGGCCTGGCCGTAAACGAGGACGACACTGTCGACGACGTCGTCGACGTCGGGTGCGTCCGACGGGCTCTTCAGGGAGGCGGACGCCGTGCCGGAGGCTTCCCCGCCGCCCGCGATCTCGGGACTGTCGAAGGACAGCTTGACCACCGCGCCATCGACCTCGAGGTAGGCCTTGTCGGTGGGGGTGTGGCTGACTCCGACCAGGTTCTTGTAGTTCAAGTCGAAATCGAGTGTCGCCGAGTCATCGTCCGAGTTCGCGGTCACCTTGTGGACGGTGATCTCGAAGCCATCGTGCCACCCGATCTTGTCGATCTCGCGCTCGAATGCCGACTGGCTATCTTCCGACGTGGGCTCGGCGGCCGAGGCCAGTGCGGGAAGGAGGAGGGCTGCGGGTACGACAGCACCGATCAGAAGAGCCGAACGAAGGGAGGTGGGCCTCATGGTGAGTCTTTCTTTGAGGGGGTGGCAGCGATCCGTGCCGATCAACGCCTACTAGCTTCTCCCGGACACGCAGTGGGAATCGTCGACCGGGGGGTGGAAGTTCCTCACCCCCATGGAATTCGTGCACCCGCTCCATGCGCATCCACGACCGACCTGGCCGACTCCTCCGGCCCGCACACCCGGCTGAGCTCGGCATGGACGAACACTCCGATCAGACACCGACTTCCACCTCAGGGCCAGCGGAGGCCCCTCCTCGGCACCGCTCCCCTGTCGAGCTCGTGCCGATCGTTCCTCCTGTCGATCTCATAGCAAGGCGGTGGATCGTCTACGAACCGCCGGATGCCCTGTGCGGTCCCGTTGACGGTGTTGCCGTACCGAAATCGGCACTACACCAATTTGTTTGGAGATCCGTCTTGTGTCGGGCGAAGGGAGTGTGTGTCAACGGGTTCGGTGCCGCCCGTGACACAACAGCGCCGGGCGTGCCGTATCGATGCCCTGAGGAGGGGTGAGGAACTTCAGACCTGCCGTGGATATCAATTCGCTTCCTTTCGCGGGAATCTTGTCGGGACAGCAAAACCGGCAAGCAACACAAGGAGTTTCACATGTCGAACATCAAGAAGCGCACCATCACGGCGATTGCCATTGCAGCCTTCGCGCTGTCTGCAGGTGCGGGAATCGCGTCCGCCGAACCGGCGGCGCCCGGCGGTGCGGGGGGCAGCGCTCCCGGTGCACCCGGTGTCGGTGCACCGGGTGTCGGCGCCCCCGGTACGGGCGGCGACGCGCAGAGCAACGCCGAGAGCGGCGACGCCAATGCTGGTGACGGTGGTGCCGGTGCCCCTGGAATTTCCTTCGGCGGTCCGACCATCGGGCTGAACAACGGCGGCGGCAACGGCAACAGCGAGGTGGGCAGCGGCGGCGACGGCGGCAACGCACGTTCCGGGGACGCCACCACGGGCCCGACCACCGGCGGCGGCGGGTTCGGCGGCTGGGGCCTCGGAGGCGACGGTGCGGGCGGCAACGGTGGAGTGGCCCCCGGAGGCGACGGCGGCACGATCAAGCAGGCACCTGCGCAGGGCGGCGGCCCCGGCCCCTGCTTCATCCCGATTCCGTTCGTCTGCTGAGCGCGATCTCCTGCCCGGAAGGGATCGCGAACTCCACAGGGCCGACCCACGCAGACACGGGCCGGCCCGGTGGGGCCACATGCGCGCAGGGACCTGCGGCGAGTCCTTCCACCCGAGAACACCGGGTTATCGAGGACATCGGGACAGTGGTGCGCTGCCCGCTCCGACTCCGTCACCGTCGATCACACCGCACGGCACGGCGACGAATCACCCCGAAGACGCTGTGTCGAAACTTCCCCTTCCGCATCGACCACTCCTGCGGCCACCACCACCGGGATCATCTTTCGTCCAAATCCTCGAGCCCGCGTCGACGCGCGCCACAGCGCGACCGGCCGGTAACAGGTGGGTGGGACGGACCAGTGCCGCTCCCCGTCGCCGCAGACCCCCTACTTCCCGACCCGCCCGGGCGCCCAATCGAAGGACTTCCTCGGGATCGGCGGTGAGCCCAGGCGCCGAAGGCCTGACCTCGGCGATATCCGAACCGATTCGAGGCGCCCTAGACCTCTCACGACCTCATCACGCAAGGAGTTTGACCATGTCGAACACTCTGAAATTCGCTGTCCCACTGATCGCCTTCACCGCAGTTGCCCTGTCCGTCGGCGGGGGAATCGCCGGCGCGGCAACCGCCGACACCGGCCCGCGGGAGAGCCACAGCTGGGAAGAGCCGCAAGAAGCTACCGCACCCGAGCCCACGGCTGCGCCGCCCGCACCGACCATCTCCGTCACCATCCCCGGTGTTTCCCTCCCCGGGATCACCGTCGGCGGTGTCGGTGTCGGCACCGACGGGATCACCTTCCCGGGCCCCACCATCGGCCTGCCCGATCCCCCGGCGATCCCGTAACCGCTCCATCCACTGTGCGACAAACTCTTTCATCCTCGGGTGGATACCGCGATCCGCGGCGACAGTCCCACTTCCCCCGTTCACCTGGCTGCGGCGAGGACCAGACGGCCGGCATCGGGCCCTCGCTCTCCGGGCAGATTCGTGGCTCGCGGCTGGCTCCACGGATGGGCTCGCCGGGGGATGGATCGGTCCCGGGCGATGCGGTCCGCGGGTACGAGCATTACCGCTGGTCGGTGGTGGTCCCCGCGGATCTGGTGTTGCGGTGGGTCCGGCGGTAACGGCGTCGACGGCCGATGCGGGCGGCGCCGATGGCGGCCGCGGCCCCGGCTCCCGCCGCGATTGCCGCACAGGCCACCACGGTGGTGGTGGTCGGTGGGCGGGCGGTGAGAATCCAGAGGGCGCCGACGATCACGGCGCCGATTACACCGGCGGTGACGGTGGCACCGATGATTCCGGTGATCCGGCCCCGGCCCCGGCGCAGCGAGCGCAGGAACGATTCGAGGTAGGCCACGGCGAACAGGGCCAGAGCGGCGAGTCCGACGGCGGCCGCGGTGGTGGTCGCCGGCTGGGTGGTGCGGACCGGGAACGTCCACGTTTCAATCACCTGGCCGGCCTGGAGCAGGGTCAGTGTTCCGGTGAGGGTTCCGGCCACGAAGTATTGTCCGCCGAGTGGGGGCAGGGTCGCGGCCGCGGCACCGCCCTGGTTGATCAGGGGTGCGGCGGCGGTGTTCTTGACCGGGATGTCGAGGACGTCGAGGGCCAGGGTCGCGGCGTCGGCGAGTCCGGCTCCCGCCACCGTCACCGGTATCGGCGCGGTCAGATCGAGGGGGACGGGCGCACCGCCGGCCGGGTCCGCGCCGGCGACGGTGACGGCGCCGATCGGGGGCACATCGATCGGGGGCGCACCGAGACCGAGCAAGGCCACCAGAACGGTGATGGCCGCGAGGGCGGCGGCGATGAGCAGCGGAATGCGGGGGGAGGGGAGCTTCACGACCGTGCGGACGTTGACGAGGTCGGCGCCGGAGACGTCGGCCAGGCGGGCGCCGCGGGCGTGGACGGTGATCGACGGGCGCACCGTCGGCGGTGGCTCGGTGGCACGCGACCCGGGAGCCGTCACGTCGGGTGAGGCGGTCGGCCCGGTGGCCGCGGTCGGTGCCGTCGGATCGGCGGTTGCAGCCGGGTCCGCCCGGTGCGATTCGGTTCCGGGAGAGCCCGTGACAGGCCGCCGGGGTGCGGCGTGGGGGCGGGTCAGCGGCAACGGGGGATGCTCGTCGCCGTCGGTCATAGTCGGGGTGTGCGGGGGGCCGAGACCGGTGGCCGAGACGATGGTGTCGGCACCCATCACCGGGATGCCCTCGGTGGTCAGCCACCCCGGACCCCACCGTCCGGTCGAGGCGCAGGCCAGCGCGATCCCGAAGGCCTCGGCGGACGGGTAGCGCAGGGTCGGGTCCGTCGCGAGTCCGCGCATCACCACGCCGGCGATCGAGTCGGGGACCGCGGGCGCGGTCTCCTGCAGCGGGGTGGGGTCATCGAAGGCATGCATGAACAGCAACGCCATCGCGTCGTCGGCTGGTGGGAACGGCAGTTCCCCGGCGAGGAGTTCGTAGAGCATGGTGGCGAGGGCGTAGACGTCGGTGGCGGGGGTGAGCTCGCCGCCGCGGGCCTGTTCCGGCGCGATGTAGGACGGGGTGCCGAGGACATCGCCCGCCTTGGTCGCCAGGGTTTCGTTGCCGCCGATGACCTTGGCGATACCGAAGTCGGTCACCTTGATCGCCCCCGACGCGGCGAACAACAGGTTCTCGGGTTTGATGTCGCGGTGCAGAATGGACCGGTTGTGGGCGGCGGTCAGCCCGGCGGCGCAGGCCAGGGCCACCGCGACGGCGGCATGCGCGTTGAATCCGGTGCGGGTGAACCGGTTCCATACGGTGCCGCCGGGGAGCAGCTCCATGACCAGCAGGCACAGGCCGTCGTGTTCGACGAAGTCGTAGACCGGCACCACGTGCGGGTGGTCGAGGGAGGCGAGCAGCCGGCCCTCGGCGGTGAACCGTCGCCGGATGCCCGGGTCGGTGGCGAAGGCGGGCGGGAGTTGTTTGATCGCGACCGGACGTCCGAGGGCGCGGTGTTGTCCGGCGAGCACGACTCCCCATCCGCCGTGGCCGAGTTCGCCGCCCACCTCGTACGCGGGGAGGGCGTCGGCAACACGATCGATGTCGGTTTCCATGTTCCGGTCAGGGGGTGGTTCGGTCGGTGAAGGGGCGGGTGTCCGGCGGCCGCACCGAGGCAGGGGTGCTCGGCGAGAACCGGTCGGTGGGATCTTCACCGATCCGCCCGATCCGCCCGGTCCGTTCGTCCTCGTCCATGACGTCTTCGTCCTCGTCCATCTCGTCGCCGAAGTCCTCGTCCACGTCTTCCGCCGTGTCCGGGGTCGGGGTGAGATAGCCGAGCACGAAGAAGCCGGCCGCGAACCCGCCGGCGAGGAGCAGCCACCGATCCAGGGTCGGCACCCACACCCGGGTCGCCGACAGGGTGAAGGCCAGCACCAGCCCGATCCCGATGCCCGGGGTGAGCATCCGCAGGCCGCGCCGCCACCGGTTCTCGTGCAGCCGGCGCCGGGCGATGCCGAGAGCGGCGTCGAGTACCGCCAGCGCGGTCAGGATTGCCAGGGCGAGCCCGAACAGCCCGTACACCGACACCAGCGAGCCGCGCACGTCGGTGACGGTGGCCGTCTCGGCGAGGACGGCACCGTCCCCGTCGATGACGGTGACCGTCCCGTTGATCAGGCCGGTGGCCTGACCGTCGAGGCCGGACGGGTCGAGTTCGAAGTCGAGGGTCTGGGTCTGTCCCGGTTCCACGGTCAGGCCGACCGCGGTGTGATACGAGAAGAAGGTCAACCCGAGGACATGACCGGACACGTCGACGGCACCGACGGTGACAAGATCTGCGGTGTTGTTGGTGAGTGTCATCTGGACGCGGGCCGGACTGTGCGGGTCGAGGCGAATCGGGTTGGTCGGGCCAGCCGAGGCAGCGTCCTGACCGTTGACGGTCACCGACATCTGAACTGGCTCGGCTGCGCCGGCGCCGGGAGCGGCGAAGACCGCTGCGCCGAGCGCCACCGCGACCGCAACGAGCCACCGGGCGATCATGACCGCTCCCCACGATCTGACTGGGGCTCCTCGAGATCCGACTGGGGCTCCTCGCGGTACGACTGGGGTGCGAGCAGGCGGCGCCGGTAGATCAGCAGGCCGATGAGGAGGAAGAAGACGATCACCACCGAGGTGGCGGTCGATCCGGTGGCCTGACTGACCAACACGATATCCAGTGGCGCGGTCAGGACCGGCCCGCATTCGGCGGACACCTCATGGCGCCCGATGTCGGCGACAACCGGGCTGACCGGGGCCTCGAATGCGCCGGCCGCATCGGCCTGTGTTTCGCCCGCCCTGACGCCCTCCACAGACAGGGCCACCCCGGCGCCCGGGGGGCATCCCGAACCCGAGGCCGTCACCAGGGCGCCCGGGGCCACCGCCGGATCACTGAGCTCGAGGCCCTGTTGCACTGGTAGTGGTTGCGCGGTACCGGGGATCAGCTCGGGAACCGCCGGTAAGGAGATCTCGGGAATCGGCACGATCGATCCAGGAACAGGGGCTACCGGTTCTGTCTCCCGCGACGGCGCGCACAACGCACTATCTCTGCATACAGTCTCCGGCGGTACGTCCAGAATCGGGTCGTCGGTGCAGATCGGGGGGCATCCCTCAG
>NZ_WXYH01000389.1:345104-388039 GCF_009872365.1 Rhodococcus sp. T7
GCGCAGGCGGTACCTCCAGAATCGGGTCGTCGCAGATCGGAGGGCACCCCTCAGGCGCAGGCGGTACCTCCAGAATCGGGTCGTCGCAGATCGGAGGGCACCCCTCAGGCGCAGGCGGTACCTCCAGAATCCCCGGATCGGAACAGCTCACCCCTCCGGGGACACAGATCGGCTGTTGATGGTCGGCAGCAGGGTACGGTGCCGGGTCGAGACTCTCCCCCAACCCTGGGACAGGAAGCTGGGGCATCGTCGGCCACGGCGCGACGGGTTGTTGCCGCACAACATCGGCGGCCACCGAGTGTGGCACCGCGACCGCAAGCGGGGGCCCCGAGAGAAACCCGAAAAACCCGAGAGCGCACACGACCACAAGGGTGGACATCACCATGACCGCCCGCCGCCAGCGGGTAGGTCGGGGCATCTGCCCCACCCCCTCGGGTGCGCGTTCGGTACTTTCAGTCTGCGCCGGTGCTGCGCGCTGGGGCAATACCCGACGCGCACCGAGTTCCTGGCGGACGTGGCGGGTGTGGTGACGGGTTCGCGGCATGGCATCTTCTCGGGTCGAAGTGGTCGACCTTCAGTGTGATGCGCTGGCCGCGGACGAATCATCACCCGCCGGGTGGACCCTTATCACCCCTCGTCGGAAATCGGCACGCCGGTTCGGGTGGGAACCGCACCGCCGACCATGGTGCCGCGCCGACCTGCGGAATTAGACTGGCAACAGGGCGAAGCCTCCGACCGAAAGTCGTGTGCCCGAAATTGCGGGGAGGACGGCTATGAACGCACTGAGCGAACCGACTCTCTGCTATCTCGATGGCGGATACGGCACCCGCGAATTCGTGCTGTCCGTGGACGCACCACGGATCACCGTGGGCCGCTCGGAGAAGGCCGATATCGCGTTGCCCTCGGATCCGAACGTGTCGCGGCTGCACGCCACCATCGAATGGATCGGATCCTACTGGACGGTGACCGACGACGGACTTTCCCGCAACGGCACCTTCGTCAACGGCGACCGCCTCAGTGGGCGCCGACGACTCCACGCCGGTGACGTCATCCGAATCGGATCCTCGTCACTGACCTTCCGCACCTTCATTGCGGCCAGCGGGGAGATGACCGGCACCGCCGACGCCCTGCCCACCCGCGCCGCTCTGACCCCGGCGCAATTCGCGGTCCTGGTGGAGCTGTGCCGGCCCTACAAGAACGACGCAGCCTATGCCCATCCCGCCTCGAACCAGGAGATCGCCGACCACCTCTTCTTGACGGTCGACACGATCAAATGCCATCTCCGCGTTCTCTTCTCGAAGTTCGGTCTCGAGGATCTGCCGAACAACCAGAAGCGCATGCAACTCGTCGCCCGCGCCCGACACAGTGGCATCATCACCACCAGCGATCTGTGAATCCGAGAAAAATCCCTCGACCTTCCGGCTCTCCGGCTCTCCCCGCTCCGTCCGGGGCCGTCACCAATCGGTGCACCGGGAGCCGCGCCGCAGCACCACTAAATGCTGAGGTTGCGGTAGTACGCGCCGAAAACAGGCGCTATAACTGGGTACGCTCTCCGAGGTGGGGATTCGGGGTTCTCGCTGGAGGTGCTGATCAACGAGAACCGACTGCACCTGCTCGGCCTATGGCCCAGGCGTCCACCCCTGGCCCTGTACACACAAGATCGGAATGCCTTCCGGCGTTTGTGAGGCCCTGTCGGTCGAGGGGTCGCATGGTTCGCCAATGTTGTGGACACCGACGATGTCGGCGATGACCCACTCTCCGTCCGGGTAGTAGTCGCGGGAGTAGACGCAGACGATGTCCTCGCCGGTGTTCACGTCGACTCCGACCCGATTTCCTGAGCACCGCTGACCTGTTGCTCCAGGGATGGGTTCGGGCTGAGCTACATCAGAGACGTATGCGACCGTTACGCCGCTGCTGATGGCTGCCGGTGGAGTGGCTGACGCGATGCCGGACCCGAAGGCAATCAGGGGCACGATCGCGGTCGATGCAACGGACGCCGCGCGCAAAAATCTGTTATTCATTGTGTCACTTACTAGTTCATGTACCGGCCTGAGTGCCGAGCGCTGTGGTGGACTTGTTGTGATAACTATTTGCGGGGTATCTCCCGCTCTGTGTACACAATTCTCATCCCTGATACCCGGCGAAACCATCCTCACCAGGGTGGACACGCATCACCCCGGATGATCCTTCTGACGGGCAGCCCGGATTGCCGGAGCCAATACTCAAGTTTCGTGCCAGGAATGCCCGAGGTCAGCGACGGGTTTTCCCGACTCTTTTCCGGGGCGTCGTCGTATCCCCCGCTGACTGTGCAGCGGTGCGGCGTTGGTTCAGGTGCCGGCGCCACGGCCACCTGGTTGCCGCCGTAGTTCCTCGATCGTCTGCTCGGCGGCGCGCAGGGCGGTGGTCAGCGCGTCGACACGGTCGGCGGCCGATTGCCGGACCTCGGCCAGTTGTGCGGCGTGATCGGCGCGCACCTGATCGCGGTCCGCGCGGGACTCGGTGCGCAGGTCGGCGAGTTCCCCGCGAAGACGGTCCACGTCCTCGCGGCTTTCCTGCACGGCGGCTTGCGCTGCAGCGGTCTGCGTCTCGGCGCGGGTCTGGGCGAGCTGAGCCTGGGCCTCGGCGGAAGCGATCCTCTCGTCGGCGTCGGCCTGGATGCGCTCGAGTTCCGCACGTGCCTCACGTTCACGGTTCGCCGCGTTCTCCACGGCGGCAGCGGCCTTGGTCTGGGTCCGCGCCAGTTCCGCGTACGCGTCCTCCGCGGCCGCGTCGGCCTCCTCCCGCGCCTGCTGATGTTCCCGCGCCCGGGCCTCGGCGTCACGGCGGCGCCGTTCCTCCTCGCCCCGCAACCGTTCCGCTTCGGATACTTTCGCGAGCGCCTCGGCGTGGGCCTGATCGACCTCGGCGGCGGCCGCCTCGACATCGGTCACCGAGGCGATCGTCTCGGTCATGGTCGCGAGGAAACCGCGGAGCTCCGCGAGACGGTGGGGCAGCCCCTCGAGCTGCACACCGAGGGTGGCCCGTGCCATCGACACCGGTGCCGTCACCCCACCCTCATCTCCTGCGGCCCCCGGTGGCCCGGCCTGCCCCGTACCGACGGTCGCGAGGCGTCGGCGCTCCTTCCACGCGTTGCCCTTGTTGTGCACCGGGCCACCGGGATCGGCCTGTCCGCAGTACTTCGACGGCCGTCCCGTCTTCGGATCGTCAAGCTTGGGTCGGCTGCACCCACCGGGGAACTCGCACATCCCCCGGCGGTCGCCCCGGGCTTCGATGTCGTTGGTCGTCACCGTACCGATTCTACGGGTTTAGTCGCTTTCGTGTCTTTAGTTTAGTTCAGTTACGTCTCTTTCGTTACCTAAGCGTACGAAAGATACTTAAGGGGCGCACTGAGACCGTGAATGGTCCCGTGTCGGTTCCCCATCTGCTCCACCCACCTCGACGCCACCTCTCAGGACGATGGCGCAGGTCAGGGCACAATCACAGGCTGATCGCGCCGATGCTCGCGACGGCCGGCACGCCCCCGGACGATGACCGTCCGTGGAGCTTCGAAATGACGTACGACGGGTGCCAGTTGCTGGCCTCCGGCGGCGGCGGCCGCGAGCCGGAGCTGTGGACCCGCAATCTCAACATCGTGACCGCCTCCTACCCGGAGGTCGCCGAGGCCCTGTCGACGACCTTCGGCGCCGGCGGGCGCATCGTCCTCGACGGGGGGATCGTGGCCATGGACCGCGGCCGGCCTTCGGGACTCTTGCAGCGCAGACTCTGCGTGGCCCATGCGACGAAACCGCTGCAACGGCGGATCCCTGTGACGTACCTACCTTTTGACGCACTGGTCCGAAACGGCGTAGAACTTCTGCGAGCGCCTTACCTGGACCGGCGGGCGGAGCTGGCCGAACTGGGATCGATCATCGGGAAGATCGGCGGCCTACCGATCACCGTGCCCCCGCACTGGGAATCCCAGACGGGTCGCGTCATGCTGAACGCGGCCCGCTCGGCCCAGATGGAGGGAATCGTCGCAAAGCGCTCGAACTCGCTTTACCTTCCGGGACAACGGAATCGATCGTGGATCAAGACCGCGATCCGGACAAGGGGAACCGTGCTCGCGATCGGGTTCGTCGGCAGCAGCCGGTCGGTGGCCGCACTGGTTCTCGGCGCCTCCACCGCCGACGGACGGCTCAAGCAGGTCGGGCACGTCAGTAGCGGCCTGAGCGGCCTCGGGCTCCACGCCCCGCGGATCATCATTGGCGCCGCGGCCGTTCAGTGGTCTACCCATCCCTACCTCCCATGTCCGTCCTCGAGCTGTCCCGCTGCGGTCACCGCGTCCGGGGGCAGGCGACAACCTGCTCGGTGCCCCACGCGACGCTTGCCCGGATCGCACACGTTCCAACCCGATCACTGGACCGCGCTGTCGCACCCCGCAGGACGGCTGGGGTGCAGACCAGCACCGGCAGCGACGATGCGCCCCGGCCAGCCTCCCGCGCCTCCACGCAAGGACCGCCGCGAATCGGCGCTGATAACCTGCACACCCGGGCACACCGCGACACGATCCCGCAGCTGGTGAGCCTTACCAGCAGGTACCGCCGACACCAGCGGAGCCTAGGAGTGAAGCGATTTCTCGCGGGTATCCCTCAGGAACACTGCGCGCGGGGTCGACGGCCTCGCACACAGTGCAGACTCTCGCGCCGGCTCCCCCTCCCGACCCGAGAGCCGCTCGTCATCCGCGAGCCCCCGGTGACCGACCCTCACCCGGGTTCCGCGGGTGGCCCCGGAAACAGGAAGACCCGAGGGTGCCACCCCCTCCCGTCCGCTCGGCAACGACTGGCTACGTGCCGCGGAGTCACTGATGTCGCCCGTCGCGCGACGACACCGAAAAGGAAGCAGTCGAAGCTATCTTCCCTGCCGAATAAAGCCCTCTCCCTACCCTCAATCACGCCGGAATTCACTTCTTCTGATCAGATACACATTTTCTTCTTTTGATCAGTCGTCCAATTGAAATGAAATGGACTTTCGTTCAAATGGAGATCGAGTTCAATTCCAGCATTTATGAAACGTAAGGCGCTCCTCCGTGCGATACGTAGGTAAGCGGGATCGGTGATCTCGTGAATGAGCCGAACGGGTTCGTGACGGCGACCGCCTGTTCACCACCCTCCCGTTCGCTACAGGAGTCGGGACTCTCAAGGATGAGGTGAGCACGATGAAGAGGAAGATCGCAGTGCGCACGGCCATCGCGTCGGCCGTCATTGCTCCCGCGATCGCGCTCGGGACGGGTACCGCAACTGCGGTGCCGGCACTGAGCGTCGGAGCAACCGGTTCAGGTGAAGTCACTGTCACCGTGCCGGCCGGGGAAAGCTGGACCTGCTTCGGATTCGACTCGGGGTTCAATTTCAAGACGGGCGCCTTCGCCGCAGGTGTAGGCAAGCTGAGCGGCTTCACGAAAGCGTCGAACGTGACCGTCTTCTGCTTCGGTAACCAGGCACCGTTCTTCTTCAGCGGGAGCGTGACTGTGAAATGACCTGACCAACGCAACCAGAGAACGCGTTCCAGCTCAACATCGACACCGAAAGACACCGCCCTCGGCTGGCCCTCAGCCATTTGGGCTTGCCCCCGGCCCGGATTTCCGTGTGCCGGGATCGACGGTGAGGTCAGCGGTATCGGCGAAGACCAGGCGGCCATCGTCGAGGGCGACAGCCCACCGGTGTACTGGCGCCCAGTCGTGCCCGCGTTCGTCCGTATCGGTCAGTTCGGCGTAGTCCGCGACGACTTCACCGGTCACCGCCGGTTTCGTCCGCCGGCGTACCTGGACCCGGGCGGCCACGGCCACCGCGGGGAGCTCAGGCTTCTCCGTGCTCTTCCTCTCAGCCATTCGTCCTCACCTTCCACTCGGCTGCAGATCCGGAGCATAAGCATGACGGACGTCGTAGCCACTGGTTACCGCCACGTTGACACGCCCGGAACAGGGTCCAGAAGCCTGCGTTGCGCATGGCGCATTCGACTTCCACTGCTCTCGATCGTCCCGTGCACAGTCCCGCCGGTCGGCGGGCGTATACCGCGAACAATGGACGACTTGATGACGAGGAGGGAGACGACTGATGCAGAAACTGACGGCGCAGAAGCACCCGCTGAGGATCATTTTCTCAAGTGACTTCGAGTTCAAGATTCCCGAATACCATCGGCCGTCTCGGGAAGGAGACACTCGATCGCGGTGATAGTGAGCCGTACTTCCTCGGCTCGCCTGTCCTTGTCGAGCAGGACGACGCATCTTTTGACGTGATCGATGGTCAGCAGCGCCTATCTACGCTCACCTTGCTCTTCTCGGCCCTCAGAGACCTCGTAGAGGTGAGACGAGTTCGCTCGGAACCTCCAGTGCTAGGGTGCTGGACCCCGGCAACGAGCTCGACGGCATTCCGTCACGCCCGCGACTCCCCGCTAGGTCAGAATTCGATGATGGTGTCCATATAGTTCTGCGAATCGGTGTGGAAGTAGAAAGATCCCTGCGGCTGTTGGGTTTTTGCAACAATCCATCCCCGTTGCGTTGACCCGTGGCGGATGGACTCAAGTTGGGGCTGGTTCTCAGCCAGACAGTCATAGGTTGCCACGTTCGAGGCCGAAGTCGCCTGTGTTCCATCCGGGAGGATTTCGGTCAGTTCCAGCGACCCTGCTGTCATGTAACTGGTGCCTGGATCGAGATCGACGGTGAACTCCAACGCTTGATAATGGGTTCCGTCGGCTCCGCATCTCAGGCCGGTTTCCACTGATTGAAGAGTGATTGTTCCCCGTGTGCTGCCGAGGCTGATACCGGTGCTGTCGCCCGGCTTGAGAATTCGGGACTCCTCCGGGACAGGGGCTGCGCTGTCCGTCAAAGGCACCACCTCGGTGCCCTGGACAAGTTCGGACTCATCACCGGACGAACCGCAGGCCCCGAGGGTTACAGCGCTCATCAACACGACGGCAAAGCGGTAGCTCCTTCGCATTCCAGGACTATATGTGACAATCGGTGCGTACTCCATTGCAGATCCACTCCGACTTCGTCAACTGACCTGTCGATATGTGCGTCTTCCGAAAACGCAACCGACACATGTATATCGAACGAATGACAGACCCGAGACCCGGTCAGTAGTTTAGTACGGAGCCGTCGCCGGTTCCTGCGATGTCGTCGAGGCCATGCCAACTCCTGGGATACCCCAGTTCCTTCGTCAATTCGTGTCGGATAGTTTGAGCCTCAGTACCTTCGAACCAGCGCTTCGATGAGATCGTGAGCCCCGTTCGCGTCTCGATGTGGTCGACGACGATCAGGTTGGAGAAGAGTACGGACGTGTCGTGGTCGACCCAGATTTTGCCCGTGGGGGTGGCGTCTTGGGTCGCCTGCTCCCAACACAGAAACACCCGGGGCCGGGTACTGAGGTAGGTCAGGATCCAATCGCCTTTTCTGTAGTGGCGGTCGACATCCCAGCCTTGGAAAACTTGTTGCTCGCGTGGAGTCCTGATGTCCTCGAGCGCCTCCCACCATGAGGTCCCGGAGCAAATGAACAGACGTTGATCAACTCTGAGCTCGGGCAGCGATGTATCCGGATCGGTCAGCACGCTCGCTCACCTGCCTGACTGTGCGCTCATGTAGTTCCAGATCGCGGCATCGAGTGCGCCGGGGCTGCAGCTCAGCTCGGCCGCGGCCGCGCGCACGACCGCTGCAACCTGGTCGTATGACTTGACCCGTGAGCCGGCGCCGCGCACGAAGGCGGCGATGTGTTGATCTACTGCTATGTGTTTGTTTGATCCGGTCAGGATCGCGATGTAGTCCAGTGTCTTCGGTCCGACGTGTTTGACGCATCGCAGCGCTCTCCGGGTCTCCTGCTCCTGGACGGGCTCGCGGAAGCGGGCGGAGAGCTCGTCGACGGTGTCGATGCCGAGGTCTTCCATCACGGAGACCAGGTCGTAGATCTTCGTGATCTTCGGCGAGCTGCTTCGCCATCTGAGGTACGTCGGCAGATCCTCTGAGTCCAGGCGTGCCCGAAAACCCGCGGTTGTTCTCGCATCAGGCCACTCGTCGTAGACCCTGCGGGCACGGGGCCGGACGGTGGTCGTGTAGCGAGTACGCGGCTGAAGGGCGGCGTCGGTGATGAGCGCACCCATGTGGTCCCACTTGCGTTCGTCCTCGTTCGGTTCGAGTCCCGCCTCGTCCACGAGTTTCAGGACCATGGCCACGTCCTGGCTTTCAGGGGTCATGAACAGATCATCGTCCCGTGGTGCGACAGGGTTACTGACTGCATCGCCGCAGGCCTGAGAGGGAATGCGAACCACCACACGTCCTTCGGCGTTGCGGCCGGACAATACTATTCGCAAAGGTATGCGGGACTGTCCGAGAAAGGCGCATCTACCGAAGTGCGTTATGCAATCGACCTGACCCATGAGGGCCTCATCGCCGCAGTCGATGCGGCACGACGTCCCGGATACCTGTGCCCGTGTTGTTGCGGGCAGGTGCACCTGCGGAGTGGCATGGAGAAGATCGCCCACTTTGCGCACAACCCGGGCGAAGGCACTTCTCTCTGCGAGGAATACCATCCGGGATCTAGCAACTACGGCTATCCCGGAGATCCGTTAGCCGACGGCGGTGTGCCTCTCTACCTGCATCTCGATCCCGACGGTGGGCAGTGGACTCTGTTCATCGAACTCGATCCGCTGTTCTCGAACGAAAGCAGGCGGTCCATGCCGTCACTTCTCGCATTCGACGGAGTCGAACTTCACCGCCCAGGATCTCGCCCTCGCAGAGTGCCGGCTGTCTCACTGTGGCCGGGTTCCGGACGCAGCGCCATGACGGTGACACCGTCACGGCAACGCAGCAAGCTGCGAACGATCAGCCGCTGGGTAACCGGGACCCCCTTGGAACGATGGCGGAGGCAACTCGCGGGGATCGCACCGCACGGCGTCCTGTTCGTTCCCTACCGCGGCGGCACCTTCCGCCGCTACGACTGGTCGACGCCCGTCTACTGGGGCGACCGTGTCATCGTCGTCGGATCCGCACGCTCGGCACCGCCGGCTGCGTTGAACCCCGTGCCACTCCCTGCCGTACCGAATGTTGCCCGTCACTGAAGATGCAGATGATCGCGTCGCTGTAAATGCAGACGGCTTCGGACTGTTTTCGAGGTTTTCGTCGGCATGGTGACGGCGTCGTCGTCACGTTGAAGGCGCGGTCTGCATATTGACGGCTGGATGCGGGCATGCGGATACCCCGCGGAACCGGTTTTCAGCCGCCGCGGGGTGGTGCGAGGAGACGTCCACGGGTGTACATCCCCATCAGAGTCCATGGCGGGTCCTCGAACCCGAACCGTTCACGGGCGTGGAACGCCGCGGCGGCCAGCATTGTCAGTGTGTGATGCAGCGGATTGCGGGTGTTGCGGATGCGACTGAACGCGTCGGCCGCGTACGTGGCGAGGCGCTCACAGCCTTGGGTGTACATCCAGTGCAGGTGCTCGGGCGGGACTCGACGCAACCACCGGCGCACTGTCGATACAGGCCGGTCCAGACGTTCCGCGATGCGCCGGTACCCGAGCCCATTGGCCTTGTGCACCAATGCCGTTCCGATCACTTCGGTGGTGTCGGCACGGCGCACCTGCAGGGCGGTCGGCAACAGCACCTGAGTCTTGCTGCAGCCGGCGCAACGAACACGGGCGGGTCGCACGGTCACCCTGTCGGCGCCGAGCCCGCGCACCGTACGGGTACGGCCGAATCCCCATTTGCGCAGTCCGCCGCCGCATGCCGGGCACGCCATCGCACCCGAGGCCAGGTGCTCGGCGGCGCCCTCGGCGGACAGGATCACGATCACAGGCGGCGGCTCCACTCATAGCTGTTCAGTCTTGACTAGCACACGCCCGCCGCGCCAGGGGCCACCTGGTGTTGAACGGAGGGGCTTTCACCGCCGCCGTCACCCATCGATGCCAATGAACGACCGCACCGTCACTCTGCCGACCAACGATCCCGCGTCATCGACGTCATCTCGGGCACCGCCATCGTCGGCACGTTGGTGATGCAGACGAACGGCCCTCGACCCGGCCACTCATCCGCATAGGGAGTGACGATCACGGGCCCAGTGGTCGTCATTCGAAGCGACGCTCAACAACAGGGCGGTCAGCACCAGGCGGGTTGAGGAACACGCAATCGCCTGGCACGGTCCTATTTTCTGACCGAACTTCCCCGTCCCCACTGTCCCGGACAGCTTTCCGGGAGGACACTACGGAACATGCGGAGCGTGTTCGCGCACCAAGCCATTCTCGTCATGACACCCGAGGCCGATATCGACGCCCCCGGCGCCGCGGTCACGTCCGCGTTATGCACGCACTGGGGTCGTCAGCGGCCCTGCTCGCTGGCCCCCCACCACACCCACGCGAACCGTGACGGCATGGAGGTCCAGATCCGGGTCGTGTTCGCCGTCGACCCGGCCCACGAATGCGCCGTCCGGTGCCGCATCGAGCGAGCGCTGGCCACCGGCCAGCTGTGCGGGCCAGGCACCGCCAACACCCAATTGCAACTGCGCAGCTGCGCCCCCGCCGCCCCGACCGCGGAAGAAGCCGCGCAGGTCACCAGCCAGTTTCATCACACAGGATGAGTCACCCGGCGCCCGCCCCGTTGAGGATGAATGCTGTCCGACACAATCCGGGGTTCGCGAAACTTCAGAGCATGACAGCGGCCGACTCGCACTGTGCTGGTCACCGAGACCGTGATGTGCTCGCCCTCGCCGACGTTCCGCCCGGTCGAAGCCCTAGCGAAGGTCGGACCAGAAGGCTGCGGGTTTACGATCGCCGGGGTTCTGGATCGGCAGGGTTACCAGTAGAACGCCGGTATTGCATTAGATGACCGATCATCACAGCTGTGTTGCCGAGTTGGTGTGACAGGATCACCGATCCGCCAGGCCCTCGTCCGTCAGTACGCCACGACACCCAGAACCAGAGATTCTTTTTGGAGGTCCGAGTAATCTTCAGCTCATCCGACAGCGTCTCTGGCACAGGGGGCCTGATGTCACTCGACTACCTTAGTGAAATCATCAGGTCAGTTGATGTCGAGAAGCTCGCCCAGAAAGCCACAGTCAAAGCGGCCACCACCGCCGCCACCAAACTTGTCAATGAGGCGATTTTCGCCAGGGCAGCACAGAAAGAACTTGAGGGTGCGTTCGTCAGTGGGCTCGCCGTGGCCGCCGAACGAGCCCGAATGACCGACCCCGACGAACAGCTGATGTGGTGGTCAGAACACGGCCGCACCTTCTTCGAGCCCTTCGAATCGAACAAGAACATCATCGCAGTCGTGTCGCGATGCGCGATGGCTCACGCGGACTCCGCAGAGATCAAGGGGTTGCTCCACGACGCTCTCACGCTGTCCGGAAACGATCCCCCGAAGTTCGAAGCCGACCACCAAATCGACCTCGATCACTTCGCTGACATCCTGCCCACCTGCATCATCGACGCTATTATTTACACCGGTTCCGGTCCATCGAGCAGGCTCACTGGCCAAGCGCAGCTCGCGGTACTCGCGAGACATGCCGCCCAGCTGTCTGAATCCAACATTCCCCCGCTCAGTTCACGCGACGTGCGGGGCCAGCTCACACAGTGGTGTACTCGTGAAGCCGCCAGACATCGCAAGAACCTCTCCAGACTGCCTTACCTCAGGAACCACCCCGACCCCACTCGCCTCGATGTAGAGGCAACGACACGCGTCGGACTCCGGAGGAGAACTCTTGAGACCGATGATGTCTATGCGCCAGCGGCAGGACGTTTTACAACCTCAGACGCCCACACCGCGACATACGCGAACGTCACCGACAACAGTAATCAAGTTGTAGTTCTCGGTGATCCCGGTGCGGGCAAGTCCTGGGTCACGCAGATGCACGCAATACGCCTAGCCGACGCCGCGGCGCTCAAGCTCGCCGATCCCCAGGTTGATCCTGACGGAATCGATATACCACTCTCCGTCCGATGTGACGCCATCGCCGCCGCCGTCGGTGGCGATCTCCCGGAGGCCGCCACCGCGGTGCTCGCCCAGCTTGACACCGCCATGACCGCCGGTTTGCGGCGCTGGCTCCAAGAACACTGCCGCAGCGGACCGACAACGTACTTGCTGGACGCCCTCGACGAAACCCCCGCTGACGCCCGGGACGCGGTCATCAGGATGATCGACGATCAGACGAATTCCGTCGCGCGCACCATCGTCACTTCCCGAATCGCGGGTTACAGCAGCGGACTGCTCGACCCACAGACGTGGACTGAGGTCGAACTGCTCCCCTTCACCGACCCGCAAGCGTATATCGCGTCCTGGCACCTCCACGTCGACCGAGAACATGAACTGAAACAGCGACTCCAAACCGCGGCACTAGCCACGATGGCACAGATTCCCCTTCTGCTCGCGCTTCTATGTCATCTCGCGTCCGATCCGGAAGAGCGGCTCCCGCGGACACGCGCAGAAATCTACAGTCGAATTCTGCGCCGATTCCTTCGCCGGGAGCACCGGGCGTTCACGGGCGCCGTAACTGCATCGCTTCCTAGTGATCCCCACGAGCGTGAGCGGCTACTCCTGGACATCCTTCGGCCGCTGGCATTCAAGATTGCCGACAGTCCGGACGGGTGGCTCGACCGCATTCCAGACACAACCCTGCAGGCGCACCTCGCGTCGATCCAGCTGCCGGCAAACATCTCAACTGCCGCCGCAATCACGATCCTCTCGAATGACGCCGGAGTGCTTGTACCCGACGGAGACACCCGGGAGGGCCGAAACCCGCCCTTCTTGTTCGTGCACCGCACCTTCGCCGAATACCTCGTCGCCGAACACCTTGCTATCCATCAAAACCTCATCGATGATTGCCTCGACGCTCGTCTTTACCTCGAACCCTCCTGGCGCGAGGTATGGATTCTCGTCGCCTGCCTTGCACCCGCAGGGGTCATGTCCAAACTCGTCGATCGAAGACCGGATCCACTTCACATCGCCTTGTCGACTGCGGCAGCTGCGGTCGCCGAGTTCGACGATGACTTGCGGGGGAAGGTCTCTCGCAGTATTGGCTCACTACTCGCAGAATCGTCGACCCTCCTTCGGCATCCCACCGCACACCGAGAGGTACGCAAGACTGCCGCACTGGCGCTCGGATATGTGGGAGGTCGGGCCGCGATTGAAGTTCTGTCCCAAACACTCAACCAGGACGCCGATCTGGATGTCCGTTGGTGGGCAGCGGACGCGCTCGGCCGCATCGGAGGATCGGACGCGATCGAAGTCCTATGCCGGATGCTCATCCACCCCGATCCACGTCTTCAGATGTCCACCGTAGGGGCGCTCAGGTATGTGGGCACTCGGGCCGTGATCGACGTCCTGTCCCAGACACTCAACCAGGACACAGATCTGGACGACTACTGGCGGGCTGCGGACGCGCTCCACCGTTTCAGACCAGATGGGATCGACATTCTGCGCCAGACGCTCATCCACCCCGACACCGACCTTAGCCTCCGTGAGACGGCCGCGGGGGCTCACGCCAGAATCGGCGGACCGGACATTATCGACGTTCTACGCCAGACACTCACCGACCCCAAAGCCAGCCCGCAGGTCCACTGGCGGGCCGCAGACCTGCTCTGCCTAATTGACGACGGACCGGACACGATCGACGTTCTACGCCAGACACTCACCGACCCCAAAGCCAGCGCGGACCTCCGTGAGACGGCCGCGGGGGCTCTCGGCAGAATCGGCGGACCGGACACGATCGACGTTCTACGCCAGACACTCACCGACCGTGACACCGACCTGAGCGTCCGCAGGGTGGCTACAGCGTCACTCGGCGGAATCGGCGGACCAGAGGCGATCGACGTTCTACGCCAGACACTCACCGACCGCAACACCCATCTGGACCTCCGCGGTACGGCCGCATTGGCGCTCGGCACAATCGGCGGACCAGAGGCGATCGACGTTCTACGCCAGACGCTCACCGACCCCAACACCGACCTGATTATCCGCCGGGTAGCTGCATCGGAGCTCGGCGAAATCGGCGATCCGGAGGCGATCGACGTTCTACGTCAGACACTCACCGACACCGACTCGGACCTCCGCTGGCGGGCAGCCTATCTGCTCGGCAAAATCGGCGGACCAGAGGCGATCACAACCCTGCGTCGCATTCTCACCGACCCCAACACCCACCCGATTGTCCGCCGGTCGGCAGCAGAGGCGCTCGGCAAAATCGGCGGACCAGAGGCGATCACACCCCTGCGTCGCATTCTCACCGACCCCAACACCGACTCGAACCTCCGCAAGTCGGCAGCAGAGGCGCTCGGCAAAATCGGCGGACCAGAGGCGATCACAACCCTGCGTCGCATTCTCACCGACCCCAACACCGACTCGAACCTCCGCAAGTCGGCAGCAGAGGCGCTCGGCAAAATCGGCGGACCAGAGGCGATCACAACCCTGCGTCGCATTCTCACCGACCCCAACACCGACTCGAACCTCCGCAAGTCGGCAATAGAGGCGCTCGCGCATATCGGTGGCTACGAATTCGCCGAATGGCTGGTCGAATATGTTCAAGGCGGTGACATCGATCCGATTGTGATTGGCCCTGTCTTCGTCTACTTTCGCTCCGAGCCGGTCCACAGGGACCTGAGGTCGCCGCTGATCCAGGCCCTAATCTTACTTACGCAGGTCGCTGACGACGATCCAGTTCAAACTCGGCGGACGCGCCACCACGGCATGTGAGGTCTTCGTGGGGCGCGACATTGCATTACAATGCGGCGCGGGTCAGGTCCGCGGCACCGAGCCGGGGTCAGCCGACCGGATGCTTCAAATGCGGGTGGTCCCTTCGGCGTCGAGCGATTGGTAGCTGCCGACATAGAAATGCACCGGGTACGACAGACAGGTGCGCACCGGCGAGACGGTGCCCGAGGACTACACGTCGATCTTCTCCCCATTCCTGTGGAAAGTGCGCGGCGATGACGGTGTCGTGATCGACGAAGCGGCAATGGAAGAGGACGCGTCATATTGCCTCAGCGTCGAGGGCATCTGAACACACCGGATGGACAGTGCACCCCTCGCGCAGGAGAGCGCCGTGGTCACCGATCCTCCTGCCAAGATCGGGCTCGCCCGATGGGTGGTGATCAACGGCTGCCGTCGCCTGGCCGCCGCCGAAAACTTCGGCCGCCCCAACCTCGACATCATCGTCAAAGACGAAGTCGCCAAGGACCGGGAGACCCTGCTCGCCGCGGCGGTCATCGAGAACGTCGGCCGCCGCGACTTCGACGTCATCGAAGAAGCCAAGGCCGTCGAACTCCTGATCGGCGAGTGCGGAACCGTCGAGAAGGCCGCCATGAAACTCGCGAAGTCCAAGGGCTGGATCTCCCAGCGACGGGCCCTGCTACAACTCACCCCCGAACTCCAAACCGCCCTCCGTAACGGCGAACTCGCCGTCCGCACCGCCCGCTCTCTCGCACAGGTACCACCCGAGGCCCATGTCCAAGCCTGGGTCGCCGAACAACAGCGGGAACACACGAAGCCCGATCCCGATCCCGCACCTGAATCCGAAACCAATTGCCGGCAAGACCTCCCGTTACCGCAGCGAAGGTCAAGCGTGCCTTCCGCCGCCTGGAGGCTGACCCGACTACGCTCGCTGACGCCCTGGTCGACTACCTCGACGCCGACGGACTGCGAACACTCATCCAGGCACTCACCAATCGACACTGACTCGGGCGACCTACCGGTGCCGAAATCCTCTGCTGGAAGCGTTAGGTCGTGCGGCCTAACGCTTCCAACGACGACTGCACCCTTTCGTCGACTGCCATACGTCCTACCCACTCAAGAGAGTGAACAGTGGTTGACGGTCGCGGTCATTCGCATCATGGGCTGTTACCGAGTCCGGCCGACAAGGCAAAACGGGCTGAGCGCCATTCTGCGGTCACCAGGGTCCGTTTTGGCCATGGACATACCGGTACACCGGATAACGGCGCTCCACGACGAACCTACGGCTGGTCATTCGCCCAGAACCGTTCGTTTTAGATGTGCGGTTGAAAAGTCCGGTATAGCGCGCCGGATAGCGAACGATGTAGGTCGTCTGGGCAATCTTGCGGCGTCGTGCAAACTTCCCCGGACAGCAGTATCCCCGGGAGACACAGGGTCTTCCCGGGGATACGTGATCGTTGCGCCGCCGGTGCTAGTGGTGTGTCTCGCAAATAAATATGGATTGATTCGATAGAATCCGTGCATGAGGAATCCGGTACCCGCTTTGCAGATTTCCGATGGGCAGCGTGTTGTGCTCGAGTCGTTGGCGCGGTCCCAGACGGGTGCGCACCGGGAGGTGGTGCGGGCCAAGGCGCTGTTGATGGCATCCGACGGTGTGGCCAACACGGCTATCGCGCAGGCGTTGTCGGTATCGCCGGGATCGGTGGCGAACTGGCGGACACGGTTTGCCGAGGATGGCATGGCGCGGTTGGGCGAGGTGCGCAAGGGTCGAGGTCGCAAGCCCTCGATCCCGCAGGAGAAGATCGACGAGATCGTGGACCTGACGCAGAACTACCGCCCGAAAGGCGAGACTCATTGGAGTTGCCGGACGATGGCCGAGCATGTCGGAGTCTCGAAGGACACGGTCCAGCGCGTGTGGTCCGCTCGTGGACTCAAGCCGCACCGGGTCGAGACGTTCAAGCTGTCGAATGATCCGCGATTCGAGGACAAGCTCGTCGACGTCGTCGGTCTGTATCTGAACCCGCCCGAGCGGGCGATCGTGTTGTGTGCGGACGAGAAGTCGTCGGTGCAGGCCCTCGACCGGACGCAGGCCTCGCTCCCGATGATCAAGGGCCGCGGCGAGACGATGACCCATGACTACAAGCGTCACGGCACCACCACCTTGTTCGCCGCGCTCGACGTCCTTACCGGCAAGGTGATCGGCCAGTGCCTGCCGCGCCACCGCCATCAGGAGTTCCTGCGATTTCTGCGCACCATCGACCGTGAGGTGCCCAAGGACTTGGAAATCCACCTGATCCTGGACAACTACGCCACCCACAAACACGAGAAGGTCCGGGCCTGGCTCGACAAGCATCCACGGTTCCACCTGCACTTCACTCCCACCTCCTCCTCATGGCTCAACCTCGTCGAACGTTGGTTCCGAGAGCTGACCGATAAAGCTCTGCGACGCGGGGTCTTTCACTCCGTACCGCACCTCATCGCCTCGATCGAGGAATACCTCGACGCCCACAACGAAAACCTCCGACCCTACGAATGGACCGCGACCGCCGAATCCATCCTCGCCAAGGTCGCCCGCGGCCGCGTCGCACTCGAAAAGATCAGCTAAATCAGAGACACACCACTAGCTGGTGCGGCGGCGGCCGTCCGACGGCAGCAGCTCTTCGAGCCGATCGTTGTACTTCTCGTTGTCGGCGATCGCCTCGAGGCCCAGTTTGACCAGGGCAATGACCATTCCGTTGTCCGATGGGCGGCGACCGAGTCGGCGCTTACGCTCCCTCTTGTTCCGGTCGCCGTACCAGTCGTCGCAACCGTCCTGGAACAGAGCCTCGACATCGCTGGACCATTCGACGCTCTTGCGCAGCTTGTCGGTCGACTCCGTCGCGGCGGGCTTAGGTGCCTTCTTCGCGGCCGGCTTCTTCGCCGGTGCGGCAGGCGCTTCGGGCGTCGCCTCCGGAGTGGGCACTGATGTCAGGGGTGAGGCCGTGGTTTCCTCTGCGGGCGCGGTCTGGGTGGCGGCCGCGACGGTCGCGGGCGACGGTGGCGCTGTGTCACCGAAACGGCTCGGGCGGGCACTCTGCAAAGCCATCAGTGGACTCCCTCAGGGGTAGAGACCATCGCGGCCTCGGGATTGAACTTCAGGGGCGATTCGAACAGGACCTCCCGCATCACCGGGGGCATCGGCTCAGCTTCCAGCTTCGCGATGACGTCCTCGTAGCGCGTCGGCACCAGCAACGCCATCAGGTTCAGCGAGTGCCGCATGTAGGCGGAGATCAAGCGGAATTGGTTCTCCGTTCCGACCTTCGGCTCCCCCACCACGGTGTACAGGCCGGGCAGCACACTCGCGACGGATTCTCCCCGGGAGTTCGCTGCCGCCACGAATGCAGCTTCGGTGATCGCCGGTGTCCACACACCGGAGGCGAACTCCGCTCTGGGGTCGTCCTCCGGGAATCCGGAGTCGGCCCAGATCGTCGAGACCCAGTCGACGGTCTCCTGCATGCCTGTCTTGTGTTCGCTGGTGCGGTTGACCTTGGTGAACACCACGCCAGCCGAGGCCAGCGGGTGCCGCCACGCCTCCGCGAACTGCCGGACAGCCCTCACACCGTCCGCGAAGCCGACCGTACCGAGCATCTCGGGGTGCGCCGGGAAGATCGCCCACCCGGACGAGAGGATCGACAGCTCGGTGGTGGCGCCCGAGGACGGCGGGCAGTCGATCAGGACAATGTCGTAGTCGTCGGACAGACCGGATTCGTGCAGGCCCTTCCACATCCGGAGGTGTGAGGCTGCCGGCTTTTCGTCGGAGATCGCCTGGAGCGTCCCACCTGGTGACGGGATGACGTCGATCCTTCCGCCGGCGATGAGTGCGCCGCCGAGCTTCCAGGATCGGGTCGTGTCAGGCTGCCATGCATCCGCCGCGGTGTGCACGCACAGGCTCGGGTCAACGTCACCTTTGATGAGGTCGGCAACCGAGTACGGGTGCTCTGCGGTCGGCGCGGTCCCGGTGAGGGTGGTCATGCCGCGGCTGGTGTCGGCGTCGGCGACCAGGACCTTGAATCCGAGGTTCGCGAGGAACATGGCGTACTGGGCTGTGGTGGTCGTCTTGGCGACGCCTCCCTTCTGGGAGGTCGTCGAGCAGGTCTTGTCGAGCGCGGCGTCGGCCTGCTCGCGGGTGAGGGTGGTCATCGTGCCCCTCCCCCACTTGCGCGGCCGACGGGCTGCGACATCGGTGAATGCTGCATCGCGGATCCGTTCTGGTGGTTGTTTTGTGGTGCGAGAACCGTAAAACCCAGGTTCTCCACGACATCCGGGGTTCACAGGTGCTGGTGGTAGCGCGTTACACCTGTGACTCCTGGGATACGTGCGCACAAAGGGTAACGCGTGGGTTCAATAATTCCCGGGATTGACGCAGTCTGTATGAGCAGCGTGATACCCACTCCTCCCCCATTCCGGTCAATTCGCGCTGGTCACAGGACTCTCGGGTTGGCTGCGATTCATGCAACTCCCCTGTTCCCCACGTTTCGCGTGTCGCGCGGGAATTCCGCTTATCACGCCAAGTGCTGAACTCCCCAAACCCACAGGACTCCCCCATTTGGTGTCTTTGACATGAAGCCCGTGATATCGGTGATACCCGCGTATCCCATCTGTCCCCCACAAACGTGACTCCTGTATCTCGCGTTTGTCGGGTGGCTAGCAGGAATCCCACTTCTCCATCTATTCGCGTATGAAGCGTCTGGCCCACCGTAAGCGTGGATACCGCGGAACCTGTTGATCCTATGCTTCATGTCTTCGCCGGGTGTTCCGTCAGATGCGTGGTACCCGGATGACCCGTCGTGGGGTGGTTATGCACATGTCCAATCAGTGACATGAAATGCACCGTGAACTGATTACACAGGTATCGCCCATGAAGCGGGTTTGGCGTTCCATCCGTTGAACGGGCGTTATGCAGGACTAGCCCGACTCATGGTGTGGGCGGGAGTCGCGTCGAATGCAGGAGGTCCACATTTGGTCGAATATGCGTGAGACACGTGATTCACGTATCTCACGGGTAATCCAGGGGATGTGTGCCATCCGGGAGATGGGCAGATGTGCGTGTCGCGGGGGATGGGGGAGTGGCACGGGATGGGGGTGTCACGCAATCAGGGGCATTCATGGGCCAGGCGGGTCTTCCGGGTGATGCGGTTTTCCCGTCGATGGCGCGATCCACGGGAAGTGGGGGAGTGGCACAAGGCGCGTGTTCGGCGCGGCCGGAGGGTCATGCGGGGCATCCGCGTATCCCGTCGTCCGCGTTGTCCATGCGCGACGCCCTGTATGCAGAAGATGGGAGACACCCGGACCTCTCAGGTGTCGCGGGTGATGGGCAATACCCTGAGTTCCAGCGTTCAGCGCCACTTCTGCGAGATGGGTATGACACAGGATCTCCGGGATTCACGCCAAGCGCGTGCATCGCGCGATACCCAGAGGTCCCGTGCTTGGTTCCTTCTGCGGGTTATGGGTGATACCCGAATATCACGCTGTTCGCGCCGCACGCTTGTATCGCGGGATATCCGTGTCTCATGGTTTCCGCACTGCACCAGTGGATCACGCAAGGTGAGTAAGTCCCATAGTCATAGGGTTTCGCGGCAGCAACAGGTAGAGCGTATGTCCCACATCTGACGTTGACCCAGTTATATACGGGTTACCCGTATTTCACGGGCATTGCAGGAATCCCGATTTGAACAGGCGTTGGGGGAGTGGTGCATATCCCGCCAGATTCGCCAGCAGGGGAGCGGATTCCACGCGAGAGACGGGTATTGCGGGGACTGTGTATCTCACGGGTATTGCACAATTTGTGTGGGCAGCGACGTCTGGGCTCGGGTGCCGAGCGCCGCGCCGGCATCCGGATTCGAGCGGCGCGCATTGGCGGCTGTGCGGGCCGCTGCGACGCACAACCGGCCGCCGGCGATGTCGGGTCCGGGCCGAGTCATTCGGCGATCGCAGAACGGCGCTCAGGCGGCGGCGTCGAAGAAGGCAGATTTGGCCCAGCCGGTGAAAAACGTGGGGAGGAGTCGGATCGGGAGCACCCTTTTTGCCGCCCCGTTGCCCCGCAGAGCGCCGAAACCGGCTTCCGTGAGGGGATTGGACGCCAAACGGCATTCGGGACGCTCAGAGGCGCGCGGTGAAATCGGTGTCCGGAGTACCGGCGACGCGTTCGCGCGCACCCGACGATCAGCGGCCTGCTGAACGGCTTGGAACCGGCCGCGGTTGGCGGCTCGCGGCGATCGCTCATCGGCGCCCTGGCCGACACCTCCGTCGGCTCCGATGTCCGCAGTCATCTGTGTGGGCGGGCACCTCGTCGGAGTTGCTGAAAGTCGCGAGGGCGCCGGCGCCGGCGCCTTCGCTGGCGAGCAACAGGTGCGGCACCAACGCCGGAACGCTGAGAGCAGCGACCAGCTCGGCGACGATCGGACAGCGGTATCCCGGGGAGACAGCCGGCGGTTCGGGAGTCACCGCGGCCACCGCGGAAGGAATCCACGGACAGCTTCACGATTGGGGGAGTTGCCTGGGCGATACACCCAGCGCCCCTGAGCCGCGAGTCCGCGGAACACCCATGCCAAGAACGCGTATGGGGCCGACACCTCGAAAGGTGCCGGCCCCGTCGTCACGCCGCGCCCAGACGACCACCAGAGGCACCTGGACGACAGCCCCGCGACCACCATCCGACTACGCGGACAGGGTCGGATTCCTCGATCGGATCCCGCTACCACCACGGAGGGCGACGTGAACGATCTCAGCGTACGTCGAACGTGGGTTGACCACCGGTGAACCACGTCCGCGGCACCTGCGGCGTGTCACCGAGCCCTGGGGTGGTTACTGCTTCGGCTGCCGCCACAGCGGCCGGAACCATAACTCCACAACGTCCAACGCCGCCGAGCCCGTTGCGCAAGCCAGGAAACCGCCGTTCCAGCGCCACAACGTTCTGAACTTCGCCACCTCGTTCGCGGGCAACTTCGTGGTCCGCCAATACTGGTTCGCGGCCAGTACGGTTCACCCCGCCAGCCGCGCACTGGCCCCCGCACCGACACGCCCGCGGCAGCATTCGCGCCGAAGCAACGCCTCACCGGCGGCCCGGCCGATCAGTCGGTCGCGGGGTCGCCCATCTGCGCAAGCAACTCCTCGGTTCGGCGGAGGATTTCGTCGGTTCTCCGGTCGATGTCGTCGAAGGTGTCTGTCAGGTCCCGCAGGTTCTGGGCGTCGGTGTGTTTGTGGGCGATTCCGGCGTCGTAGCGGGCTGCGAGTTCCTCCGCTGTCAGCTCTACGTAGTCGTCGTCGCCCACAGGGTCGGGTTTCGCGGCGTGCAGTTCGGCATCGACTTCCTCGACAACTGAGCCCCAGTTGTCGAGCAGCACCGGTCGTGCGCGCCGGGACGCTGCGATCCCGGCAAGGTGCGCGGTGACGATCGCGGCGACGGACTTGCCGGACAGGCCCCGGCTGTCTCGACGTGGGGCGGCGAAGTGGCCCCACTGATCGAAGCTCGGGAGCAGCGGGCCGTCCCGGTCTTCTCTCAGCGCCGGCAGTGTCCGATAGGACACCACGCTGTCGTCGGTGACGGGTCGCGCCTCGATCAGGCTGCGGGCCAGGGCTCTGTTCGAGGGGTATCGGTCGAAAAACGCCTGCAGCCGCGCCCATCTCAGGTACACCGCAACGGGGCAGCCGCGCGGATCTTCGGGGGTCGGGTGTAGTTGCCGGTCGTGACCGGCGCCGATCAGGAGGGTGTTCCCGTCGTAGGTGAGGTCGCTGCGTTGCAGCCGTCCCACCGCGGTGGGGGTCAGGTCGATGGTGCAGGACAGCACCAGCAGGAGTGCGTCTCGGCGTCCGAAGAGACCGCCAGGCCAGCCGGTGGTGGGGAGGGCGGACACCACGGCGCGGGCGAGTTGGGAGCGCTGGCCGCGGCGGCGGGCTCGGGTCGAGAGGATGTCCCGGATGGCTCGTGACGACCCGGGCGGATGATGCCCACCTGCCGTGTGGACCCAGTTGATGGCGGCGATGCGGCGACGTTGGGTGGTTCGCCGGGCCGGATGAGCATCCAGGAACCGGGCGAGCGCGACCGGGTCCGCCGGCAAGGGTGCGGTGTCGAGGGCTTCGCACCAGTCCGCGAAGAGGGCCCAGTCGTATCGGTAGGCGGAACCGGGGCCCGCTGCCGCGAACAGGGCGGAGATGTCCGGTGTGCCGTGCCTGTTCGTCCCGGTGGTTGTCACGGCTGTTCAGCGTAGGGGCCGCACCGACCCCCGATCCCGCCACTTCGGTGGCACGGCGCGATCGGCTCCTCGGTTTTCCCGCGTGGTGTCGGTTCTCCGTGTGTCTTCGCAGTGTCGTCACCGCAGGGTCTTACAGGCCGATTCGGGTGACGGCGTTGTTCTGCAGTGGTGCGTGTTCGCGGGCGTAGATCTCGAGGGTGGCCGGGTTGACGTGGCCGGTCTGGCGCATGATCTCGTGCGGGTGGGCGCGGTTGAGGAAGCCCTGGGTGACGAACCCGGCGCGCAGGGAGTGGCCGCCGATCTGGGTGACGACGTCGTCGGGGTAGCCGGCGAGTTGGGCGCGGCGGCGGATCGCGGCGTGGATGGCGGGTCCGGATAGGGGAGTGTCGCTGATGTTGCCGTTGGCGCGGATCGCCCGGAACACCGCCGCGGCGGGGTCGGGCGCGGTCGGGGCCGCGGTGCGGCAGGCGTGGTCGTCGAACTCGTCCTGGTCGTGGAGGAGCCGGATCACGCCGGGGCGACCGGTGCGGTCGAACGCGGCGATCACGTCGAGCCACCGGCGGTAGGCGCAGGGTGGGCAGGTCAGATGGCGAACGGTGTAGGGCACGCCTTTGACCTGGCCGTCGCCGGTCTGGTCGGTCTTCGACGTACGGATCCGCAGGTGCAGTCCGTCGTGTCGGTGCGCGGTCACGTCGGCGATGACCAGCGCGGAGAGTTCGGAGCGCCGGCACGCGCCGGCGAAGCCCAGGAGCAGGAGTGCGCTGTCGCGCCGCTCGCGGGCTCGGGTGACCCAGGTGGTGGCGTCGTCACGGCTGGCGGACAGGATCCGCTCGAGGTCGGCGACGAGGAGTGGTGCGGCGCGCTTGGTGGGGCGGTCGCCGCTGCGGGCGTAGCTGCGGCGCAGGCCGGAGAGGGTGTCCTTGATGATTTGGGACTCGCCGGGGGCGGGCTGGGCGCAGGCGCGGTGCCAGTAGTTGATGGAGGCGACCCATCGGGTGAGGGTGGCGGTGGAGTAGGCCCGGTCACCGGTCTGGGTGCGGGCGTCGGCGTGTTCGGTGAGGTAGTCCGCGACGGCGTGCGGGTGCGCGGGCAGGTCGCGGTGCCCGCGGAGGGCGCACCAGGCGGCGAACTTGGCCCAGTCCTGCCGATAGTTGCGGACGGTGCTCGGCGCGTGCCGCTGCTCCAGTGCCGCCAGGATGCGCCGTTCGGCGTCGGCGCTCAGGACCGGCGGGCCGGGGCGCACCGCCACCATCGGGGCGGGCGCACCGGCCGACCGGGCGGGGGAGGGGCCGGTCACGGGCGGGGTCTCGGTCATGAGGGGCGACTCCAGGTCTTCTCGGTCTTCGGGGTCCGGGGAGTGGGGCAGGCCCGGCGTGGTGCCGGCGACAGCGTCGGCAGCCGGGACGACCGTGCGGCACGGTCCTCGACCGAGATCAGGGAGACCACTCGTTCGGCGGCGGTTGCGTCACGTGACGGCCGATGGTGGCCCGGTGCGACGTGGCTGGTGGCATCAAATCCCCTGACCTGGCCCTTCTCTCATACAACGGCGCTAACATCTTTTAGCAGCTATCACCCAACACTTGGGGGAAGTGACTCGGCGCGGCGACCAAACCGGATCCCCAAATCCCAGGTTGTGTAGGTTCCGCGACGCGGTGTTCTCCAGAATCCGTATGTCTCATGAGACATTCGGATTCCGGCGCCGAGACTGGTCAATGAGGGATTCGTGCCGGCGGTCGGATCGCTGCCCCGACAGGCTCGTGAGACGTCGCTTACCTGCTGAAGGACTCGGCGTCAGGCGCCGCTGCGGTGAGCGTCGAGGGCGACGAGGTGACCGCGGTGGTCGAGTTCTTGACGGAGCAGTGTGTTGTCGTGATGCAGGGCGGCGATCGCGCTAGCTGCGGCGTCCAGTCGATGGGACAGTTGGGTGCATTCGCGTGTCTTGTCGGCGAGGGCGGCGCGCAAGGCGGCGAGTTCGTCGTTCTTACGGGCCTCGCCCGGCGTGAATCCGTCGCAGGCGGCGACGCGGGCGTCCCATTCGGACATGATCTGGGTGGCCCGGTTCATGGTGGCACGGCTGACGTCGGCCTCTTTCCAGAGGTTGTCCTTGATCAACCGTCCGTCGGTGCGCTGCGGCCGCCCGGCCATCAGCCGATCCATGGCCTCGCGCAGGCGTTTGGCGGTGCCGGCCGACACTCCCTCCTCGGGCTTGGCCTCCTCTGCGGCCTCGGGGATGGTGGTCACGCTTGTTCCTTGTCCGTGTGGGTCTTGCGGATGACAGCATCGACATCGCCCAACTCGCGCTGCAGCACGGCTTTGCGGCAGGCCGACAGCCCCGGTGTGTCGATGAGGGTGAGCAGGGTTTGGCGCTCCGAGGCCCAGATCGGCGCGTGTTCGGGGCCGATGACACTGTTGGCGCATCGATCCGGACGGCACCGGTCTTGTAGCGGGCCTTTGTGGCCTTCGGGAACGACGGCGTTTTCGAGACACGCCGCGCCGACAGGGTTGTTCTCGTCCATAACGCAGTGGTTGAGAACGCCGAACCGGATGGAGAGCCGGGCTTTGCGCAACATGGCTCGTTCGACGATCGCGTCGCCACCTCGAGCTTGCACCGTCTGTTGAATGCCGCTGAAGGCTTGCGTCATCCGTTCGGCGCCGGGACCGTAGCCGATCGGTTCCCCGGCCTTGTGGGCTCGGTAGAGGTCCTCCACTCGTCGGAACCTGGCCGCTTCGATAGCCGACTCCAAATGCTCGGCCCAGGAGCTGTCCGCGTTGGCGTAGCCCTGGGTCGAGCGATTGGCCAGCGCCCTGGACGCGATGTGTTTGAGCTGGATGCCCAGGGCGATCTCGCTGCCGGGGAAGTGGTCCGTCAGCATCGCCATCGTCCGCCTGAACATGTGCGGTCGCGTCTTGCCCGGCGGGATCTCCTGCAATCCGGTCCCGGCGCGGGTGGTGTTGACGTGGGCTGCGAATGCCTCCAGCATCTGGTGGCTGCGAGAGACATCGGCAGATTTGCGGACCATGGGCGGGAAGAGCCGGTCGTGCCGTTCGGACAGCCGCTCGGCAACAACCACGGCTTCGGCGACCGGTGCGGTGATCCACCAGTGCTTGATCGGCAGATCGGGGTCGTGTTTGCCCTTGGTGGACTTGATGGCCGGTGTTCCGTAGTACTCGACGATCGAGCCGGGAGCGATTTCGTGGATCTCCGAGTCACGCATCATGGACAAACCCACGACCAGCACGTAGCAGGCGTTACGCAGCATGCGACGTTCCAGTCCAATGGCGCGAGGGGCGAGCCCTCGATGCCAGGGGGTGCTCGTGCCGTCGCCGCGCTGGACCTGGGCGAGGTCGTCGATGACGCCGGTCGTGGTCCGGTGGCCGCTTGAGACAGCGTCCTCGACTCTGGCGATTCGCTGCCGGCCGGTGGTCCGGTTTCGGCCGAAAATAGTTGCGCCACAAGAGTGATCCCAGCCAAGCATCAAGGTCAGCAACGACCAGTTCACCTCACCGCGATCCTGGCCGGCGTCGTAGGGTCCGGCATGAACAGGGATCGGGTTGGCGGGGTCGGCCAGCCATGTGGTCAGTCGCGCATCTTGATCGCCGGTTATCTTCTTCGTCGCGTTGCCGACGAGCTCCTGGTAACGCTGGTGCGCTCGCAGGATGTCGGGAGCGAAAGTGTGAACGTAGGTCCAGGCGGCACGGATCAACGGAAACCATTGCTCCGGCGGAATCGCGGGAGTGGACACGACCGCGGCCACGGGAGTTTGCGATGCATCACGGGCACTTTTGCCTGCCCAAGGGTCCGTTCGGAGTCCTTCGCCGGTGAGGGCGGGACCGTATTGGTGCAGCATTTTCAATGTGCCGATGTAGTGCCGGACGCTGCTGCCGGACAGCTGCTCGCGCAGGTCGCTGACAAGGCGCCGCAGGTCGTTGTCTTGCCAGGAGGCCAGTTCCGGCGGCAGCCCGTTCGCCTCGGCCCATCTGGCCAGCCGCCGGAGGTGGCTCAACTCGCTGATCACCGTGGACGGGTTCGCCGGTGTGGGTTTCAGGGAAAGCCCCGCCGTGGTGACCGCCGGGTGGCGCGGGTTGAGCATGACCATGCTCAGTTCACGCGCCAGCAGATTCCACGGCGGCTCCGCTAATTCTTGGGAGAACACCAGCGTCCAGGCGGCCGCATAGAGCCGGGCCGGTCGGCTGATGACGCCGTTGAGGTTCCATTCCCGGGTCTCGCCGAACTGCGGCACCCGCGCGTCGGCTAGCAGCGGGTGGGACTGAATGACGGGTTCGTGGGCGTCGAAGGCCGCGCTGGACTGGGCGCTCGGTCGTTGGATGCTCAACTGTCGAACTCCACGTTCGCGGCCAGTGGCAGATGCAGACCGGCCTCACCGGCATCGATGTGCTTACGGGCCAAAGCTTTCTCCTCATCCGTGCGCTCGGCCAGGACGGCGAGGAGATTGGTGTGACTCTGTCCCCACAATTCACCGAAGTGCTGCGGAGACAGTCGCATCCGGAGCCGGTCGAGGTGGTCGGCGAACAGCAGAAGCTGAGGCAGGTCGCTGGGCAGCACCCAGGCGTTGCGGCATTCCAGACAACGCAGCGGTGCCACCGGGCACAACTCTCCCGACCGGCCGTAGGGCGAGTTGTGGGGGTCCGCGCACTGGGTCAGTCCCATGTCCAGTGCGCCCCGTCGGATGTCCTCGGCTTGCCGCGGGCTCAGGCCCAAGGTCTGCGCCTGATCCGGGGCGTCCAGCACGTCGGTGGAGGTGGTCAGCACGGTCGGTCCCTCCAACGCCTTGGTGAACCAGTGGTCCTGGGCGGTGGCGATCACCTGGCCCGACATCACGCGCAGGGTCGTGCCCTGCGCGTAGTGGCCCCGGAACACCTCCTCGTGGTGATCGTTGGCCGTGTCGGCGATGCGGCCACCGAAGGCGATCGCCTTCTCCACCTTCGTGGATTTACGCAGTCGACGAATGTCGGGCGCCCCGTCGACCGTCACGTCCGCGGCGGCCAGCCAGTTCACAAACCGGGACCGGGGAAGGTTGTAGTCCCATCGCGCGATGCGCAGCTCGTAGTCGGCCGCGACCGAGGCTGCCAGGAACAGACGTCCGGCGTCCGGTGCTCGTAGCCGGAGCTGCTCGGTGACGCGCATGAGACGCCGGATGATCGCGCCGACTTCTCGGTGGGGCCGGTCGGTGAAGTCGACAGGCTCGCGAACCGTCGTTTCCGGAAGAGTCTCGGTGCCGAAGGTGCGGTGCCGCACCTTCTGAGCCCGCTGCTTGGTCAGAGTCAATCGAACGCCCGAGGGCAGGAACTCGACATCCTCATCAGTCAACGCGGTGACCTCCTCGGATGTGTGCCCGGTGGCCGCCATAAGCAGCACCCGATAGGCGTGCAGGTCGAGGTGACCGGGATAGAGCTGGCGCACCAGCCATCGCACGAGCATCCCCTTCGCCCGCGCCGCGTAGACCGGTTGGTCGGGATGTTCGATGCAGGCCCGCAACTCGGGCGGCCACCGATGGATCACCGGAAGGTTGTCGCGGATGTCGAGTGGGCTGACCTGTTGACGGGACAGGCCCCAGAGCAGATTGGCGACGTCGGTCCAGCCGTGCTCGGCCGGGTGGCGGCCCTGGGCGGCCGACGCCCATCCGTCGGAAAGGCGGGAGTCCAGTTGATTCGCCCAGGCCCACGCCGCCCGAACGACGGCGCGTTTGTCCTTGCGGGAGAACTCGTCGACTTCCTGCGTGCTGCCCGCAGCCACTCCGACCTCGCCGTCGACCAGACGACGCAGATGCGGGGCCACCGGTCGCTGATCGTGTTGTGCGCGTCGGGCGATCAGTGCCCGCACCATCGCCGCCAGGGTGGACGGCGTCGTCGAGCCCGCCCGGTAGTCGGTGGGAAGGGTTCGTTCCCACTCGGCCAACACGGCCGCGATATCGGGGTGCTGTTTGGCCAAGCTGGCCTCGTGCGCGTCCTCGGCGAGCAGGAAGTCGACCTTCGTGCAGAAATTGCGTATCGCTTGCCGGCCGACGGCGGCCGACGCGCCCGAGATCCTGCTGATCTCGGCGTAGTCGACCCACTCGTCGGCCAGCTCCCCGGCCAACCCGGCGCACCGAAACTCGTGGGGGCTGAACGTGACCTCCCGCGGTATGCCGGTCCGGTCCAGTGCCCGCACCAAACGGATACCGATCCGGTCGACCGGAGCCTCCGGCTCGGCGACCGCAGCGAAGTCGTGTTGGTGGTCGCCCCGGCGAGGCATCAGCGCTCACCCCCCTCGACCAGCACGTGACGGGCGATATCGGCGTAGGTGTCGCCTTCCTGCACCGTCCACTCGGAGAACGCGGCGTCCACCGCGTTCATCGGATCGTCGCTGTATTCCAGATAGGCGTACGTCGTGGCGGGGCTCGAATGTCCAAGTCTCCGGCTGACGATCAACAACGGGTTGTGCTTGATATGACCGCCCAGGTAAGACATGTGGCGTCGACGCCGCGCCACCGCGTCCGGTTCGTCGCCGTCCATCTGCTGTTCCAGATAGGACAACAGCTGCAACGCAAACGTATGCCTGGTGTCGTGCCATCTCCACCGCCGCCGAGGCAGCAACGGTGCACCGGGAGCATCGGCATGAACGCGCATCCGCGCCCACGCGTCGCAGCGGATCCGATACCAGGATGAAGGCCCGAGCATCTGACCGCCGTGGCCGACGAACACCGCCAGCGGCTCGACACCATATTCATTCTCCCGCATGCTGATTCGCCGCAGGTCCGGCCCCATCGCAGACATCACGAACGTCCGGCGCCGACCGTCCAGGACACCGCGCAGCGTCCCGGCCTCGTGATCGATGTGGTCGACGACGAACAACTCCCGGCGTCGACGCGCCAAGGATTTCGACGAGGCGGCGACCAGTTCCGGACGCTCCACCAGCAGAAAGGTGTCCACCGCGTCCAACGCTCCGGTCGGCACGTAGATCTCGCGGTACTTGCCATACTTCGCGCAGGCCTGCACCGGGAACTCCACAGATTCGCCCGGTCGACGCCGACCGACACCGAGTTCGGGCAGCAACACCGTCGACCACTCCGCCGGACGCATCCCAGTGCACAACGCCAAGTCGGCGGCGGCCCGACCACGGAGCGGCGCTCGACCACGGAACACAGTGCTGGCCTGTGAATCCGGCAGCTGCCCGCCCAGGCCGACGTCGCGGAAGTAACGGTATTGCGCCAAGGTCATGTGGCGAATGTCCATGCCCCGCCGCAGTCGGGGCGCCAGCGGATTGCGTCCCCTGTGGGATATCCGCAGCGGTCGGTGACGCAGGTGGCCATGCTCGACCAGCCATCGGTAGAGCTGGTTGAGCAACTGGGCCTCCTTCCCCCACGTCGCATCGCCGACTGGCTTGTCCTGCACCTGTGTGCGCAGAACGCGGTACGCCCTGAAGTCGGATTCGGTCGCTTCGAGCAGGCCCCGGTCGCGGGACCGTAGGAAGTGGACGAACCGCCGCACGATGTAGGCATACTCGCGCAACGTCTTGGCGTCCTTCTCCTCGTAGACCAGATGTCGGAACCACGAGCACAAAGGCTCGACCGGCCGCATCGTCAGCTCGTCGAGGAACACCGGTGTCCCGGCCGGGATCGCTCGATACTCGAGCAGCCGAACCACGTCGGCCGAGTCCACACCGTGGCCGTCCAGGTGCGTCCGAAGCAACGACGGATCCACGAACGACAGGAACACCCGATCCTCCTCCGAGACGACGGAGGACATAGATACACGAGCGCTACGACACAGCGATCACTCGGCACAACACAGACAGGAGGCCGATGAGACAGATTTCAACCCTGAAAAGAAGCGGTGTCACTTTCCAAATTTCATGTCACTCGCGTGTCACTTTCCAGGTTTCGTGTCACTCGGGACCACTGGATGCGTCCCCACGGCCGGGGACATGCGGACTGGTTCCGATGCGGTCGGTGCTGGATCAGGACCGGGTCGCCGCAGCGAGCTTTGCGATGTCGCTGGCGTAGACGGTGGCCAGTGCGGATGCAGCCGGTAGTAAACCACGTCGTTGTCCCAGTCGAAGGAGTCATCACCGTAGAAGCCTTTGAAGTAGGCGAGTAGGTCCGGCCAGTCTGCGGCCGGCTCCGCGTCGTGGGGGTTGAGATTTCCACAGTGCCGTATGTGAACACGCCGAGGTCTTCCCCGCGCATGTGCGCGGCGCTGACGGCGGGCCGGGCGGCGAGGTGGCGGGCCTTGGCCGCGCCGCGCGCCGTGCCGAAGTGCCACTTTCCGTGCAGGAAGTGCCCGTCCACACCGCTGATCCGTGGTTCACCTTTGGCGGTGACGGTGGACAGGGCGAGGGTGCACATGCCGGTGATGACCTGGGTGAGCTGCTCTGCGGTCAGTGTGCGCTCGGTGTTGATGATCGAACGCAGGTGGGTGGTGGAGCGGGACAGGGAGTCGTCGAGGAGGGCCTGCAGTTCTTTGAGCTCTTCTGGTGTTTCGCGCATGGAGGTCCTTGTCTGTGGTTGCGTCGATCCGAGGTCCGGCCCACGTCCACGATCGGCGCCGAACGGTGGAACCATGCTTGCACTAAGACCCTGACATCTTGTGTCAGCTATTTTCGTCTGTCTTGCGGGGCGCCAGAACTCATGCGCGGTCGGCTGGCCGGCGGTTCGAATACTTCAGGTGCGATCCACTGACCCTCGCCAGTCACAATCACTGACCGATCGACGATCGCCTTAAGGGATAGCGGCCGGCTGAGGATTCCGACAAGTTCGTCAGAATCATGCACTGACACGATCTTGAAAACCCGCAGGTCGGAGGCGCCGAGAAGTGACACCGAGACGTGGAACCTAATGGGAGTCGATCAGCGAGCCTTCGACACGTAATGGATCAGGAGGGGGAAGCTGATCACCGAGCCACCGGTCGGTGAGCACCGCAGGAACCTGAAGCGAGAGTCGATTCCTGACTGTAGAGCGTGCCCCGGCCGGTTGGTGAGGTCGCCTGTAGCGCTGATGGGATGTCGTGCCAAGTTCGAGCACTGGTCCATTAGGTCGAAGCCGGGTGTCCTTAGGCTCGAAATAGGTTGAGCGAGAACCGAAGGAAGGGGCGGTGATCGATGATCTTCATCGGCGACGACTGGGCCGAACAGCATCACGATGTGTATCTGATGGACGAGGCCGGGCGGCGGCTGGCATCTCGGCGGCTCCCCGAGGGACTGACCGGCATCCGGCAGTTGCACGAAATGGTAACCGAGCACGCCGAAGAACCAGGTCAGGTCGTGGTCGGCATCGAAACCGACCGCGGCCTGTGGGTGCAGGCGCTGACCGCCGCCTGCTATCAGGTGTACGCAATCAACCCGCTCGCGGTCGCGCGCTACCGCGACCGGCATCACGTCTCGGGCGCGAAGTCCGACCCCGGTGACGCCAAGCTGCTCGCGGACCTGGTGCGCACGGACCGACACAACCACCGCCCGATCGCGGGCGACAGCCCGGACGTGGAGGCGATCAAGGTCCTTGCCCGCGGACACCAGAATCTGATCTGGGCCCGCACCCGGCAGACCAACATGCTGCGCTCGGCGCTGCGCGAGTATTATCCGGCCGCGCTGGAGGTGTTCGACGACCTGCACGACCGCGACACCCTGGCCGTCCTCGGTCGTGCCCCGACTCCCGCCGAGGCCGCGCACCTGACCCTGCCGGCGATCCGATCCGCGCTCAAAAAGGCAGGTCGGCAACGCAATCTCGACGGTCGGGCCCGCGAAATCCAGGCCGGTCTGCGGGTCGAGCACCTCACCGCGCCGGCGCCGGTCGCTGCCGCGTTCGCCGCCACCACCCGCGCTGCGGTCGGTCTCATCGTCGAGTTGAACCGGCAGATCACCGAACTCGAGGCCGAACTGGCAACACATTTTGAGGCACACCCGGACACCGACATCTACCGCTCCCTGCCAGGACTTGGTGTTGTGCTCGGCGCCCGGGTGCTCGGTGAGTTCGGGGATGACCCCGATCGCTACACCACCACCAAGTCTCGCAGAAACTACGCCGGGACCTCCCCGTTGACGGTCGCGTCCGGCAAGAAACGCGCGGTGCTCGCCCGCCACGTCCGCAACCGGCGCCTCTACGATGCCGTGGATCAATGGGCGTTCTGCGCATTGTCGTCCAGCCCCGGCGCCCGGGAGTTCTACGACCAGCGGCGTGATGCCGGCGACCTGCACCACCAAGCGCTCCGCGCCCTCGGCAACCGCCTCGTCGGCATCCTCCACGGCTGCCTCCGCCACCGCACCCACTACGACGAACACATTGCCTGGGACCACCGCCGCACCACCCGGGCTGCTTGACGCCTTACGGCCCTGGGATGTCTACAGGTTGGGTTGTGTTGTAGGTGTCGAGATGCAGCGAAGATTAACAAGCTGACCCACTTGTTTAACAAGGGCGACATCGGTCGTTGATCGGGTCTGAGCTGCATCGATGCCCTGAATGCGGCCACATGCTGGTTCGGTTCTTGTTAGATTTGCTGCTAATTCCCTTGTGGTGGTGACACGCCTACACGACGAGCGCAGACGGCATGCCCGGGTCAATGTGCAGCGGCGTGTTCTGCCAATCTTCGTTGCATCTCGACAGTCGCAGGTTCCGCGGAGCGGTGTTCTCAGAATCGGTATGCCTCATGAGACAGGGAACTCTGGTGTCGAGGCTGGTCAGCGAGGAGATCGTGCCGGACGGACGGATGGCTGCACCGACTGACACGTGAGGTGTCCCTACCAGCTGAAGGACTCGCGATTACGGTGGCCGGCGGTGATCGCCGACGGCGACGAGTCGACCGCGGTGGTCGAGACCTAGTCGAGTACCTTCTGCAGGGTGCTCGTCACCGATCTGCGTCATTTCCTCGATCTGCCGGACGAGGTCCCCGGGCCTGCCCGCCGTCTCGCCGAGCAACTGTACGACCTGGTTCGCGCCGCCACCGCCGGTGACACCGGTACCGCCTGGGTGAGCGCGCTGCCGTGCCGGCGACGTCCCGGCAACCGCCGCTGCACCGGCCGGATGCTCGTTCTCCGCGCCGCTACCGAGGGCCCCATCGCCTCGGAATGCAACACCTGCGGCGACGCAGGACGCATCAGCGACTGGGAGGGCTCACCGTTCGATCTCCGACGCGCTCAACCGACGGAGATCGGCCCGGTGCACCACCTCCGCATCCCCGACGAGGTGGCTACGACCCTGCGCGGCATCATGCTGCTGGACACCGACTGCGAACGCGTCGCCTTCCGCGCGTATGTCGACGGCGACGACACCATCCTGCCGGTCCCCGACACCGGCCTCGAGGAACTGATCGGGTACGTGGCCGCCGACGCCAACCATGAACCGAACCGGCGCCGCCAACAGCGCCTCGACGCCGCGTTCACCGTACTCAGTGAGGCCGCCGAGAACCCGCACAGCTCACCGTCGGCCCTGGTACCTGCCGGCGACAGCACCGGCGCTGTGCCGCCGCGGCCGGGACCGGCGGTTCCCGGTCTGCCGGAGCTGGATATTGCTCGGGTGCAGCGGTGGTGCGGTGCCCGCGTTCCCGAGCACGCCCGGCATGAGGTCCGCCTCGAATGCGAGATCGCGGCGCGACATCTGACCATCGTCGAGCGGCGCGCCCCCTGGTGCGATGACGTCGGGACGGAGTGGACCAGCATGCCGATCGCCCGGCTGCGCTACACCAAGGCCACCAAGACCTGGAGTCTGTACTGGCGGGACCGCAATCTCCGCTTCCACACCTACGACCGGCTCCCGCCGTCGCCGCACCTCGAGACCCTGCTGACCGAACTCGACCGGGACCCGACCTGCATGTTCTGGGGCTGACGAACCCCAGGTGCGTCCGATGGGCGGGTGCCACATCGAATCCCGCACGAGGCGACACTTCGGGGTCACCCGCGAGTTGTGCACCATGACGCCGTACGACGTCCGCAGGCCTGGGCGGCGGCGTTCGATGCCGAGTTCGACGGCATCCGGTACCAGACGCGGTTCACCACCGTACCGACCGCCAATGCTGCCGCTGTGTTCGGTCCTGTCGGCGGGGCCTCTTTGGCCGGTGGACCCCGGCCGGAGCCGAATTCAGGCACCGACCAGACCATTTGGTTGGGCTATGAGGCTCCCAACGTGAAGCATTCCAAAGTGCATGAGAGTCATCACAGTGCGGCGACGACGGTTTCGATAGAACTATGGACCCATAGACATTGGATAGGGTAAGGGCAGGGATGCCGCCCGAAACGAGGGGAACAGATGGGCTACTTCGAGGGTCGTGTCGTCGCAATAACAGGAGCCGGGGCGGGAATTGGACGCGAGCTAGCTCTACAGCTGGTTCAATCTGGCGCACATCTGGCGTTGTCAGACTCGTCGGAGTCTCTACTGCTCGCTACCGCTGACCTGTGCGCAGACGGTCCCGGAGACATCTATACGTCGGTTGTCGATGTGACGGATCGAGCTGCGGTACTTGCCCATTCAGCAGATGTCGCTTCTCGATTCGACCGAGTTGACGCTCTGATCAACAATGCTGGCGTACTTTTTGCCGGCGACGTCCTGGACACTACCTTCGAGGACTACGAGCGAGTGGTCGACGTTGACTTCTGGGGAGTCGTCAACGGAACGAAGGCCTTCCTTCCACACGTGATGCGTTCAGATCGAGGGCACATCGTCAACATCTCCTCGGCCTTTGGGTTGATGGCCGCTCCGTCGTATTCCGCCTATAACGCGGCCAAGTTTGCTGTACGGGGTTTCACTGAGTCGCTCCGCCAGGAGATGGCCCTCGAGGGACATCGCGTAAAGGTGACATGCGTTCACCCGGGTGGAATTCGGACCACCATCGCGCGCACTGCTAGGCACGCGGCAGGAGTAGACGGGACCGAACTCGCTGATTCATTCGAGCGGCGTATAGCGAGAACAGATCCGAGTGCCGCCGCTCGGACGATCCTCCGGGGCGTTCAACGCGGGTCTGCGCGCGTCTTGATCGGCGCAGACGCCAGAGCGGTCGACATGGTTACGCGAACACTCGGATCGCGCTATCTGTCCATCCTGCCCGCCCTGAAGAAGCTTGGTGCGTAGCTGGACGTTCGACCTGAACAGCGTTCAATCCGGACAGGCTAGGATCTCCTCGTTCATTCGGTCGGGGAGGTTTTGGATGGCGACAAAGTGGTTACTGGTAAGTACGTTCGGGGGCGCGGTGCCGTCGATTGTGGGACAGGGCCGCACACCCAAGCCCTTCGTGCCGTTGGAGCAAGTGATCAAGAGCAGGCGGTCATTTGCAGATGCGACTTCGGCGATCACTGAGGTCATGGCCAACCCGACAAAGGTTGACAGGCTTTCCAGTGACGGCCGTCGCCGGGTTATCGCGGACCCCTTGTGCACATTCGAGGGCCGACTTCACGCCATCTATCTGTGGGCCGGATTGGCTGAAGAGAAGGTTGCACAACGCGATCCGGCTGGAGCCTGGTACTTCAATCTCACCGACCTCAAAGTCAGTGGTAGCGAGGATCTTTTCGACTTGTATGGGGTAGCACCCGAGAATCGTCGATCTGAGGCTGCAATGGCTGGGGCGTTCGATCGGTTGGATACCGGCGTCGACGAGGGGCAAGCACTAGCCAAGATCGTTCAGTCGACCCCGGGGATGGAACACCAGGCGGTGTGGACGGTCAAACGCGACGACGGCGACCGCCGTGCTGCGCATTTCTCGTGCCGCGCTGTTGAGGAACGGCCCGATCCGAACCGCGATCGGAAGGTGGTGATTCTGAGGGGTGTTACACATGACATAGGTCCGGCGGACGATGTGCCGACTGCACCGCCGCCGGTCATTCTGGAACATCGCGTCTTGGAGGCCAAGTTGAAGCCTGGTGAGTATCTGGCCTACGTGGATATCAAGAAGCTGAGCCTGATCAAATGGCGAGGCAACCCGATGCCCGGGATTGCTTGGGAAGGTGGGGTAGGGGAGCCGACGCCGGCGATGCACCCGGATGACGTCGCGGTTGCGCGGCGTCTATCTGCAGAACTTGCGCGTGGTAGCACCTCTGGTGTTGTTCGCTTTCGCGGGCTCGATGGTGAGTGGAAGCCATTGCACCTTGAGGTCTCGTTGATGGTCTTTGACCAGCACACGACTGGTGGACTCGTCACCGTGTCGGCGGCGCCGCCGCCGGGACATCTGTGACTCTTCCTCGCTAGCTCTCGATCACCTGCCGGCACGGCGCCGAGTTCTCGACGTACCTGCGGCTAGGCTGCGCTCGGGTAGCTTAGCTAGCCCGACAACGGTTTCATCGCCCGTTTGGGGCGGCGGCACATACGGCTGGTGCCACGATGAGAAGAATGCGTACCGATCATCGGCGCAACGGGCATCAGTTCTCGGATGGAGCCGGTCATTTCCGGCTCGCCCGGGCGGGGCTAACACGGCTGCGGAGCCCATCGAGTCTCATTGTTCGCGTGGAACTGGAAAGGATTTATCAGTCACTATTGGCGGATACGAGTGTTGGTGCGCGCTGGGCCGTGGATGGTGACACCGCGTTGCGCTATGGCGTGGGCATTGTCGTGAAGAAGTATTCGGCTGTTGTCGGTGGCGTGGACGGTGGTGTGTCCCTCGGCGTGGACGGTGACCTGGTCGTAGGCGTGGATAGTGGATTCGTCGGTGGCGCGGACTTTGGCTCGGTCGACGGCGTAGACGATGGATTTGTTGCGGGCTTCGACCTCGGTGTCGTCGAAGGCTTCGATGATAGCGATGGTGTACGCGAAGCAGCGGGTGTGTCCCTTGAGCTGCACCTGCGCCGCGTCGGTGACGACGATGGCCCGCGACTTCGTCTGGTGGTGCGGTGTACTGCCGGTGATCCGCAGGGTGCCGGTGCCCTCGAGGTCGTGGAGTTCGAGGATCTGCTCGGGCGGGGCGTCGATGACGACGGTCTTCGCGCCCTGGGCAAATCGGGCGACGACGTCCGTGGCGGTGCGGCACGGAGTCCGAGGTGCGCGGCACTGTTGCTTGCGTGTACGTGTCGAGGTGGTTGGGCGCCTCATGCTCGACAACCTAGCCGCGATCGCCGCGCGAGAGCGGGTGCCGCGCGGGAGGCGACGAGTTCGGCACATGTGAGCTATCGCGGCGACATTCGTCGATGCCGTCGATCGTGCTGTCATGCCGCGGACCGACCGGTGGAATTGATCTGAGCCACAATGGCCCGGGCCCTGGAGTAGTCCGCCCCTCCGTTCGATCTGGTGGGGAACCTGCCGTAGCGGACCCTCGCCGGCGCCGAAATGGGGAGCGCAAGCGCTCCGGTCGAAGTATTCCGACGCGTCCCCCGCTTCTTACCCCGCGTGGTTCTCCACTCTTGCTCTTCGTTCCACCAGGTAAACAGCTCGCGGTCTACCAGATGTCGGGAGGCACGTCGCGCGTTGAAGCCCGCAACCCCAAGGGTCTGCGCGGCCATCTCGAACACCCGCAGCAACTCCTCACCGGTGGCATTCTCAATGAGCAGCCCCGCCGAGTGCAGGCGGGTGAGTGCCCGCTGGATGAAATCTGTGCCGTAGCCAGTCTTCTCCGCCAATCCGTCCAGGCTCTCGACCCCGGACCGGTAGTACCAGTGGACACGTGCGGTTGCCCCACCGAGCCCACCGCACCTCGACGGACTCCATAGATCGTGGGTGTGATGGGGGAGGAGTGTGAGTCCGGGCCCAGGAGCGGGGGCGGGTTCCCCTTGTGTTGCATGAGAAGTAGTCTCTACGCCCACATCAGGCGGCTGGTTGAGGGTCCACCGTGCAGCTCGCGTCCCGGCGCTTGGAGTGGTTAGCGTGACCCAGCCTTCCCGTGCCAGCACACGAAGCCTGCGCGAGACCGTGGAGGCATCGAGAGCGCACGTCTGTCCCAGGCGGCGGCAGTCGATGTCGAGGACCCGAGTCCGGGCAGCGCGCGCTAGCGCGGTCAGTGCGTGCAGGATCCGTTCGTCACTTGCTCCTCCTCGTCGCCCCCAGTGCGCCGTTGCCGATGCAAGGGCATACTCGATGTCGTCGAGTTCGTCGTCGATCGGTTCCCGTGGCGCCTGGCTGAAGCTAACGGTGAAGGTAGCGGCCCGGGCAAGGGCGCGGGACCATTGGCGTTCGGTGTCGTCGCGGCCGCGGGCAGCGTCCTCACGAAGCCGAATCAGACCCGGAGCAGTGGCAACGGCGGCGCGGGCGTCGTCGAGTGTGTGTCCGGCGCGAGCCATAGAAAGAAGGATGGTGTGAGCGAGGGCACTGCGGTCCGCCCCTTTAGACGGCACCGTCGCGAGCAAAGCCACGGTTCGGTGGGGTAGCGGCCGCCGGGGTCGGTCGAGTCTCGGACCCGCAGCATCCTCAATGATCCGCTGCGGCCGCCGTCGTTGTTCCTCGGGTGGTGTAGCGCGCGCGACATGGGGATGCTGCGCGAGGAGCCAGTTGACGACTTCCGGCGTCGTCCCGCGGCTGACACGATCGAGAGTCTGCTGCAACTCTGCACCGGCCAGGTGGGGCACGGACCGTCCACCGTCGCGGTGTGGTGCGCCTGGAGGCCGCACAACTCCCATATGAGGTTTGCTCAGGGGTGATGTGTCGAAGGTGGCATAGTGCCGTCCGAGCACGTGGTTGAGTTTCCCGACAGCGGCCAGGTCAGCCCCGTCCTCGCCAAGTCGGAGCCAGATGTGTTGGCCCCCCCGGGGCCCGGAGTGCGCACGCAAGTAGTGGACGCCCAGGTCGTCGAGGTGTCCGGCGAGGCGGTCCGAATCGCTACGAGCCTGATCGGCGCCAAAACGGGACGAATCGAAGTCGAACGCCAGAAGCCGAAAGCGCTGGCCCGAGTCGGCGAGATAGATCGCCCAAGGAAATTCCAGCTGCTGCGGGGGAATGGAGATGGTGGTGTCGTAGCTATGTTCTCGTTTCGGGTCGACGCGGACACGCCGCCGCGGCGACCACATGCGGGTGCAAGTGTCGTAGAGCAGTTGTGTGCTGTCAGTGTCACCACTTAGCGGGGTGACACGCGCATGAGTTATTAGACCTGCATCAGGGTGTGCGCTACCCTGGGCTCTGTCCAGCAAGACAGTCCCTCCGGGGAAAAGCAGTACAGAGAATCGAGCGGCAAACTCGTTTCTCGACCAACTTCAAAGACCCAATGCCCTCGGCCCTGCCCGGTCGGGGGTTTTTTGGCTAGTTGGTGTGATGCACTACGTGGTGTGTGTTCGGTTGTGCGGCGTTAAGGCCGCCATCGCGTTTACGCGGAAAGTTTCAGCACCTCCTGGTTGGTCTCCTGAACGAGCTGGGTATGGCCGGTAGCGGCTGCGAGAAGATCTGCCAGGTACTGGCTCATATTCACACCCGCTGCCATCCGCCTACGTTCGAGCTCCTCGAACACCACGTCAGGGACTCTGCTGGTTACGCGAGTCCGGCCTCCCTTGTATGGGTTTCCCATTCCCTTCTCCTTCCCTGACCGTCCAACTTCGGACCCCAATCAGGATCCGCACCAAACCTGTCACAAGTTGGGCAGATAACGATGAAGACACGCCGTCGAACGATCTCAGAGATGCGCGAATCCGTGCTTTAGTTGCGTGATTACTTATAGGTTCTTCGCGCGTGTCTCGCGCTGTTCACATCCGCGCTTCCACGCTTCTGCAACGATTCGCTTGTCGACCCCATAGAGCTCGGCGATCTTGGGCACAAGGTCATCGCGGACCGGCTTTGCCCCGTTCTCGATCTCGGCCAACGTAGTGGCCCCGATTCCGAGCTGGGCGGCTGCGTTTCGTTGATTCAGCGCTGCCCGCACTCGAAGGTCGCTCATTCTGAGTTTGCCAGCCGGAATCGGCACGAGCACAGAGATTGACGTGTCTAGGGCTTCGGCAAGAAGACCGAGCATTTCCGGTGCCGGCCTTGACCGTCCAGTTTCCCAGGTCGAGACGGCCTGACGGGTTGTACCGATTCGGGCCGCGAGATCGTCCGGTGTGAGTCGTGCCTTCACACGTTGTTCGCGGAGCTTGTCACCCCGGAATCCTCTGACTCCGCTGCGAGGCACTTCATCAACTCCCGGGGTCCGGCCACTTCTGTATCCGACCATTGTTGCCCTTCCCGGAGTGAAGTAACGCGCTGACAAGCCCTATAGTTGCGTGTTATTGTTGCGACGATCGTCGCCGCTTCGAGCGGCCGAGCTCAGGGGTAGGGGCGGGAATGAAAAGCGTGAATAGGTTGCGCGCAGAAGCTGCCGCGGTTTATGATCCTTCCGCGCGCCCCACCGGGGAGTCCTGCGGCCTTGTACACGTCGGGTCTGCTTGTAGCGCAAAAGGTGATGCACACCGTCTATTTGGTGTGCCCTTTGGACTCCCGGGGGCGATCGTGTCGGAAACAACTAAGACAAGGTGTGGCTCGTGCAGAGTCGCACCTTCGCGTGCTTCTGACGCCCACAATCACCAGGTCACCACCACCGCGACCAGCGGTTCGGCTCGTCGAGTTTCTGAAGTCGAACGGGCTCAGACTTATTCGCTCCGGACAGAATTCCGAATTCCCAAGACTTCCACTGTGCGGTTGAACTTCTGCCCAAGTCACCGCTCAGTGGTCTCACTTCGCAGCTCGTGGCTCGCACGCGGGCCAACTAGTGCTGCGCAGAAAACCCCAGATGCGGTGATGATTGGCGTCCTCGCCCGCACCTGGGGTTCTACTCCCAACAGCGTTTCAACGCGTAAACGTCCACGCCGCAGGATCTCGGATCCCCGCGGGCCATTTCTGTACCCAGTTGGAGGCTCCGATGTCTTTGGGTGCCCACATCCACCCGACCACTAATCGTACTGCTGCCCCGTTTTCGTTACAGGCCGATTCCACCGAGTCCGCTCCTCACGTTCCGATCTCGTGGAATGAGGGCGGGCGGCCGCTCGGCGTCATCGCACATTGCGCTGGTCGGGCGCCTGGTTACAGGTGCTACAGCATCGGTCTTCCTGGGTTTTCGACCTGTCCCGCGGGCCACTCCTTGGTGCCGTATTCGTCACCCTGGGTCGGCGTTCAGCCCGTCGTCTAACTCGCTGACAGATTCCCAATTCAATTCTCCATTAAGGATTTCGCGATGTTACTCGTCCTTCTGATCACCTTGCTCTTCGGTCTCGGCGGGGCCTTCCCTGGCTGGCCAGCCTGACCGTTCGCCTCACGGCCGGTCGAGGGCCAGTCAGCCTCCTGCCCAGCTTCCAAAGTTGTTGTTATTCAGATATTTCCGATTCGTCTTCGGCACCTGCGGTTGCACAGAGGTGCACCGCAACGGCGTTTCCTTCGAGAGAAAGCGAGTAGTGATGAGTAGATCAGGTGGGGGCCGGCATCGTCGGCGGGCGGAGCGGGCAGCGGTGTGGTGCGCGGTTCCTGTGGCGCTGTGCGTGGCATGTGCGGGTGTGGCGCAGGCAGCCCCGTCGCAGCCGGGTACTGGTGGTGGGATTCAGCCGGGTACCGGTGGTGGGAGCCAGTCGGGGACGTCCGCACCTGCTCCTGAGCGTGAATACCTGCCTGGTTACATCCCTTCCCCTCAGGTGCAGAACGCGGAGTGGCGTTCGTACGAGGACTTCGAGCAGGGGTACTCGCAGCCGACGTATGTGGAGCCGCAGTACACCCAGCCGGTGTATGTGGAGCCGCAGTACACCGGGCCGGCCTATGCGCAGCCGGAGCAAACTGTGCCCGCGCCTGCCCCGGCTGCGCCGCCTCGCCCGCCGATGGTGCAGCGACCGGGTATCGCTCCGATCCAGGCCCCGCCGAACACACTCCTGCTCGGTTCTGCGCTCCTGCCCCGGCCTGATGTCATTCCGGAGCGGGAAGCCCAGCAGGTCAACAACACACTGTCCGCGTTGCAGGCCGATGGCGGAAACCTCGTCACTTCTCTCGGTGTGCCGACGAAGCAGGCCGACCGGCTCGCGGCGGGCACGGTGACCGGAGTCGTGGTTGGTGGTGCAGCCGGCGCGCTGGCGGTCGGCGCACCGGCCGCCGTCCTCGGTGCGGCGGGTGGTGCAGTCATCGGCACCGTCGTCGGTATCGGGGTCGGCACGACGCTGGCGACGGTGTTCATCCCGGGTGTCGGCCT
>NZ_WXYH01000389.1:388139-390248 GCF_009872365.1 Rhodococcus sp. T7
GGTGCAGTCATCGGCACCGTCGTCGGTATCGGGGTCGGCACGACGCTGGCGACGGTGTTCATCCCGGGTGTCGGCCTCGTGATCGGGCCGGTGATCGGCGGTGTGAACGGCGCATTGATCGGCGCAGGTGTCGGGGCATTGGCGCTCGGTGTTCCGGCAGCAATGGCGGGCGGCGCGCTCGGCGCTCTGTTCGGCGGCATCGTCGGAGCTACGGCGTTCGGCGGCGAGGACGTGGTGATCGAGGAGCCTGCACCGGTACCGGCACCGGCACCGGAGGCAGTTGCCCCGGCGCCGCTGTGGACCCCGCCGGCTATCGATACCCGCGCTGCTGTCGGGCTGACACAGCAGGTCGTCGATCAGGTCGAAGCCGTTCCCGGTGGCAGCGGATATGTGGAGCAGGCACGCGATTTCGTCGCGGAAGCCCCCGTGTACGCGGCACAGGCCGCGCCGCAGGTCGACGCGACTGTGACGCAGGTGCGTGAGGCAGCTCTTGCGCAGCCGGGCGGCGGCCAGGTCGTGGCGGCGGTCGAGCAGGCCGGGGCGAATGCGGCCGGTGCGGCTGCACCGGTGATCGAGCAGGCAGCGGCATTCGCCGGTGCTGTCGTCGCTGGCCTGAACGCCTGACCCGGACGGAAGGGGAGACCGGCATGAAGGTACTGAGCAGGATGGCCGCGACCGCGGCGGTGGCTGTGATCGGAGTCGGGGCGGCGGGGACGGCTAGTGCGGTTCCCGCCGCCCCGGCGAGTGAGCTGGTCGGGCAGGCGTGCCCGGTCCTGTTCGCTCTGGGTATGCAGGGCACGGGGGAGTCGTCACCGGATACATCACCGACTCTCGACACCGGAATGCTCTCGCAGGTCTTCATGCCGATGATGGTCAAGACGACCGACTCTGCAGGTGACTCTCTTACCGGCCGCGCTTATGTGCCGTACCCGGCTGGGTTCGGTGGCGCGGTGCCGGGCGCGAATGTGCCGTATTCGCAGTCCGTGGAGGAGGGGTTGCAGAACCTCGAGGACACGGCCGCGGAAGTTGCGCAGGCGTGCCCGCACACGGTCTTCAGCGGGGCGGGGTACTCCCAGGGCGCACACGTGATGAGCATGTTCGCCAAGAAGGTCGGTGCGGGTGAGGGCGTGATCTCGGCCGAGAAGCTGGTCGGGGTGGCGTTGTTCGGTGATCCGACACGTTCGCCGGGTGCGTCGTTGTTCCCTGGATCTGCGGGGCAGACCTCCCCGAAGCCTGCCCCGGGAACTGGCGGCGCAGAGGTCGCGAAGGTGTCGGCGCCCACTGGGTCGGCCCCGGAAGGCGGCGGGATCGGCCCGACTGGTGATACCGCTGTCGCGTATGGGTCGTTGACCGGTCGCGTGGCGTCGATCTGCGAGCCGGGTGATCTCTCCTGTGACGCCCCGGCGAACGCCCCGATCGCCCGCGCGGCGGCCAACATTGCTGGTCAGAGCGAGTTATCTGCCGGGGATCCGATCCGGTCGTTGACGTCGATCAGCGAAGCGCTGGCGTTGACGACGATCAAGACCGCGGTGCCGGTGATCAATGAGGACATCAAGGGCACGACACTGGCGAACTTGTCGATCGAGCCGCAGAAATCGCTGTCCGAGCGGGTGGCGATCGCGTCCGATCCGCGCACACCGATGCCGACTGCGCAGGAGACGATCTCCGCGGTGATGAAGATCGGCACCATCGGGTTCAACGCGGTCAAGACCGTCGTGAAGGAAGTGCTGACGCCGGCGAACATCGCCCAACTCGCCACCGTGGGTCTCGCGAATCCCGCTGCGGGAGTCGCGTTGTTCGCACAGAAGTTGGTGGGGGCGGTACCGAAGCTGGTCCCACCGGCGACGACATCGCGGCTGACCAAGCAGGCGTTCGCCGTGGTCAAGGACAACATCAGTGACAACGCGGATCTGGTGTCGGCGACGGCGCTGACGAAGTACTGGAACACGATCCGCGCTCACGGCTCGTACGGATCGACTCCGATGACGGCAACCGGTGAGTCCGCAACGCAATTCGTTGCGGACTGGTTTGCCGCGCTGGCCAAGGACATCGCGAGTGGAGCCGACTCCTCGGCCGATACTTCGACGCCTCGTATCAGCTCGTCGACCC
>NZ_WXYH01000389.1:390348-395743 GCF_009872365.1 Rhodococcus sp. T7
GTGGGGCTGTCGTCGCGGCCGCCGCCGTGGTGGTGGGGCTGGGTGCGTGGGCGCTTCGCGACAGCCAGGACGAACAACCCTCAGCCGCCGTGGTGGCGCAGACTACGACCACAGCTCCGCCGAGCTCGCAGACCCCGCGCCCGTGGTGTGACCCGGCATCGGCTCCCGACGGTGTGATCATCGGCAACGGCCCGGGCGGAACCGATTCCGGTCCGGCCGCGATCCTCGCCTTCGATTACGCCTACTACGTGCAGCGCTCCGGGGCAGCGGCACGCGCGGCGGTCACCGCCGATGCTGTCGGCGTCGCCGCCGCGGACTCCCTCCAGAGTGCGATCGATACGGCAATCCCCGCTGGCGCCGAGCATTGCGTGACGATCCGCGCGACGACGCCGGCACGGTTCCTCGTCACGCTGCGCGAACGCCGCATCAGCGGTGAGGAAACCGACTACGAGCAGCAGGTCATGACCACACGGGTGGTCGATGGCCGTCACCTGATCGCGTCGATCGGAAAGGCAACACCGTGAATTCCCAACCCGAATGGATGCAATGGCTCAACCAGGCCCCGGCATCGGACTCCGAGGCAGAGACACCGACAGCCGCGGTCGTCCCGCTGCGCGGCGCGGCCCCCGCTGCGCCCGGGGGTGACCGGGTCACTGAGCCCACACCCAACCCGCAACAGCCGCACCGGGGGCCAGCACGTGCACCCCAGCCCGCACCGGTATGGCCGCAGCGGGCAGTGCGGCCGGCACCGGTGGTGCTGGTCACCGGCGCGGGCGGGGGAGCGGGCGCAACGACGACAGCGGTCGGTATCGCCGGAGCGTGGGCTATCGAGGAAACCGCCTCAGCAGCGGTGGTCGATCTGACTGTCGCGGGCGGTGACCTGGGAGCACGCACCGGTACCGACGACAAGGCTCCCGCGATCGAGACGATCGCGGACGCGGATGACCCCGCCGCGATCGTGGCATCACTGCCCGTGTCCTCGGCCGGGGCACGCATCATCGACCGCGGTGAGCTGCGGTTCGACGATCTCCCGGTACAGCAGGTGGCAGAGATTCTCCGGCCCCGCGTCGACACCGTGGTCTACGACCTGGGGCCGGACGCGCTGCGGCTACGCGAGTGCACCACGCTGCGGGAAGACACCGAGGCGGTGTTCGTGCTGGTCGTGCAGGCGCGGGCGGATTCGTTCAACCGGTTGCGCGGTTACCTGGACTTGCTCGGGCAGGCAGCCGGGAACGACGTGTTCGACCGCACCGTGGTGGTGATCTCCCATCAGAACTCCGCCGAACCCGATGTCGATCCGGCCGAGCTGATCGCCCATGTGTCCTCGGTGGTGCGTGCCGTCGAGGAGGTTCCCTACGACCCCCATCTGGCCACCGGTGTGGCGATCGCGAGCTGGGAACTGCGCGCGGCCACGGTCGACGCCTACGCCCGTATCCAACGGGCGACGGCGGCAGTGCAGGGTCGTGATCGGTGATGGCGGCACTGAACTTCTCCCGCCGCGTCCAGCCGCAGAACACGGCCTCACACATGCCTGTCCGTGCCCCGAGCCATGTCGCCGAGATCTGGGATCGGCCGGTACCTCGCGGCCACAGCGGTGCTGCCCCGTTGGTCTGGCTCCTCGGAGCACACGGCGGAGCAGGGATCAGCACCCTCGGTCACGTCCTGGACTTCGCCGGTGAGTGCGGCCAGAAGTGGCCGGGACCGTTCGACGGCGAGTCCCCCTTCGTCGCGATCGTCGCCCGCGAACGTGTCGGCTCACTCGACCAGGCCGGGGATCTGCTGCGCCAGCACATCGCAGGCACAGCCGGCAGCAGCACCGTCATCGGACTGATCACCATTGCCGACCGGCCCGGCACCAAGATCCCGAAGGAGATCGACCACACCCGCCAGATCGTCAGCGGCCTGGCGCCCGCCACCTGGCGAATCGGGTGGATCGAACACTTCACGCGCGTGCGCAACCCGCGAGAGCTTCCGGTGTGGTCGCACGGCGACCCGCCACCGGAGAACAGGAAACGCGCAGCAGAGGACCCCACGGTCGTGCCCAGCGAGATCGCCGAAATCGCTGGGGCGCTGCGTCAATCGATCATCCAACGCCTGAACCCCGGCATCTGACCGGGTTTCACACAACAAGGAGGACAACTCGAAATGATGCTGCTACATGCCACGCTCGACACGATCAGCGTGCTGGCCCAGGGAATTGAACTGCCCCCCGAACCGCCCCCGAAGTCGGAGAAGCTACTCACCCTCGGCCGCTGGGCCTCCTGGGTGGTCATGTTCTCCGGCGTTCTCGCCCTGGTCTACGGCGGCGGGAAGTTCGGCTGGGAGAAATTCAACGGTGGCAGCCTCGAGTCGCCGAAGATCATCGCCGGCGCACTGGTCGGCGGCGTGGTGGCCGCCAGTGCAGGCGGGATCATGGCCGCGGTCGTGTCATGACCGTGATCGCGATGTGGATCCCCTCGGCCGCCGTCACCGACCCGCTGCTGCAGCTCGGGCGGTACCTGAGCTGGATCATCTTCGCGATTTTGACCATCCGACTCGTCTGGTACGGCGGCCTTTTCGCCTGGAACAAGCAACAGAACCCGTACGAATCCGAACCCGCCGCGCGGATCGGGATGACTCTCATCTCCGCGGTCCTCTATTCGGCGGCCAGCGGTATCTCCGCCGCACTCCTGACGTTCTGAGAAGAAAGGACCATTCCATGGTCACCACCCGCCGCGCGGCAGCAGCACTCGCCGCTGCCGCAGCGGCGGCGTCCCTGATCGCCGGGTGCGGCTCCGATGAGGAGAGCTCCGCAACCGACTCGGTCACCACGACGACGCCGCCCGACCCGACCACCCCACCCGCAGACCTCGAATGGGACCAATTCCAGTCGATCTGGCTTCCGTTCGCCGCCGAAGGCCCCGCCAGTAACACCGGCAACGGAGCAGTGTCCGGGTTCACGCACTCCCCACAGGGTGCTGCCCTCGCCGCGATTCACCAGACGGTGCGCATGTCGGTCGCTCGGGATGACCAGTGGGCGATCGTCGTCCACAACGGCATCGCTCCCGGCCCCGAACGTGACGCGTTCGCTGTCAATCGCTCGCAGATCAGCGTCACCGCGGCCGCCGACCCGGCCGAGGCCCCCTTGCTCAGCGGCTATGTCGTCGACAACTACACCGACGAGCGCGCAGACATCTCGATCCGCACCGCGTTCTGCGACAAGTCGGTCTCGGTCACCGCCACCACCGTCGTCTGGACCGGGCAGGACTGGAAGCTCCAACTCCCCGCAGCCGATGACCCGACACCCCGGGTCTACGTCTACGACCCGCAGACCGTCGACTACCACACCTCCCGCGAGGTCACCCTCGACGCGCCGGACACGGCGTGCACCGGGCAGGAGGGCACTCCATGAACACCGGCAACAACGACACCCAAGAGACAAGCCCGGAAACCGGTGACAAGCAGCCAACTCCGGCGGCCGCTTCCTCCAAGATGCGCGGCCTCGGGATCGGGTTCTGGGTCTCGGCGACGTTCATGGTCATCGTGCTCGTCGGCGGACTGACCGCCTATGTCGTAGGTCGCGAGGACACCACCGCGGCGAGCGGGGGCGGTGCCCCGGCGACGGCGCCACCACAAACCGATCGCGACGACTGGGGCCTGCCCTACACCGACGAGCTCGGCCGCCGAGTCGAGGTTCCCCCGAGCCCGGACGGCGCCGCCCTCGAGCAGGACACCGCGGCCCGCAAACCCGCCGACGACACCACCAGCGCTCCGGGCGGACTGCAATGGCAGCAGATCCGCAACTACCCCTTGCCCTTCTCCACCACCGACGGTCCCACCGGTATCGACGGTCGCATGGCCACCGGATTCGCCCAAACCCCGCGAGGTGCAGCGCTCGCCGGTATCCAGCTCTACACCCGCGGCGGCGCTACCAACGCCGGTGCAGCCGAGTTCTACACCAACCGAGTCGTCCCGGACAGTGACCCGCTCGAGCAGCTGCGCCGAGAGTTCTTGCGCCGGGCCAACGATGCGGTTGCCGCCGGTGAAGGCGACAAGCTGGCCTTGTTGCCGTACTTCCGTGTCGTCGCCTATCGGATCGTCCAGTGGAGTCCGGAACGCCCGGACTACGCCAAGATTGAGTACGCGATGCTCAAAGAGAGCGGCACCGGCTGGATCTCTACGCCGATGGAGCTGCTCTGGCGCGGCGGGGACTGGCAGATCAAGCTCACCGCCGATCTCTACGGCGGGCAGAAGGACCTCAGCAACATCGGGGGGTGGACCCAGTGGCCCGCCGCGTGATCCATGTGCTGACCGCACTGGCGCTCACCCTCGCCGTACTCCTCGGTGTCGCGAATACCGCTGCGGCACAGGAACCGGAACCGAAGCCTGGTGAGGATCGCTCCCTGGTGTGCCAGGGAGCGGAAGCACTCGGTGAGGGACTGGGGACGGTAATACCTGGCTTCGGTGCCATCAACGTGCCTGGACTACCCAGTAGCGGCGACGTCGTCGGGAACTGGGCCGGGAACATGTGCGACCACAACGGCAACCCAGTCGCGGCAGTCAAGGACTTCGCCAGCGAACAACTCCAGGAGCAGTGGGATTCGCAGTTCGGCAAGATCGTCACGTCGATGCTGGACGGGATGTCGCAGGCGATGGTCATGGCGATCATCTGGTGGATCAAAATCCCCAATGCCGACCTCGAATTGTTCGCTCCGCTGGCCCAGATCAACGAGTACACGGTCTGGATCCAGTCCTTCCTCTTGATCATCTCGATCGGATTCATGGCACTGCGGTTGGCCGCGGCACGACGGCAACTGATGGTCGATCAAGCCGAGGAGACGTTCCGCACCATGGTGCGGGTAGTCGTGACGGCCGCGATGATGTCGGTAGTGGTCGCCCTGGCGACAGCCGCGGGTGATGCCTTCGCGACCGAAGTCGTCAACGCGACATCGAATAACGATCCCGCCGGGACCGTGCAGGCGATGATGGTCCTGGGCGCCTACTCCGGGCTGGCACCGGGCCTGATGCTGCTGATCGGCCTGGTCGGCGCTATCGGTGCCCTCGCACAGGCGTTCTTCATGCCGATCCGGCAGGGATTCCTCATCGTCGCTGTCGCCGCGTTGCCCGTCGCGGCCGCGGCCGGAGGAACGAAGACCGGAACACAGTCCTACGAGAAGCTCCTCGCCTGGGTCATCGGGTTTTGCCTGTTCAAGCCCGTCGCATCACTGGTGTACGCGATGGCATTTCTGACAACCCAGTCCTCTGCGCTCGACGTCCCCGAAGGACAAACCCCGACCCTCGAACAGTTTCAGTACTCGCTCATCGGGATCTCCCTGCTCGCCGCTACGGCACTGGTCCTGCCCGCTCTGATGCGGCTGATCACTCCTGCTGTATCCGCGGTCGGGAGCGGTGGTGG
>NZ_WXYH01000389.1:395753-411258 GCF_009872365.1 Rhodococcus sp. T7
CGCTGTACTTCCGTGGTGCTGCCATGCTCTCCATCCTTCACAGGTTTGAGAGCCTCCGACAGACCCGGGGCGATTCAGGCTGATGATCTGGTGTGTGAGATGACCGAGGTGATGACGTTGCGGTGTGCCCGCCTGTACGGGCAGCGCAGTGCCCGTCGCAGTGACGCCGCTGCCGTGACCGCCGCGCCGGACCGCCCATGACGGCCACTGCTGCACTTGCTGATCCCACTGCCGACATCGCTGCGCCGGATCCGTCTCGGGTGGTGATCCGGGCGTTCGTGTACGTTCTCGATCCCACCCCGGGGCAGGTCGAGGCGTTGCGTTCGAATTGTGGGGCACAGCGTTTCGCCTACAACTGGGCGCTGTCGCAGGTCAAGTCGAACCTCGATCAACGGACCGCGGAACGATCCTACGGTGTTCCGGATGCGGGATTGACCCCGTCGATGTCGTGGTCCGCGTACAGCCTGCGCAAACACTGGAACACCGTCAAGGACGACGTCGCGGTCAACCCCGAGACCGGGCAGGTGTGGTGGTCGGCGAATTCGAAAGAGGCGTACAGTTCCGGGATCGCGAACTGCGCAAATGCCTTGTCGAACTGGTCAGCGGCGCGTTCAGGGAAACGTGCGGGGACGATGAGGTTTCCTCGATTCAAGAGCAAACGTGCTGCATCCTCGTGCCGGTTCACGACCGGCTGTATCGGCTTGGTCACCACCGACGGGGATCGCCGCCATGTCCAACTTCCCCGGATCGGGGTGGTGCGCACTGCCGAGTCGACCCGCAAGCTGGCGCGTAAAACCATTGCCGGGACGGCCCGGATCCGGTCGGCGACTGTGTCGTTCCGGCGGGGTCGCTGGCAGGTGTCGTTCTCCGTCGAGACGCTTCTCCCTGCACGAGCCCTCCCGCCCACCACGACCGGTCCGCGATCGGTGGTCGGGGTCGATGTGGGGGTCAAGCACCTCGCGGTTCTCTCGACCGGTGAACTGATCGAGAACCCGAAACACGCTCGCAAGCAGGCGAAGAAGCTGCGGCGCCTGCAACGCCGAGGAGCTCGCCGCACCGGCCCGGACCGCCGTACCCGCCAGCAGCCCTCGAATCGGTGGCTCCGCACGCAGGACCAGATTCAGCGGATACATGCCAGGGTCGCCAACAGTCGCCGCGACCACCTTCACAAACTCACCACCCAACTCGTCCGCGTCTACGACACCGTCGTCGTCGAAGACCTCAATGTCTCCGGAATGAGCCGATCCGGTGGCGCCTACAAGCGTGGGTTGAATCGCGCGATCGGTGATGCGGCTCTCGCCGAAATTCGACGGCAGTTGACTTACAAGACCGATTGGACTGGCACCGGTCTGCATGTGGCGGACCGGTGGTATCCGTCGAGTAAGACCTGCTCGAACTGTCAGGCAGTGAAAACCAAACTGCCCCTTAATGTTCGGGTGTTCGTCTGCGACCACTGCGGTTACCGCGGCGATCGTGATCACAACGCTGCCCTGAACCTCGCTGCACTCGCGGTGTCCGTTGAGGATGGCACGTCTCCGGCGAGTTGCGGACGAGACGTAAAAGCAGCCCGACAGAAACCAACCATAAGACCCGCCACCAGCGGGCAGACGGTATCGCTGCGGGAACACCACACACCAGTGGTGAACGTGGCCGGAGCAACCCGGCCACTCATGCCGAGTACACAAAAAAACACTCAGCGTGAACGGCAGATGGTCAGTCCGCCCCCGTCCCCCCGTCCCGTCGTCCCCGTCAGCAGGACAACACCGAATCTACCCACTTGTGTAGGAAAAAACACTACCTGAACAGCGAAAACGTCCCCGGCACACCCGGGTGCCGGGGACGTTTGGTATTCAGCGACTGACTGACGCTGTAACCGAGTGACTATCCCCTCAACGCTGAGATCGGCGTTTCCGCGGTCCAGATCCGCCCAAGGACTGCTTCCGGACGCTGTCGAGTGTCGCCCACAGCGCTTCGTTGTCCAGATCGCTTCGGTGCTTCTCGATTGCAGACACGAGCTGGTCAATCACTGCCCGAGCCGGCGGATTGAACGTCATTGCTGCCGCACCCGCCCAGGCGAGCGGTTCGTCCTCGCGCTTCAGGATCCGATCGAGCGCACCCTCACACCGATCGAAGAACTTCTCGGTGCGCTTAGTTTGATTGTCATCCTGATCGTTGGCTTCGAGCGCTCCCTCAGCAAGATCGAGAAATCCATTGATGATCCTCGTCGCGCGGTCACGCAGCACCGGGTCGAACCCGAGAGATGACCAGAATCCGTTCCACCGCGTGCGGTAACTGCGGTCCGAACTGAGCGGCACAAGGTGATCGCGTATCAGCCGGCCGAGGCTGTTCTCGTCCAGCTCACGCAGCTGACGCGCCAAGAGTGCTGGCTTCGATGCCTCGGGCAACGGCTGCGGATCTTTCACGCGCAACCATGGGTGCGGCCCCACCGAATCGATCACGGCAGTGAGCGGCCCGACGATGACCACGAAAGATCGACCTTACGACGGTGCGCCCCCTCGGCGTTGTCATCGAGCACGAACTCCGAAAGCAGCGCCTTGGCTCGTTTCTCGACAGAGCTAGCTTCGTTGTCCATGTTCATCTCCTTCTCGTTTGTCATCTCAACTCCTTCGACACAGCTAACACCGACAGATCGACTGCCGGCGCGTCGTTCGACCACACATGCGTACGACCATGAGGAAGCAACTCCGGTAGCGGGTGCAACCTCCACGGCTCGATCTCATCGAGCACTTCCTGAGCAAGCACGACACCATGGAAACGCGTCGGCACCGTCGTGACATCGACGATGGAGCCGCGGCGTCGGAACTCACTCATCGAGCGGGCCGAACCGTTGCTGATCACAATCTGCTTCCAGGGCTTGCCAGTGATGTCAAGAATCGCCACGACGTGTGGTTCGAGCCAACCCCGCTCACGCCAAACAGGCAAAATTCCTTTGTCCTTCGGGAGAGCGATCTGGGCGATCGCCTCGCGGGCGTAGTCGGTCTGCTGCCGGCCCCGCAACTCAGACTCGGCGGCTGGCAGACGCAGCTGCTCGAGTCGACGATGTGGGACGGCCGCCAACCGGCGGTTGGAGCCGGCCAACCATCGCCTAACGGTGCGCGACGAGACATGCATAGCGTCCGCGACCGCCTGCACGTCAACACTTCCACGTGCAGTTTCGCCGTAACAGGTCCGGAGCATCGCCTCGAGACGTTTGCGCGTCCAGCGAGGCCCTCGATGGACGACCACAACTTACCGTTCCACGTCGAAGCTGTTAATTTGAAAGAACTCCCACCCACCGACGTAGTCCTGCGCTCGCGTGTTCATCCAGTCGGTCATTCCCTTGTCGCCACCGCGTTCATACGCACTCCACATCGCCTCGACCTGGTCAGGCGTCAGCGCCAAGGTGATCAACCGATCCCGGGCATACTCCCGCGGTCCCGGACCCTGAACAGCATCGATCCTGATCTTGCCGCCGTACTTGGCCAACGCCTTACCTTGTTTGCTGCTTCGCATAGTCGACATCGCCGCGCGACGTGCGCTCTGCGTAGAGGCCGCTCGTTTGGCCTTGTGGGCTAGGGCTTTGAGGGTCTCAGCTCGTGGTTTGGCGATTCGCTGCCGACCTTCCGGGGCCAACCAGCGTTCCACGGTGCGTCGAGAGACCCCAAGATCGCGTGCTGCGGCGGCAGTGTTGATTTCGCTCCGTTTGCCGGGCCCGTAAGCGGCAAGTAGCTGAGCCTTGAGGTTGGCGGATCCAGGTCGACCGGAAGTGTCGGAGCCTCGGCGTCCGGTCAGCTTGCCGAAGAATTCCGATTGCATCTTTCCGCGCTCAGCGCGCAGCACTTCACGCACCGCTGTCTGGGTTACACGGAGTTCCTTGGCGGCTCTTACGACATTGATCTGGTTGTCCACCACAGAGCCGTAGTCCGCCAGACTGTCGGCGATCCGCGAATAGGCAGTGCGGCTGAGGGGCTTCCGTGCCATCACGAGTCACTTTCCGCGCTGATACCGGCGGACATCCACTCAGCCGGTGCGATCAGATCCGACTTGCCCCGGTAGCCCTTGCCGTCCAGGTACTGCTGATGTTCGGCGAGGAGTGCGGATCCTTCCGGCTTGTACTGGCCGAAACCACGTCCGAATTGCTTCGGTCCTCCAGGCCACGCCAGCTTGGGATCGGATTCATCCGACACGTAGAGCACGGTGTCTTTGGTGACTGCGACGGGCCATTGTCCGGTGTCTTCGCCGATCTGAGCTATCCGGTACATGATGTTGGCCCGCGACTTGGCGACGATGTGGTGGTGACGCTCTGGTGAATATCCTGGGCGTCCTGCCAAGTGCAGATCGGAATTGAGAATGCCGATCGTGTGCGTATAGATGACTTTGTTCTGTTCGCGAGCCAACTGCGCGTCGAGATCGTCCTTGATGTCCAAGGCGATGCGCGCATCCCGGATCCGTTCGTACCACGGGACGAGGACCCGTCCGTGATCAGGCCACACGTAGGCCTCCAGAATCTCGGGTTCGTACCCGAGACTGCTGGCGCGTTCGAGGGTGGGTGTAGTCACCCACTTCGGCTCGGAAATTGACAAACCCATCGGGTTGAGAGGATTCGGGAACCGCCAGTCCGCGGACTCGGGGATCTCCACGAGCCAGTACCCGGGGAGCTTGCGATCGAACGGTAGTCCGTTCGAATGATGCGCAGGTTCGCCGATCGGAAGTTCGAGGCCGGCGATTCCTGCCGCGTACGAACCGCCGCGGTCGAAGGCATGGACGTAACGGCACTTCGCTTCGTCGTCAGACAAGGTCCGTGACCAGTCGATATCTGCCTCGAAGATCTGGAACTTCTTGGCGAACTCGGCATCGGAGGGTGCGAATACGCGCTTCCATTCCTTCGGCCGGGCGGCGATCATCAGGTCGATGCCCGTCGATGCCGGGCTCACAGCCCAGGGGAAACGCAGAGCATTTGCTAGGAGTGACAGGCGTCGCGCCAGTGTGGCGGGTGCCGGCGAGTCACCAAGAATGGGCATCTCCTTGGGGTCCTGGCTCATGCCGGAGGTCAGTGTCACCCAGACACCACGGGTTTCACCTTTCCACACTCGCGTCCAAGTGCCGAGGCGGTCCCCCTCCTTGCCGCCGAGCTGCCAGCCCTCGGAGAGAGCCTCTGTGACGAACGGAGATTGTGCGGTCAGTTCCTTGAGCCTGTCGTTTCGATTGCGCTTGCCCAGACTGCTGGTGTCGATTCCCATGTGCTGCGCCATCGCGTCGGTGATCCAGATCTGCCCAGGCACCGACCATTTGTCGGACGTCCACGTGCCGAGGTTCAACGTCGCTACGAGCTCCGCGACATCGCCGACATGGGTGATCTGCGAGGCAAGGTCGTGACGGGTGCCGTCGGGAAGCCAGGCGCCATCGACGTCGAGTACTGCCGCGGGTGCGGTGAAGGTGGTCCGTGCATCTCCTGCTGCAAGTTTCGGTGCCGGGGTTGTCGTGGTCGGCTGGTGCGTGGTCTCCGCCGTCGCGACGATGGCCGGCGTTGCTGCAGCAGTCTCACGAGACGTCGTTTCGACGGGAGCCGCCACCGGCTCGTCCTTCACCATTGGCGAAACCTGTCCGACTGTGTCGCCGGTTGCTGCAGCTGCTGATCGGGTGGCGGCGGTGCTTTGCCACCAGCAGGGAAGGTGCATCACCAAGCCGTCGATCTGCCATCCGGCGTCCTCGCCGCCACACAGGGCGCAGATGGAAACCGGTGAAATCTGCACTCCATCAGCGGTATGCCCTTCGGCATCGGTCTCGATAGCCATCTCAGGCTCCTGTTCGGAATGAGAGCTGGTCAGGCTCATGACTTCGTTAGACGAATCACCCGAAGCTACGCCGGACCCTGGACTGTTCAGATCGGCGATCCAACCATCGAACAGAGCCGGACCACCGGGCACAGGCGTGGAAGAGTCGCTGGAATCGCCACCGAGTGTCGGGTCACTTGATCCTGCATCGCTGGTTACTTGGTCTTCCGGACCATCGCTACCGAGCAACTTGTGCAGCCGCAGTGCAACCATGCGCTGCCTGCGGTTTTCGCACTTGACCATCCGCTGCACCGTGTACCGCGGCATTCTGCCTTTCCGTTCCTCCGCGATCAGCACGCCCTCGTCATAGAGAGCCCTCAAGGCGGTACCGCGATCGATCTGCAAGGTATCGGTCATCGTCTGACCAGTGGCTTTCAACACCTGTTCGAGGGCCATCGGGTCCAACAAGACTTGTGGTTGACCATCGCACGGCCGCGGGTTGGCCACGACATATCCCAATCGAACGCCACGACCTTCCGCACGCCATCGAGGGGTGCCGTCGGATGTTTCACCCACCACACTGCGCCGCCATCCAAGACATGCCGCCATCGACCAATCCGATGGAGCTTGCCCGGTGTCGACGTCCTCCACGTAGGCGTGACCATTTCTCAGTGCGTGTACCAACAACTCCCGTACTCGCGCACCGGTCCGCATTGGCAGATCTGGGTCAGTCGCCGCAGCAGCGGCATCAGACAAGCCCATCGTGACCAGGTCCCCGACCTGCGCGACTTCGTTCTCCGTTAACGCCCCTACATCAACAAGGAAACGTGACATCGCATGCCAGCCCGCCCACAGAGACCCCAAAGCGTCTGCCTGACGAACACTTTCGCCGCTCGTGCGCAAACGCTCGCTATACCGCTCACCTTCGGCGAACGCCTCGGCGCGGACAATGTCCAACCGAGGGCATAACCATTGCAGGTACGTGGCCATCAACAAGGCGCGGCCATGACGGGAATGCGCAGTATCGAGTTCCTTCAAAACGTTCAGTTCGATTTCCCGCGCCTGCAGCGGCACCACGAGCATCCGCTGAGCTGCAGATCCTGGCCGCGGCATGATCTCGGAGGTGACCAAAGCAGACGCGCGGGGCGGGGTTCCGTCCAGAACCCCTAGACCATCACGTGTGCTTCTCGAGCGTTGCTCACCGTTGTGCACCATGCGAGCGAACTCTTCGAGCGCCTTCTGCGCAGTCCCGAAGTCTCGGGTTGGTGCGACATCGTCCGCCCAGTACAGAGCATCTTTTGCGGCGTTAAGCTTGATCCGCAATGCATTCAATGTGTCGCCGTTGCCCGACATCGATGTCGCCGGTCGCCGGCGATCCCATTTCTCTCCCCAGTGGTGCATCGCCAATGACGCGAGTGAGGTCTTGTAGCTGTTAGGCGATCCGACCAACGTAAGAACCCACGGGTTCGGACCCAATGCGGACCTGAATACCTGCCCAAGTAGAGCGGCCGAAACTCGCGTCGGGGTGCGTTCGAGCATCGAGCCGGAATGACGAAGGAATGCTTCTCGGATCCTTACCGGGTCGGGCGTCGGTGCGGGAAGGTCATACATCTTCAGGGGGCCGGTCAGCAGAACAGGGGCTACCCGTCCGCCATTCTCGTCGATGGCTCCCCCAGCATGAACGAAGAACCACTTGCCCTGATCATCGCGGCGCCACCCTGTCGAGCGGTATCGCACCACCCGTCGGATTTCGCGCCCACCTGCGCCCTTGAGTGCATCTCGCAGCTTCGCCACTCCGCTGGGGCGAGAGTCGTAGGCAGGCGGACCCGGCAAGGTATCGACCCAGCCGCAATCCCGGTACTCCTTCGCCGGAATCCGGATCCGCAGAAACTCTCGGCTCTCCGGATGGGTGTAGCCGATAACCACCGCGGTGAGTTCTTGAGGTGCGGCGGGGTTGACTTCACTCTGACCGGCCATCGCTGCTCGACCCATCAACTCCGGCTCGTCGACGTCGATACCCGCATCGGCAACTTCGAGATACTCCATCTCAACGATCCGCGCATCGAGGTCCAGTACGAGTTTCGCCTGTTGATCACCGCTCTTGGTCGTGACGATTTCGACCAAGTTCCCATCAATGATCCGATACACCGGAGCAATAACATTGCGCCCCCGGATGCTGTTCAGCGGCGTAGCCAGACTCTCCGAGTCGGACCAGACCCGCTGTGAATCAACGGGGCTGAGCGAGTCCTGAACCGCACCCGGTACGGGCTCAAGCTCGGGATCTTGCAGAATCGGTGGAACAGGAACTCGCGCGACATCGTGTGTGGCCCGAGCTGCAACGAGCGCGGCACGCCATGCGGTCATGGCATTCTCGACCGCTTCTCCCGCCCAATCGGTGCCTTCAGCCGCGGCCTGCTGTCGAACTTTGTCCAGAAGTTCAGTCAGATCCTCGAAACGTCGCTCCGATTCGAGCGCCCACCGCTGTGCGCGTCGGAACTCTTCGTCTCCGTCCCGCTCACTTGCACGATCAACTCTGGCGGTCGCCTCTGCCAGCGCAAGTTCGATTAGTGCTTGCTTCTCGATTACGTCGGCAGCGAAGCCGTGGGCAGCGACTTCCCCAGCCCGAACAGGGATGAGGCCACCCCACATCGAGTCGGTCGACCAATGTCCGTCATCGACGTGGTCAGTAAAATCAGATTTGGGTTCCGCCGTTGCGGACAGCAAGAGCTGGACCTGGGCGCCACTGCCACCCAACAGAGATGCGAGTTCGATACCTCGCTTCCATCCGACGGAGTCGCGATCGAGCACGATGCGAACCTCAGCGCCTTCGAAAAGGTCAGCACATGAGAGAGGGAAGTTCAGTCCGCCTTGAGCATTGGTCGTGGCAACCAGTCCAAGCGACTCGGCTGTCTCGACATCCTTCTCCCCCTCGAGTAACCACACAGGCGAATGGCTCGAGATTGCTGACAGCAGTTCCGGGAGTCGATACAAGACCGGTTCAAAACCCTCCGGCTTACGTCTGAGCCGGGTCCCTGCGGCATCCACGAAAATCTGTCGGAACTGCTTGTGCCGGCCAGCTTCACAGCTCGTGCATTCCTCGCGGATTACCTCCTGCACCAAAGTGCCGTCTGCAGATACATACGAGTAGACCTTGACTCGATCCCACCGGTGTTGAGCATCAGGTGTCACGTCCGGAAGCGCGATCCGGGCGGGAAGTCGTCCACCCTTCGGCCGGCGCCGCCCGGCACCACGTCGTCGGGGAGATCGGCCTACGCGTGTAAGCGCATCGCGATCAGGCAGCGGTTCGTCGAAGAGGTCCGTCATCGACAAACCCAGACCCTCGGCGATCTCCGAGACGGGAGCTTCACAGCCGTGGCAGTGAAGCAGCACCATTCCTCCCCTATGCCCATCGACCCAGGTCACGGACATCGACGCGTGACGGTCTCCATGGATCGGGCACCGCGCCATCAGTTGGGTCGAGCCGCGTTCGTTGACCCCGCCATTGCGTTCGGCAGCAGCACGAACCCGGTCGAATGACGACATCCGACCGATCTGAATGGTTCCAGCAGTGATAGCAGTCACGAAGCCGCCTCAGACACACGCGCCACGAGATCTGGCAAGCGCGGTGCGGCCCGGGTTAGTATGGGCACAGGTCCCCTCCAGGACTCGTATTTATGAACCAGGTCCCCTCCAGGACTCAGTTCGTAATCAACGGAACGAAGGACCCCCGCAGGCCGGCAAGCAGTGGGGGTCTTTCGCTATCTATGGCCAGGTCATGCCGAGATTGAAAGTTCGTTGTCGGACGAATCGGAGACCGCATAGCGCTCGTCGTGCGCCCGTAGTTTTTCCGGGTCCAACTTCTTGAGGATGTAGTCGGGGACATCCAGGTTGTACGCACGGGCCATGACGAGCAGGGCGTAGTCGCCGAGCTCGAGTCCGAGCTCTTCGGCGCGTGCTTCGTAGAAGCTGTGCTGTTGAAGGGGTGCACGAACTGATATGCACTTGCGCGTTCCCTTGTGTGGCCGTCCCATGCGAAGAGCCTAAACAGAAACTGCTTCGGAAACGTTGAATGACGTGTTGTCGGTGTGTCGCCGTTCATCGTGCATCCCCTCACCTTCACCAAAAATCCGCTTCTGGTTTGAGGAAGATCCTTCGACCCAGCGCTGTGTGACAGATGGGAAACAAAATCTTCGTCGCCGCATCATGCCGCGGTGCATGGACTGTTTGACCAAACTCGCCCGACCGCGGTTTCAGATGAACAACAACCCCTACGTGTGACCTGCGGGGCGACTCGGTGGGGAGTGGGGGGATTGGGAAGAAATACCTGATCAAACGGTAAAATCCACTCCCCACTACGGTGGGGAGTGGGGTGGGGAGTGGGGTGGGGAGTGGGTTCAAAGACACCTGAAGTGCCTTCGCACGCACCACCGCTGAGCTTTCGGGAAGCGATCAAGAGGTAGGGCGGCGAGGTTCTACTCCCCCACCGCCCTACCCCATCGTCACTACCGAGACGCCGTCCGAAGATGCAGCGACAAGACGCCAGCGAGAAGCCGGCTTCGGGACTTCGATCCCACCACCTTCACCTGAGCGTCAAGCCAGTCCCTCTGTGCCGTCGTGAACCGGAACCACGTCTCAACGGGACCCTTGACCGCGAATGGCTCCTGATGCATCGGGATCCCGGCTGCGGATCGCCGGGCCACCGGCTGGAACAGGCTGCGAAGTCCCGCGATCCCAACAGAATCGAAGGCCTCGATAGCCACATCAGCGTGATCACACCTACTTTCGGCCGCGCGGCTCTGCAGTGCATCACGCGTGGTGCGATCCAGGTAAGCCGTCACGGTCACCTTCCCGGTTTCCGTCGAAGGTTCGACATCATCGTCGAGGACCGGGGTCGGGTCCGGGACAGGCTCATAGATTGGATCCTGCTTTTCGACGGGTGCAGGTGGTGGGGTCGGTTCTGGTTTACGAGCCGGCTCGGAGCGAATGGGCGCCGTAGTGGTAGGAGCGGGTGGTTGGGCCTGAGCTTGTGGCGGCTCCTGCGCTGCAGGCGCCTTCTCGACATGCCGAGACTCCTCCGCGGCTGGTTCTACCTCGGTGATCGGGGTAGAGCGCCGAGGCTGGGTGGGGTTGCCTGCAGTCGGAAGGAGGCCGGCTAAACCCTCCGCTCGGTTACCTTTCGGAGCGAAAGCACTGGCAAGGCTCTTGCGGCGGGGAGTGCTGGTTTCGGTCATGCCGATGCCACCTCCTCGCTGATGGTCGACAGACGAACGAGGATTTCGCGTGTCAGTTCTGCGTAGTCCTCGGCCAACCCGGACGCATTGCGCGAAAGTATCTGATCCGTCGGTTTGGCGCCCTTCTTCAGTGCGGCGAAACGTGCGACTTTGGCGACTTCGGTCTGCTGTTCCAGCTCATGGACCAGCAAGCCCTCCCGGCGGGCATCGTAGGCCGTAGATTCCATCGTCCGGATCCGGGATTCGAAGATGGGGGCGGCATCCCCGATCATCTCGTTGACGGATTGGCGGATCTTCGCCGTGAGCTTGGTTGAACGCGAACCCACACCGAACAGGCAAATACCTGCCAACTGCAGCCGTGGGTTGACAGCCGGTAGATTACGGTCTGGATCACCATCGCGTGTCGCCGAGAACTGGCCGGCAATTGTTTCCAACCCGTCGAGGCTTGCGTCGTCCGCCCTGACTGGGATGACCACAGCCTGGACGACCTCCATCAATGCCTCCATGATGGTCAAATCACCGGGCGGAGTGTCGAAGATGATCACGTCATAGTTATGCGCAACCTGCAGGAGCATGGCGCGAACGAGCTGTCCGAGCCGCTTACCACCCTGACGCTGCTGGCGGGAAACCATGACGGCAGCCAGGTCGAACATCGCGGGACCACCCGGCACCACATCGAGATTCTCGCGGCCGCCGACATTGTGGACGATCGGAGGCGCGGACCCTTGCAGGAGCGCGGTGAACAGTTCGGATCCGTCACGCTTGTCGTAGCCCAGATCGCGGCACAGGTTCCCCTGGGGGTCGAAGTCACCGATCAGAACTCGGTATCCGGCGGCGGCAAGGAGTCCGCCGCAGTTGGCGGCACAGCTTGTCTTTCCCACTCCCCCCTTGCCGTTGAAGAATCCGAACGACACCGGCAGTTCCTGCTGCTCTGCAGTTGAGGTCTCGACGACGTGCATGGACATGGCAGTTCTCCCATTGGACTTTGGTTGTGACGAGTGGTTCCCCAGTGAAGCTAGCAGGATTCCTGGACAACTTGCCGTATGCCACGCGGGGCAGACCGTAGGTAGATCTGCGTGAGCAAACGCGTGAGATACAACGGGCGCAACCGTATGAGGCAACGCAGGTAGTTCGGCAGGTCATCATGCCTGGTAACTGGCGTGATAGTAGACGTGGTGATCGGCATGAATACCAGCGTGGAATCAAGTGTGTCATTCGGCAGGTCAATCGGCGTGGTCATACGCATGGCGACACGCTGGTTAACCTACGTGAGGACATGCGGCATGGCACGCGTGAACTCTGGCGGTATTAAACGCGTGACGAGCACCTAGTTGTCCTGCGTTGACTTACGTAGGAAGACACGCGTGAGACGTCGCGTGAGAGCATGCGTGAAGCATTGCGTGTCATACCGCGTGACCATCAGCATGAACAAACGCGGGACAGACTGCCGGATGTCAAGTGGGACAAACTACGTGGACAGATGCGTGATCTTCTGCGATGGCCCGAACGTGGCTACATGCTTGTGTCAACACGTGCACACGGGCGTGATTAGACGCGGGAGACCAGTGCAGGTGCTTGCACGTGAACTAATCCTGTCGCTTATGCGGACAACATCACTGGTTGTAATACGTGAACCGATACGTGCCCTCGCTGCGGGTCCGAGTGCGAGGGGGTAAACCGAATGAGATGCGTGACCGAGTACCGCAACTGGGCGCTAGGTGCAGTGCGTGAGATCGAGCTGGCACCCGACCGGAAGGCTCTGCGGATCGAACGTTGAGTGCGAGGCCTGACAGCGTGAAAGGTGAGAAGTCCCGTTCGCGTGAAGATATAGGGAATCACTTGCGTGAACACATGCGTGAAACGCTCGCAGAACTGTGTCCTACCTGTACTGATTCGGTCGTCTGCGGGGATCGCCGACCGTGCCGCGCCGGCTTCGTTGGAGGCTGATTCGATGGTGGAGGCCCGCGATAGTGATGACGCCGATCGCATCGGCGATGTCCTGAGCGCGTCGCTGTCTGTCGAGCTCGACGACGAGGTCGATCACGGTGTCTTCGAGGATGTTCTCGGCGGCCTTGTACAGGTCCCAGAGCTGCTTGAGCTCCCATGCCCGAATCAGAGGGTTCGAGAAGTAGAGACCATCGACGATGCGATGAACCCGATCCACCTGGGCATTTGTTCTATCTGCAGGGCTTGACCAGGTCGCAAAGTGTGAGCTGGCCGAGCAGTCGTCGACCGTCGAGTCCAGTTCGGCGGCGACAGTCACCCAGGAGGTGGGACAGATAGCCCGTCGGGCTTGCCTGACTGCCTCGCCGAACGCGCGTTGACAGACTGCGGCGTACTCGGTGGCAGCGCGCCGGCCCTCGTTCAGCTCGCGCAGATCCATCAGGGAGGTGAAGTCGTGGCGGCCGCGGGTGAACTCTGTGGCCGCGAGAAGCGCCTCACTGCCGCTCCATTGGAAGCGAGACTGCCTACATTGATCGCGGTGCCAGCGCAGATCCTCGACCCACGGAAGGCCAAGCTCAAGGCCCTCGCCATTTGGCACCGTCATATGAACATGATGCCATCATGCGGTGTGGGTGTCACCCATCGTTACGCAATCGTCCCGAATTCTTCTAAGTGGTAGATGCAGTTCCCAAACAAGGTATCCCGAACGTGAAAGGATAGGAAAGCGGAAAGCAATCAATATTAGTTCGAACCAATCTCTAGGCCGTCCCATCTGCATCCCATGAGACTGGCAAGATTGCGTGTGCTGGCTATCAAGATTGCATAGAAACATCTCGAAAATTGTTTCATCGCTATTTTGGGATGATATTGGTACGACACTGGGACGGGTATGCATGTGAATCAACTGTGGAGGCATGTACGTCCGCACTGCTCTCTTTGGTATAGGCATGAGTTGGTCTATGTTGTTCATATAACATCGCGTTTCACGTTGAAGGTGCGCTCCTAGGGCACTGTTGACGGTATGTACCGCCGAGCCGAGTAGTCCAGGGCGGGCTGTATAAAACACATCAAGATCATTTGGGTACGAGCGAGTGCCTCTCGCTCCCTGTTCAGCATCGGAGTACATCGTCGTGACGCAGGAACATGGTCGACCTCAAGCCACTGGGGAACACCGTCCGTTGGCTTCGACCTTTCGATCGCCGGCTGCTCGATCGGTCGAACACATCGCATCCCAGTACATCGAGGGATCTGATGATGTGGAAGTTGAACCGAATCGCGAAGCGCCACCTGAGCGTGGGTCGGTGGCAGACGCGGACGGCGGTGGGAAGTCGTCAAGCGTTCGGGTTCCGGCAAAGTGCCACGCAAAGCTTGAGCAGCTTCGTGAGCAAACGGGAATGACCAACGGTCAGATCTTCATTGTCGCGATCGAGGCGACGCATGAGCGTCTACCCGAGCTGTTGTACCCCGGTGGACGAATCGGGGGAGGGCTCTTCGCGCCCCGTGGCATTCGCCCCAAATCGTCACGTGACGATTCTGAAACGCAAGTGACATACCGCCTGTTCAAGTCCGACTTCGACGTCATTGATCAACTCGTCGTCGATCTCGCCGCGAAGTCGCGGTCCCATCTGATCACAGCGGCTCTGACCGGATACTTCTTCGGGGACGACGAACGCACACAGGCGGCAGAGTAGCGCCGACGAGCCCTACTTCTTGTTTGCGACTACTACCCAGAGCGCGAGAACAATCATCGGCGCAACAGCGACGGGGACGGCCAGAAGTGAGTGGACAGTCGTCCCGGTCGCGGCCAAACCATCGATCGCGCTAACGAAATAGGGCCGCAAGAAACCCACAACCCCGCAATGTGACGACCGCGAAGGCGCCGGAGGATTCGGGATTCGCGGTGGGATCTGGAGATCGCGTCGGGGCATCTGTCGCTCAGTTCGTCATCGGGTCGCCAGTGGCAGTCCGACCTGCAGCTGCGAAATGTTCGAGCGCGTCGAAGCAAGCGGCGGCCGCCTTTGCCATCTGAGCGGCGCTGTGGCGGGCGTTTCGGAGGGAAACGCCCCAGCAGAGAGGTTGCATGTCTGTTCCGCAGTGGTGTGTGGGTCGGTGGTATCCCTAGAGCGCCAGCTGTCAGTTTCCTGATATCAGCGCTCTGATGCCAGGTGGGGGAGAGGTTGACCTCGGCGAGCAGTCGGGTGAGCAATTGCGTGTGCGCGTCGCCGTGGAATCCGCCAGCGATGTGCCCCTCCATGCGTCCTCGTGCGAGTCCGGAGGCCGAGTACCGCACTCGCGTCCGCAGTGAGCTCGCTGTGACTCGGAGAGGTAATGTTCCAGTACCTTCCGGTGCTCGTGTCGATGACGGCGATGTCCCGCACCTGGTGAATGCTGCCACCGCTCCCTGACGTCGTCACGTGTACGACGAACAGATCGCGACCACGGTATTTTGTCAGCGGTCATGTAATTCCCCAGGTTGAGGGGTTTGTCCGTCACGTAATTCCCCACCCGGCCGTCACGTAATTCCCCACCCTGGGGCGTGTCGGCCGGGGTTCCGGC
>NZ_WXYH01000389.1:411268-426265 GCF_009872365.1 Rhodococcus sp. T7
GAACAACGACTCATCGCGTCGTCTACGCTGTCAGTCGCCGCATGAAATCCGGTGTCCACTCCCGAGGGGCAACCTCAGTCGTCGATGACCACCGATGCTTGTCCGTCGACCAGTGGCCGCACCAGGATCCCGTTCCAATGGAAGCCACCACGAATGTCTTTCAGCTTGAAACCCGAGTTGAACGCGGCAACCAACGACGGCATCACCCACCGGCACCCGAGCGTCTGCCGGGTTTGGCGAACTGGAAGGCTGCTCGGTGCCCTCCATCAGATGAGCGTCACCCCGCGCGCAGAGGTCTGCCGCGCACCGGCGACCACGCCGCGGTGCGCGGCATCGGGTTGGAACACCGCGGTATAAGACAAGGGCGTGCCTTCCGGGCCGGCACGACCCGGTGACCACATGACCGGTGGCGTGTTTGCCGGGTGCGGCAGCAGCGGCAGGGCCAGTCGCGGCTGCTGCGTCCCGGCCGGGAACACCGGGAACGTGCAACGAGGGGGCGAGCTGACTCAGGTCGGGTTGCGCGTTCGACGGCGGATGCCGCGTGTAGAGCCAGTTCTCGTACAGGTTCAGTAATGGGGCGGCGCCGTGGTCGCGCAGCCACGAGGAGGATTTGTCCTGCCACGTCGCGTAACCGGGAGCCAGCAACGCCTGGGCATACGACATCGCGGCGGCAAGGACCATGGTGGTCACGGCCACGCCGACGATCCGGCGCGCTGTCCGCCGACCGGCGCGCCGACGTGGTGGCGGCGAGGTCGGCGGGTGAACCGGCCTGTCCTTGGTAGACGTCATGGCCCACTCCTGCCCTCATGCCGGCTATTACTGCGAGGGTGGCCCCAGCCCAGTGTGGACTCGCCGAGAAACCGCTCACCGATGAACGAAACTCCAGGTCACACCCGATACTGGCTGAGAGTGTGCGGCTTCCTCAGCGTCACCACAGCACCCCGCGCCAAGACTGCAGGCGTGAGACACGCACTGACACCGTCGCGCTTTCGACGCCGACTCGCCCGGTTCGGCAGGCTGCGCGGCGGCGCCCACGACCTTGCTCACCGAGGTGCAGCACGACCGTGCTACCGCTGGCCCTGCTCGTCGCAGGCACAGCGGTGTTCGCCGCGACGGATGGCTGAGCCCGTCGCGCGAGCGTCGCCGGGGCCCGGGCGCATCGACACTGCAAGTCCTGGAGGACACGGGAGTTGGCGTCGGCGTTCGCGGCAACCGAGACCGGTGCCTGCTGGCTGTCCGGTCATCGCCCGGAATGGCCGTCAGCAACCACGCGATGACGACGGGGCCGCGGCATGAGCATGGCACTGGGGGATCGGCATCCTGGATGTGCCGACGTTGCTGGGCGCCCTCGGTCTGCTCGGCGTTCTCGGCGCAGTGTTCGTCGAATCCGGGCTTCTCGTCGGCTTCTTCCTGCCCGGCGACTCGCTGTTGTTCACCGCCGGCGTGTTCGCCGCCCAACTTCAGCCCTTCGCGCCCCTGTGGGTGCCGGTGATCGCCATACCTGTCGCTGCGATCCTGGGCGATCAGGTCGGTTACCTCATCGGCCGACGCGTGGGACCGGCGGTGTTCGACAGTCCCAGCGCGACGAGGCTGGGACCGAAGCAGCTCGAGCAGTCGCGGCGCTTCTTCGACCGCTACGGGCCGCGCACCGTCCTCCTCGCGCGATTTGTACCGGTCGCCCGGACCATCGCCCCGGTGATGGCGGGAGCCTCCGGCATGCGCTACCGCACCTTTGTGACCTACAACGTCATCGGGGGTGTGCTGTGGGGTACGGGCGTACCCGTCCTGGGATACCTTCTCGGCGGGATACCGATCGTGCGCAACCACATCGAGGTGATCCTGATCGCGGTCGTGGTGGTCTCCTTGGTGCCGCTGCTGATCAATGCGGTGCGCACCCGACGACGTCGCGACTCCGTCGGCGCAGCCGCGCACAACCATCCCGGACGTGTCGGCGAGCCCCGCCGACACCCCAGCGTCGACCAGTTCGACCTGCACCACCCGACCAGCACAGAACCGTGGGGGCACCGCAGATGTATGAATGACCAGCACTCGTGCTGCCGCACCACGCATCGTGCGAGCGTCCCAGTGACCGTTGCCGCGCACAGCGACTGGAGCAATCATGAAGAAACTCCCCCAGATCACCGCCATCTTCTGGGTGATGAAGATCGCCGCCACCACGCTCGGCGAAACCGGTGGTGATCTCCTCGCCCAGACCCTGAACATCGGCTACGCCGCAGCCTCGGTGTTGTTCATCGGACTGTTCCTCGTCAGCCTCGTCACCCAGCTGAAGGCCAAGACGTTTCATCCCGCCCTGTATTGGACAGTGATCGTCGCCACCAGCACCGCAGGCACTACCATGTCCGACTTCCTCAACCGCTCCGCCGGACTCGGCTACGCCAAGGGCGCACTCATTCTCATCACCTGCCTGGCCTGCGTCTTCGCCATCTGGAGTCGGTTCGGCGATACCTTCGATGTCGAACGGATCTGCACCTTCCGAGGCGAGTTGCTCTATTGGACCGCCATCTTGTTCTCCAACACCCTCGGCACCTCGCTCGGCGACTTCCTCGCCGACAGTTCCGGTCTCGGCTTCGCCGGCGGCGCCCTCCTGATCGGCACCGTGATGGCGTTGATCCTCGGCGCCCACTACTTCACCACGTCCTCCGGCACTGTCCTTTTCTGGGCTGCGTTCGTGCTGACCCGCCCGCTCGGTGCGACGGTCGGGGACCTGTTCAGCAAGCCGCACGACAAAGGCGGATTGGCGCTGGGGACGGTGGGCTCATCGGCAGTGCTCGCCGTGATCTTGCTGGCGCTCATCGTCTACACCCACATCCGCCACCAAGAAACCGTGGCAGACCGCGAACCGGTCCACGAACGGTCGTGATGGCTCATCTCCCAGCCGTTCACGCGGCCCCTGCACCCCACCGCAGCAGGCAAGCGGGCGATTTTCTCACGCATCCTCGACGTGTGGAATACGGCCTCCGTTCGAACCCGAGAGCATCGACAGCTCGTCTCCGCCTCATCCCCGATGAGGACACCGGCCTCCGAGGACGTCCTAACCTCCGCAACGTTGTTGCACGGCAATGGTATTAGAACGGAATCGGCTGGCTTCTCAGCGAATTCTCAACACAGGTCCCGTACCGTCAGGCAGATCCCGACCGACATTGAGTCCATCATGGTCTCGCCGACACCAGAATCCACACCTGCCGAACCGGCCGCGCCGCGAACGAACCCCCAGCCAAGCGCGGCGCCGACGACCCCGCCGAACCGAGACCCAGCAGCAATGCGGGTTGGGCCGTGGCATCGCTCGTGTTCTTCTGGCCGCTGGCTTTCTCCGCCTTCAACCATGCATTCGATGTGTATCCACGGTGGGCGAGCGGCGACGTCGAAGGCGCCGTGGACGCCTCCCGCCGGGTGCGCCGGCTCGGGCAACTGTCGCTGTGGATCGCCGGCGGTCTACTCCTTCTGGCGGTGATTCTTTACACGATCCTGGCCATCGTGCTGATCGCCCAAGGCGGTGACGGAGACCATGAGTGGGGTCGTGAGATGCGTGGATAGTCCCCTCGTTATCCATATCCTGCAGCCCACCGATCGTTGCGCTGTTCCCGTTCGACGCTCGTTGCGACGAGAGGAACACGGCTGCCCGATGACGACCGTCGATTCAATCCATCTCAATACATACACGCGAAAGCAGCAGGCACTGGTGCATCACCCGCCGCTGCGCGTGATGCACACGCGGTGCAGTGGAGGTGGTAAACGATGTTGGGACGCCCGACGACGCTCGCACAGTGCCCACTGACCGTGAGCGGATGCGCACACGATTCGCGGATAGCATCGACGGGCTGACCGGTGGCTTGGCCGCGACATGCGCGCTGACCGTCACCGCGGTGTCGGATGCGACGAACGCGCTGCTGGATGCGGACCTCACTCTGGCCGAGCGTGTCATCGACGCGAGCGGAGCACTCGAGAATGACGCCACGACCTGGGAGCAGCGGGCGTTCTCGCTGCTCCCGCTGCAGGCGCCCGTCGCGCATGATCTGCGTGTCATGGTCGGCGGCCTCGTGCTGTCGGCGACCTACGACGCATGGGTGGACTCGCCGTGCACATAGCCGAGAGTAAACGATCACCCAAGCCGAGCAATGGCCTCACGGGGTACAAGCCGCTGTCGACATCACTCTGCTCGGCCGCTTCTACGAACGATTCTGTGACCACACTGCTGAGATCGGCGGCGGGTCATTTTCCTCGAGACCGGAAGCCTGCCGGCCTAGGACATCTGGCCCCAGCGGCCGAGCCCCGGCGGGAACGATCGGGCAAGCACACAGTGCGAGAGGACAAGTCCGTGTTTCGATCCTTTGGTGGACTCGACGACCGCGGATCTTATGCTGCACCGCACGACCGAAAAGGCCGTGTGTGTAGCCACCACTCCGGATCGTCCACGAGTCGGTGATGACCGCTGCCGCAATCGCGAGGAGTACCGGTGCTGTTGCGCCTGCCCGGGGTATATCCGCCACAGGCAGACACCTGGTTGCTGGCACAGGTACTCGCATCGCAGAAACTCGGACCCCGTTCCCGGGTCCTCGACCTGTGCACCGGAACGGGGGCACTGAGCCTGGGGGCCCTCGCGGCGGGCGCCGGCCGGGTGACGGCAGTGGACCTCTCCCGCCGCGCTAGGCTCAACACGCGGCTCAACGCCGCGATGCATCGCCGGTCGATCCGGGTCGTGCGCGCGGCGACCTGACCGCTCCGGTCCGCGCCGACAGGTTCGACCTGGTGGTCACCAATCCTCCCTACGTTCCCGCCCCCAACGATGAGCTGCCAAGCCGCGGGGGCGAGCGGGCGTGGGACGGAACGGACGGGCACTGCTCGACCGGATCTGTATCGAGGCACCGGATGTCCTCTACGCGGACGGGGTACTGCTGATCGCCCAGTCCTCACTCAGCGGAGAATCGAGATGATACAAACATCCTCGAAGAACAGGGGCTGCGCGTCGACATCGCAGCGAGGGCCGAGGTCCCGTTCGGTCCGGTTCTCTCCTCGCGCATCCAGATGCTCGAGGTACGCGGTCTGATCACTCCAGTGCACAGGGCCGAGGAGATCGTTGTCGTGAGGGCAGCGGCATGACCTCGTCGATCGATGGGCCGCCCTCGGTGTGCGCCCTGCCGGGGCGACCGGAGACCCTTCCGCTCACCGGGGCGTAGAAGGCCATCTGGTTCGCACAGCATCTCTCCCCCGAGGTGCCCTTCGTCATCGCCCAGTACACCGAACTCCGCGGCTCCGTCGACCTCGACCTGCTGACCGCCGCCAACCAGCGGGCCCACCGCGAACTCGGCGCCGGATCCGTTCGGCTCGTCGACGTCGACGGTCACCCCCACGCCGTCGTCGTCGCACCGGCCGCGAACGTATCGGTCACCGTCGTCGACCTCAGCGCCGAAGACGCGCCGCTGGAGGCAGCTCATGAAATGGATGCGACGGGACCGCAAGATCTCCCTCGACATGTACGACGAGCACCTCGTGGTCTCACACATCCTGCGGCTCACCGACAGCCGCTGCTTCTGGTATTCGCGCGCCCACCACATCGCCCTCGACGGATACGGCGCGATGACACTGATCGGCCGGACCGCCGAACTGTACGTCGCCGCCCTCGAACAGCGGGAAGCTCCCGCCCATCCGGTGGTGCACCCCGGGCAGCTGCTCGACGAGGACCTGCGCTACCAGCAGTCCGACCAGAGACGCCGCGATCGTGATTTCTGGGTTGGCGAGACAGCGGACCTGCCGGACGCAGTGACTCTCGGGCGCAGCAGCACACCCGGCGCAGCGGCACACCGGGTCAGCGGCGCCGTCTCCGCCCGGGGCAACGCCCTCGTCGACCGCGGCGGCTCCGTTCGGCGGCGGTGATCGTGTCCGCGTTCGCCGCCTTCCTCGCCCTCATGACCGGCGCCGAGAACATCCTTCTCTCACTGCCCGTTTCGGCCAGAACTAGTGCTCTACTGCGTAATTCCGCAGGATCAGTATCGAATATGCTGCCGTTGCGGCGACGGCGGGTCCGCTCGTCCACGGTCGGGGAGGCGATGAAACCCACCCAGGCGGCGTTGACCGCCGCCCTCCGCCACCAGCGGTATCGACGCGAGGACATCGGACGCGACCGCCATTCGGGCGCAGCCGCGTCTGCCCCATCCGATCCGGCGCCGTTCGGACCGGTCATCAACCTGATGATGTTCACACAGCAGATCTCCTTCGGCGGTGTGACCGGACAGGTGCAGGTCCTGACCACCGGGCCGACCTCGGAACTGGCGATCAACGTGTACCCGGGATCGATCGGATCGTTGCCGCGCATCGACTTCGAAGGCAACTCCACCGCATACAGCCACGACAAGCTCGGCGCCCACCATCGATGGTTCATCGCGTTCCTGGACACGTTCGCCGCCGCGGACTCCTCGACCGCGATCGCGGATCTCGGCCTCTTCCTTCCGGGTGAGCGCACCGGTTTCGTGCCCGCATCCGGTGCCGCGGACTGCCCACCGAGCAGTATCCCGAAGCGGTGGCGTTGCGAGCAGACGAACGGGCGCTGACCTATGTCGAACTGGATCGGCGGTCCAGCCGGGTGGCCCGGGCACTGATCTCTCGGGGCACCGGCCCCGAAACGCTTGTCGCGGTGGCGGACTCCAGATCGATCGAATCAGTGGTAGGCCTCTGGGCGGTGGTCAAGTCCGGAGCCGCGTTCGTTCCGATCGACCCCTGCCATCCTGCCGATCGCATCACGTACACCGTGGCGGACTCGGGCGCCGCGATCGGACTCGCCGTCTCGCAGGCACGTGATCGACTACCCGACTCACTCAAATGGCTTGCGCTCGACTCCGAGGAACTGTGCGGTGATCAGCGATCCGGACCCGTACACGACCTCGAACGCACACACTCCCTCCGCCGCGACCACCCCGCCTACGTCATCTACACCTCCGGTTCCACCGGCACCCCGAAGGTGGTGCGTCGTCACCCACGCCGGACTGGCGAACCTCGCTCAAGAGATTCGCGAGAAATACGGTATCTCCACAGCGTCCCGTCTCCTGCACCTCGCTTCACCGACGTTCGACACCGCCCTGGTCGAGATACTGGCCGCCGCCAATGCCGGCGCCACCCTGGTCGTGGCCCCCGCAACCGCCTTCGGAGGTCGGGAACTGGCCAAGTTCCTGTGGGAACACCACATCACCCATCTGCTGGCTACCCCTTCCTCCCTGGCGACCGTCGACCCGGCAGGTCTCGACGAGTTGCAATTGGTGCTGGTCGGCGGCGAACCGTGCCCGCCCCCGCTGGTCCGACGCTGGGCCCAAGGCCGTGACATGCGAAATGCATACGGTCTCCCACCGAAACCACGTGCAGTGTCACCTTGACCGACCCGATGGATCCGTAGTCACCGGTCACGATCGGCCCCTCATGCGCGGGGTGCGCGCCGTGGTGCTCGATCGGAATCTGCGTCCGCTCCCCCGGCGCCACCGGCGAATTGCATCTGAGCGGAGCGGGTCTCGCCCGCGGCTACCACCTACGTCCGGGTTTGACCGCCGCCACGTTCGTCGCGAACCCCTTCGGCGAACCGGGCTCGCGTATGTTCCGCAGCGGAGACCACATCCGCTGGTCGACGAACAGCGAATTCGAGTTCCTCGGCCGGGCCGACGATCAGGTGAAGATCCGAGGTCTGCGGATCGAGCTCGGCGAGATCGACGCGGCTCTTTCGGACCATCCCGACATCACCTTTGCCGCACCGTGGTGCATCGCGGGTCCACCGGGAATCCGGTGCTCGTCGCGTATGTATTGCCGCGCGAGCCCGAGACGTTCGACGTCGAGCAGCTCCATGCACGAGTCCGGCGGTTCCTCCCCGATTACATGGTCCCCGCGTCAATCATGCTCGTGGACTCGGTACCCCTGTCCCCCACCGGCAAGCTCGACCGTGCGTCGCTGCCCTATCCCACCTTCGAGGACGGCGCACGGTCTCGACGAGATCCCGAGACACCGACCGAACACGCCGTCGCCGACGTGTTCGCAGGTCCTCGGTGCCTCCGCGGTCGGTGCCGACAGCTCGTTTTTCGACCTCGGTGGCGACTCGCTGTCCGCGACCCGAGTGGTGTCCCGGATCAATGATCGCTGGGGTACCGATCTCGGGGGGCGGGACGTGTTCGACGCGCCCACGGTTGCCGCGCTGGCCACCCGGATCGGCGAATCGACGCGCGATACGGATCGCCACCGGCTCGGCGCGATACCCCTGCCCGACCGACTCCCGCTTTCCCCGGCACAGACTTTCATCGACAGAACCGTCACCGCGCCCGCCCACTACAATATTCCGTTCACCCTCCGTGTTCGCGGCGCGTTCGACCACACCGCTCTTCGACGTGCGGTCGCCGATGTGCTCGAACGGCACCGGCCACTGCGGACCATCTACCCCGACACTCCCGCCGGCCCCTACCAACACCTGCTCGCCGACGCCGTCCCCGACCCCCGCCGACGAAGAAACATCAGGGCGGTCCTTACAGCTGGATTCGACGTCCGAACTCATCCACCCCTCCGGATTCGGGTCTTCGAATTCGGGCCCGACGACCACATGATCGCCTGCACGTTCCACCACATCGGCGTGGACGGGTGGTCGTTGGCGCCGTTGGCGCGCGACCTCGTCCTCGCATACAGCGCGCGGGCGGACGACTCGGCGCCGCAGTGGCAGGACCTTCCGGTGCAGTACGCGGACTACACCCTCTGGCGGCGGGCTGTCCTCGGACAGCGAGGATGACCCCGGAAGTCTCGCGTATGCCCAAATCGACTATTGGACAGAGGAACTGGCCAGGATTGACCGGAGCGCTCTCGCTCCCGAGTGATCGCCCCCGACCCGAGAAGTGGTCCTACGGGGCGGCGCGCCTGCCCTTCGCCATCGCCCCGGCCGTCCATGGCGCACTGCTCGAGGCGGCGCGCACCCACCATACCGGCCTGTTCACGGCACTGCACGCAGCGGTGACGCTACTACTTGCCCGGCTGAGCGGCGCCACCGACATCGCCATCGGCGCTCCCGTCGCCGGACACGGCCACCCGAGCCTGGACGACGTCGTGGGAATGTTCGTCAACACCGTCGTCCTGCGCACACAGGTGGAGTCGACCACGACCTTCGACGACCTGGTGGCCCGTTGCTCGGGACATCGAGTTGCGGGCGTTCGCGCACGCGGATGTGCAGTTCGAGCGCCTGGTGGAGATCCTCGATCCCGCACGGTCACCGTCGTTGCACCCGTTCTTCCAGGTCGCGATCTCGCTCGAAAACTTCGCCCCCGCCGAACGCGATGTCGACGGACTCACTTCGACATCACGCCCAGTCCGCTCGACATCGCGAAATGCGATCCGCATTTCTATTTCACCGAACGGCACGACGGCACCGGTGCACCAGACGGTATCGACGCCAAACTGGTGTATTCCACCGATCTGTTCAACAAGGGCCTACGCGCCGTCCTCAGCACACGGTCAGAACTGTGACCACACCGCAGCCTCCGCCACAGCTGACCTTCAGCGCTTTCTCAGCACGAATCTGAACAATTGGCCCATGTCCACTGTCAACGGTTTACCCGTACATGTACTGCTCGTCCATTTCATGGTGGTACTCGCGCCGATGACAGCGGTTCTCGTCATGTTGTGCAGCGTGTGGCCGACCGCCCGGCATCGACTGGTGTGGCCGACACTGGTGCTCGCGGCCGTCACCACTGCTTTGACCCCGCTGACCACCGACGCCGGGCAATGGCTCGAAAAGAATGTTACTGACACTGCTGCCGTGGATGCGCACACCGAACGCGGCGACACCATGATCTACTTCTCCGCGGCGCTTCTGCTGATCGCACTGGCCATCACCGCGGTACACCTCCGCGAACGAAAGGCGGGACCGTCACGCCCGCTCACATGGATCGTCGCGATTCTCGCGATCGTCGTGGCGGCCAGCACCATCGTGCAGGTCTACCGAATCGGCGAGTCAGGTTCGCGCGCGGCCTGGGGTGACGTCGTCCCCGGTGAGGCTCCATGACCTACTCAGGAAGCTATCTCAACTCCCGATCGGTCGCTGCCGGACGAAGCAGCCGAGCAAGAACGATCTGAACGAGCGATCTAGACGCGCGACACATCGTCAACCCCGACCTCCACCGCCACGTCCGGACCTGCGAATCGCCGGCATGTCGGAGGCGGTCGCTGCCCCTCTCGGGCAGTAATGTCCACATCCCGCTAATGTCCACATCCCGCTGGAAGCGCGCCCACCGTGCCATTGCGCCGACGTGGCGGCGCTTCGAGAGCTGGTGCACTGGTCACGACGACACGGCGTTGCCCGCGTATCCGAAGACGGCGGCGGCCTATCTCATCGAGGCTCTGCCTGCGGTCCCCCGGAGGCGATGGGCCTTCCATCGACGACATATCGACCGCAGCGTCTATGGAACCCCAAAAAAATCCGCGAAATTCGGGACGCTCACCTCTGACTCCCCAAGATCGGTAATCGGCGTTTCTTCTGGAACCGCGCTCAGTTCGGTGGCGCTGGAATGGAAGTTCTCACGCCCGTGGTTGTTCAGTTGCAACCGCCGCCGTTTCCGCAGTCGGAATATCCTCCACCGCCGTCGAAGCCGCTGTAACCGTAGAAGCTGCCGGCGGCGCTGCCCCCCCTGCACTGCTGGTGATGCGGTAACGCCCGCCGTTGCTCGTGGCCAGACGATCTGGTCAGAGCCTGATGGGGCACTTCCGCCGAATCTCGATGACCGTACTCATGCCCGCGCAGCAGTCCCGGACCTCGGGGCTGATCGCGGCGAGTATGCGGAGCGCGTCGTTGTGCCGGGCGGTGATGTTCACGCCGAGCAGGGGCTCCATGTGCGAGACGCGGTTACGGAGGCCGTGCAAACGCCCGCCCCGGTCGGCGACGATGTACCCATTGGGATCATTCGTGTTGTGGGGGAATGCGTGACGCAACGCCTGCTGCCACAGGACCCGCCGTCCGCCATAACTGAAGCGTCCTGGATTCGGTAGAGACTCCCGGTTTACGCCACCTCACTCGAGGTGGTCTGTTGATGGTAGCGATCTTCGTACTCGACCGGTGTCAGGTAGTCGAGTGCGGAAAGCCGGCTGTTGTTGTACCAGTGCACCCACGCAGCCGTTTCGCGTTCGAGTTCGGCCCTCCCTTTCAGTATCGGATGGCGGCCGAGGAGCTCGGTCTTGTACAAGCCGATCGCCGATTCCATGAGTCCGTTGTCGAGGGCGTCGCCGACGCTGCCGATCGATCCGACGATGCCGGCTTCCTGCAGCACATGGGTGAAGGCCAGCGACGTGTATTGGCTTCCCGCATCGGAGTTAAGCCGAGTTCGGCTTAACTCCGATTAAGCCGAGGTTTTCGTTAAGCCGAGGAAGTGCCTGTATTTCTGTGCTGCAGAGATTTCTGAGGAATTCTTCGGCTTAATGATTGATTGCCTGGCGTACGTTTGTCGGTGTCCATTGCCCCAATGGGAAGGATGTTGCAATGGACAAGACGAGCACCAAATCGGTGCCGTCGTTGTCGCCGACATGCGTCTCCTCGGCCACGAAAGGTACCAACCACCACCATCTTCTACACACTCGCCACCATCGACCTGACGCGCGCCGCCGTCAACGCCGCCTCCTCAACCCCGGCGCCCCGCCGAACACCACCTCACCGAAAACGCACTGCGATCCTTCTGCACCTTCGATGAATCGGAAACGTTAAGCCGAAAAATCCGACCGACATAAGCAGCTGACCAGCCCTAACCCTGAATTCCTCGGCTAACGAAAACCTCGGCTTAATCGGAGTGATGCACCAAACCGGTTGCTGTGAAGTGGAAGTCGTGTCGACGTCGGGTGAACAATACTTGTTCGAGCACCGATGTGACCAGCGGAGTAGATTTGCTGGTCATCACTCGCCAGCCGAGGATCCGGCGGGAGAAGACGTCGACGCAGAACGCGGTGTAGCAGAATCCCGACAACGTCCAGGTGTAGGTGAAGTCGGCTACCCACCACTGAGCCGGGTGGGTCGGTGTCGACCATGCTCGTCCGATCAGAGCCGGGTGACGCGGCGCGGTATCGTCGCTTCTCGTGGTGACAATGCGGTGCCGGCCGCGGACGGCGCCGGTGATGCCGGCCATCGTCACCCAAGTGCCGCAGCCTCACGGGCGACAGGGGGCCGGCGGCGGATGCCGCCGTCCGCAGGCCATCGTGCTTCATCTCCACGACCATGCCCTCATTCTCGTGTCGAAGACAGGACACTGCCCACGTCAGAGGCTCGCGCAGGCCAAGTCACGGAACCATCGACCGCCGGCAGCGTCGGCCGTGACGCCCATAAGATACGACGACAAAACGACATACACCCCTGAACGATCCGCCGCTGACATCTGGGTGAGCGCTAACACGGTCCGCCCTCACACCGACAGGAGCACCCATGTTCAAGTTCTTTCGTCGCAGATCCGCAACCGCCCGCGATCAGCCGGGGGTCGAACAGAGCGTGGAATCAGCATCGCCGGCGGACCTCGCGCGCCTCAGGCTATTCGCGAGCGAATTCGCCGTCAGTGGTCCCTTCGTCGATCCGGACAGCGACGAGCACGACCTCTGGCAAGCCGGCAAGCTCGTCCCCTGGTACATCAGCCACCTCCTCGACAACGGCCGACACTCCGGGCCCACCGTCGACATCGCCTGCCACGCAGAAGAACCCACCGTCGACCTATGGGAGGCCGGCCAGGCCTACCCGACCTGGGATCAGACAATAGCCCTAGCCCAACTCCTCGACGTGCGAGTACGCGACCTCACCCACCCCGACGCGCGCCCGCGCCACCACCCGAACCGCCCCCAACGCCGGCGTCGTGACCTGGCCATCCTGTCATTCGAGCCGTCCGCGGTCCACGCCGCGACAGAGTGCCGCACGATTCTCTGACCCGCAGCAAAGCCGCCATGGCAGCAACCCCATCCGGGCTTCCCCGCCAGTCGTCACCGCGGTTGCGATGTCCGTCAGGCAGGAGTGCGGTGCGGTGCGCCCGAGCGCCGTTCGGGTACAGGTGCGCGAACTCCCATCCGTCCGCTTCCGGTGCTTCGTCGACGGTCCAGGTCAGCACCTGCCCGATGATCCGGCGGGCCCGGGTGTTGCTGGCGCTGGACACCTCGGTCGGGGTGGTTGATGAGAAGGAGGTGATCGCGGCACGGTTGGGGGTCTCGGGTGAGACGTTGCGGCTGGTGGCCAATCGGTTCGCTGAGACCGGTCGAGACGTGGAGGCCACGATCGGTCGCAAGCAGCGTGACCTCCCACCGGTGCCGTCGGGAGATCACTGGTGAGATCGAGGCCAGGTTGATTGCGTTGGCCTGCTCGAAGCCGCCCGAGGGTCGGTCGCGGTGGTCGCTGCGACTGCTGGAGAAGCACGTCGCCCTGGTCGACGACATCCCCGACCTGGACCACTCGACCATCGGCCGGGTTTTAAAAAAACGAAACTTCGTCCTCACCTGAAGAAGTGCTGGACCATCCCGCCGCGGGCCAACGCAGAGTTCGCGGCCCGCATGGAAGACATCCTGTCGGTCTACGCCCGCCCCCACGATCCCTCACGCCCGGTGGTGTGCATGGACGAGAATCCCTACCAGCTCCTCGCTCACGCGCATGACCCGATCCCAGCGGGCCCGGGACGCGATCTGAAGGAGGACTCCGAGTACGTGCGGCACGGGACCTGCTCGATCTTCTGCTGGGTCGAGCCCCTGGCCGGCTGGCGGCGTGTCGATTCCCAGCCCCGGCGCACCAAGGTCGACTGGGCCGGGCAGGTCAAAGACCTGCTGTGCGTGGACTATCCCGACGCAGAGACGGTGTTGCTGGTGATGGACAACCTCAGGCACCCACGGCATCGGATCGCTCTACGAGGCCTTCGAGCCGGCCGAGGCGTTCGCGCTCGCGCAGCGGCTCAAGATCCACCACACCCCCAAACACGGCTCGTGGCTCAACATCGCCGAGATCGAGCTCTCCGCGCTGACCCGCCAGTACCTGGACCGGCACATCGAGGACCTCGGAATCCTCAACGCCGAACTCGCCGCCTGGCAACGACAGACCAACGCCGATCAACGCCAGGTCCAGTGGCACTTCACCACCGACGACGCCCGCATCAAACTCCGCCACCTATATCCCAACACTTAGCCGCGACGGTCTACTAGCAGTTGCGGGTGTACCGTCGTCGGGGCCCAAGTCCGACCCACCTCCGTCGACTGTGGCGGGATCGATCACCACCCACTCACGTCCCAAGGCAGCATCAGATTCACCCAAACTGACTCCTCGATGTAATAGTGCCCTCCTCGGCAGCACGCTCGCTCCGCGACTTCCATGGCACCAGAACAGTTCCGGGTGAGCTGTTCGGGATGATTGCGTGCCTCAACACGGAGCTGCCCTGACCCGGCGGGCCGCCACCCCACACCCGACGCCGGTAAACCGCCGGACGCCCCCGACGACACCACACAGGTACATGCCATCGCCCCGGATCAGGGAAGGATACGATCTCGGCGTGACATCAGCCGAGGGCAAACACGTGTTCATCTCCTACGTCAAAGAGGATCAACAGCAGGTCGACCAACTCTGCAAAATCCTTGACGCAGCCCAGATCCCCTACTGGAGAGACCGGACATCACTCGCCCCCGGCGACAATTGGAAGGCAAAAATCCGAGATGCAATTCGATCAGGAGCACTGATCTTCCTCGCGTGTTTCTCCGACAACTCCCGCGCACGGCCCAAGACCGTCATGAACGAAGAACTCACTCTCGCCGTCGAGGAGTTCCGCCAGATGGCACCCGGCGTGACCTGGCTGATTCCGGTTCGATTCGACGACGGGAAGATTCCCGGTTGGGATCTCGGCGCAGGACGCGTCCTCGGTGACCTGAACTACGTTGACCTCTTCGGGGCAAATTACACGTGAGGTTGCCCCTCGGGAGTGGACACCGGATTTCATGCGGCGACTGACAGCGTAGACGACGCGATGAGTCGTTGTT
>NZ_WXYH01000389.1:426275-440305 GCF_009872365.1 Rhodococcus sp. T7
GAGCTGATCGACGTCCTCGACGCGCACGAGGGACGATTCTTCGACCGGATCGCCGCCGAGTTGCGTGGCCATCCTGGCTATCGGGCGATTCAGGCGCTGCCCGGGGTCGGCCCCACCCTGGCGGCGGTGTTCGTCGCGGAGATCGGTGACGTGCACCGCTTCGCCGACCCCGGCCACCTGTGTTCGTGGGCCGGTCTGACCCCCAAGCACCGCGAGTCCGACACCGTCGTTCACCGCGGGCACATCACGAAGCAGGGCTCCAAACTGGTGCACTGGGCGGCGGTGGAGGCCATCCAACGGGAACCCGCCGGCACGAAGATCTCGGTCGACCGCCAACGCATCGAGGCCCGCCGCGGCCGGAACATCGCCAAGGTCGCCGCGGCCCGCAACTGCTCACCCTCGTCTACTACGGGCTGCGTGACGGAGAGATCCGCGCGTTGGCCCCAGAGGGCAACGGCGTGAGCACCCCGGACGCAACACGCGCGCGGCCGTTGCCAGGTCTGACCCCCGTGCCAACGGCGTGGTCGTCGTCCTGATTGACCCCGCGTATTGCCAGCGCACCGCTCCATGCCCGCACCGCCGGGCGAAGGGATGACCGGCCAGCCGAGGAAGCTCGGCCCTGCCCAACCCCATACGCATCACACTGGAGACGTTGCACCACAACCACATAGCGAAACCGAATCGCGTCGTTTGGTCCTCGACCTGTTCTCGGGCTCATTCCAGTGTGCGCCGGGCCGGGCCACCGTCAAGACCATTCGTCCTCGCTCACGCTGCGGGCGCTGCGTCTTGACCCCCGGCCCTCACCCAGCGCTGTCCGCATGGAGCCGAAACAGGAGCGCCTTGTCGTCGTGGATCATCGCTGCCCGCCGATCTGCGCGAGGGTGTCGACCACGTAAAACGCGACCCTTGACAAGGCCCCGCCTCTTCAGGGATGACCTGGCTCGTCACCGCGCTCGCGGACGTGGCCGTCGCCCGCCTCGTCCGTCCCGGAGGACGACGAATCGTACGTCCTCGAGGTTCTCACCACCTCGCCGATACCTCCGGCGGGCAGATGGACTGCGCCAGTTGAGTGACCCCCGACAGTTGACCGCCGCACCTCATGGGTGTCGCTCGGCGGACCACGTACTGAGGTTGGGCGGAGGAGTCCGCGCGGGCGCCGTCGCCGCTGTCAACGACGGTCGCGACGGATGGGTGTATGGGTGTCGCCCGAGTCGGCGAGGGATGCCGGCCAACTCGGGCGAGTCGCTTGTTGCTGCGATGGTTCTGACTTTGCGCTTGACGCGGGGCTGCGCCGGGCTGGATTCGGTCGCACAATCGGAGGAGGAGACAGAGGCAATCCTGCCGGAGGTGGGTGATGCGCTGGGAGGCACCGGCGCCGGTGCCATTTCCAATGCCGATGCGGTGGTGGCGGCTCGGACCGTGGAGCCGCAATCGCCTGATGCGCCGCGGTGACCGTCTCGAGGCGGTGATCATGCTGCTCGCTGCGGTGTTGATGGTGATGTTGGTCCCGTTCGCCGCCGCGTATGGGACGGCGACGCACACCCGGCTGGAGCAGCAGGCGCAGGCCCTGCGCCGCCGTGCATCAGGTGCCCGCGGTTCTGCTCGGGGACGCCCAGCCCGCCCTCGACAGAACCGATGCCTCGCGCCGTTTCGTCGGGAACCGGGGCTATGTCCCCGTCCGATGGTCGGCGGCCGGTAGTGACCACACCGGAGTCGTCTCCACCGACCCGGATGCACAGGCGGGCCAGACGATCAACGTCACCGTCGGTGCCGACGGCAACCTCGCCGACACCATCAAGTTGGGCCAAACGGTGGTCACTCCCCTTGCCAAAAAGGTCTTTCGCTGTTGCGAAGAGCATGACACCGCAGGATCGGGGCCACCGAGCTTCATGCCAGTTCCTCACAAAGCCGGGACGATCCCGCGGTTGCCGCCTCATATTCCCCAACGACCCAGAAACGCAATACGATGCATTGCTTATACTTTCGCCAACTCATGGTCAAGTCGACCTACCGTTGGCGCTACGCCGCCCAAGCGCACGAATGCGACTGGACCCCTAACTAACTCGCAGGTCGGCGCCGCCGGCAACCATGAGCGTCGTGCCGACTATGTATCGTGCGCGATCAGACGCTAGGTACGCGACAGCATCAGCGATATCCTGTGGATCGGCGCATCCGCCAAGCGGCACCGCATTACCGAGGGTCTCGAGGATATCCCGCTCGCGAGCAGAGCTCGTCGGGGCTGCGATCGGGCCTGGCGCTACGGCGTTGACCCGGACTCCATGCGGCGCCGCTTCATACCCCACATCTCTGGTGAGTGCGACTACACCGGCTTTGGCGACCGCATAGGCCACGTGATTCACGGTGTAGTGAAATCCCGCCATCGATGCGATGTTTACGATGCTGCCGCGACGCGCGTGAATCATCCCTGGAAGCACGGCCCGGCAACAGAGGAACACTGATCGCTGGTTTGTGTTGATGACCCGATCACAGCACCATTACGCCCCACACGCAGCACCGGTCCGCACCCCCAGGAGTTCGGGAGCCGGGCAGAGTCAGTGCTACACCACCGTGAACCCGAGCGACTCCGCCGGCAGATACATCAACTCCTTTCGCCCCCGGCAGAGCGCAACCCGATCCATCCGATCCCGGACCGCATCACACGCCCCGGTCCTCACACCTCCCTTCACTGGTTCGTGTGGGGTCAGCGCGGCGAGTACATGATGACGGCGAGTCCGACGAGGCAGATCAGTGCGCCCGTGACGTCGAAGCGGTCTGGTCGGAAGCCGTCCAAGGCCATGCCCCACAGCAGGGAGCCGGCAACGAACACTCCACCGTAGGCGGCCAGGATGCGGCCGAAGTTCGCGTCGGGCTGCAGAGTGGCGACGAAACCGTACGCGCCGAGGGCCAGTGCGCCGAACCCGGCCCAGAGCCAACCGCGTTGTTCGCGCACCCCTTGCCAGACGAGCCAGGCGCCGCCGATCTCGAAGATCGCGGCGAGCACAAACAGGGCAACGGATCTGGCGACGGTCACGGCGCCGTCGGGGTGATCAGGTCGTCGATCAGGGCCCGCGCATCGGCCGGGGCCGTGATCGTCAGCGCGACGGTGTCGCGGTCGAAGCCGAGGGTGAAGTCGAGGAAGGCGCAGCAGTGTTGTTCGGCCACGATCAGGGCGGCGAGCTCGGCAGCGGACTCGGCGGGCACGGTGACCCGGACCCCGGTATCGACCTGCTCGCGGGGGCATCCGTCGAGGAGGGAGTGCCAGGCGTCGATCCGGGTGCGGTAGTCGTCGCCGTCGAGGGTGCACGCGATCGGCCGGTCGGCCGTCGCCACGTCCATCCCCTGCACGGTGACAGGGTCGAGGAGAAAGGTGCACTGCGGGTCGCAGCGGTCGGCACGGTCAGGCAACGAGTCGAGCCGCCCGCGCGCGGCGACGAGTTCGGTGTGCAGCCTGGTCAGCTCGTCGATCCCGTTGGCTGCCTCGGTGATCCGGGCGTCGAGGGCTGGTCGCAGCTGCGATTTCACCGACCGGCAGGCCTCGTCCTCCCACACCGTCAGCAGCTCGAAGATCTCCGGCAGCGGCAGATGCAGGCGCTTGGCCGCGGAGATGAACCGCAACCGCTGTTCGGCGTGCTCGTCGTAAAGGCGGTACCCGGAGTGCGAGCGGGCGGCGGGCAGGAGACCCACCTGCTCGTAATAGCGCAGCGTCGTCGCGGGGACACCGCTGCGGCGCGACAGTTCGGAGATCAGCAACTCGGCCATACCGGCCACGGTAAACCTTCGAGTCCACTCGAAGGTCAACCCCTGAAAGGGCCCGATATCGACGCCTCACCCCCTCGTTCACCGGCGCCGAGTGAGGGCTATCGGGCTCGGTTGGTCAGCGGGCGGCGTGCGGTGACGCCTATCAACGCCAGGCGCTACTTTCAGCACTTTTTCAGCGGCCAGCGCGAATCATGGCGACCATGTCGACCGGGTATCGGGGAGCGCCTCCCCGTGAGACAGTCGCGGCCCGTGTGGCGCTCTGCCAGCTTGTTCCCAGCCGACAGCCAGGGTGCTGCCGGACACCGAAAGTAGGTTGACCACTATGACGAAAAAGAGCGTCCAGTTCGGTATCCCGCTTCTGATTTCTGCCGGCCTGCTTGCAGGATGCAGCTCCAACGACAGTGGCACCGGGTCATCGGCGAGTCCGACAACATCGGTGGTTGCGTCCTCCACCATGACCCCAGGCGGCAGCGGCAGTGCCACGGAGGTCGCTCAGGTAGATCCGAACACGGCAAGCCAGAGCCAGATCCAGGCGGCGTTCGAGGCAGCCGGAGTCAGCAACGCGGGTAAGTGGGCGAAGGAGGTCACCGAATACGGCCCCTACAGTCCCGACACGATATCCGATACCTTGACGAAGGAATTGGGCAAATACGGAATCGATCAACAGACTCTGGACACCATTTTGAGTGTCCTGGCCCCGCAGTAGGAGAATGAGCGGCCATGCACGATGAGGTTGCCCCGGAACGCGGCGGCGCGCGTCAAGCACGACTCGTCGCGCGGTTTCAGGCGGCACTGCTTGCGCTGTCGGTGCTCTCGTGCGCGTTCGTCGCAATCGAACTGGCATCGCTGCGGCACTGGAGGAGCACCGAGCAGATCGTGCCGTGGATTGTGCTGAGTGTGCTCTTCTGCTCGACGTTGATCGTCGTGTTCAACCGCTCACGGATCGCCATCGTGCAGGCTCGGCTGGTTGCTCTGTGCGCCGCTCCGGCGGCTCTGTTCGGGGTGTACGAGCACGTGAGCGCGAACCTCGACACCGGCGTCCTCAACCACAAATACACATGGGCAGAGCTGCCCGGCTGGGAACACCTCTGGCTGGCATCGACCGGGGCTGTCGGTGGTACACCGGCGACCGCACCGCTGGTGCTCGCGCTGGCCGGGGTGCTACTGGGTTTGGCGACCGTCGGGATGGCACCCGGCGCAGCCCGGGACGACCTCGCCAAGAGGGTCGCCGTATCCCGGGTGCGGACGTGACCCGACCCGGGCGATCGCGCTGACACCGGCGCTGGAGGGACCAGGTGATGGTGGTACCCCGGTCGTACCGTTGGGGTCCACTGGTTGCGGGAATGTTGTGGAGGAGGCGGCGGTGCGGGTGTTGCTGGTCGAGGACGAAACGCGCCTGGCCGAGACGGTGCGCCGCGGTTTGGTGGCTGACGGGTGCACCGTGCAGGTCGAACACGACGGCGTCGCCGGGCTGGCGGCTGCGGTAGGTGGCGGATTCGATGTGGTGGTCCTCGACATCATGTTGCCTGGCAAACACGGGTACGACGTGGTCCGGGAGATGCGTCGGCAGCAGGTGTGGACGCCGGTGCTGATGCTCTCGGCCAAGGACGGCGAATACGACCTCGCCGATGCCTTCGACCTCGGTGCCGACGACTATCTGATCAAACCGTTCTCGTTCGTGGTGCTGATCGCCCGGTTACGGGCGCTGGTGCGGCGCGGCGCCCCGCCGCGACCGCCGGTCCTGAGTGTTGCCGGACTCTCGTTGGACCCGGCGATGCGGCGGGTCACCCGTGGGGAGACCCGCCTCCAGCTCACTCCCCGCGAGTACAGTGTGCTCGAGTTCCTGATGCGCCACGCAGGCTCGGTCGTCACCAAACACGATATTCTGCAAGCGGTGTGGGACGCCAATTACGAGGGCGACGACAACATCGTGGAGGTCTACATCGGCTACCTTCGCCGCAAGATCGATGCCCCGTTCGGCACAACGAGCATCGACACGGTCCGCGGCGTGGGCTATTCGATGGGTTCGGAGGAGTAGCTGTCGTCGCCGATCGGAAGGGTGACGACGAAGTGTGCACCCCCGCCTTCATGGTCGCGGACCTCGATCGACCCGTGGTGTGCGGCAACGATTTCGGCGGCGATGGCGAGACCGAGTCCGGAACCACCGGATGCGCGGGTTCGGGGAGTGTCGAGGCGGACGAACCGCTCGAAGATCCGGGCCCGGTCCGCGGAGGCGATGCCCGGCCCGTCGTCGGCCACCTCGATCACGGCGCTTCCCTCGCACCTGCGGCAGGCGAGGGCGATTCGGGTGTGTGCGTGGCGGACGGCGTTGTCGACGAGATTGCGGACCAGCCGGGCCAGCTGCTCCGCATCCCCGGCCACCCGGACAGGGTCGACGGCGGCGGCGACCACGATGCCGGGAAGGCCCCGGAGGCGGGCGCGTTCGGCCAGGATCAGATCGTCGATATCGACGTCGACGCGCAGGTGGGTCAGTGAGTCTTCGTCGGCACGCGCGAGCAACAGAAGATCTTCGAGCAACGCATGCATCCGCCGGGCTTCGGGAAGCAACGACTCGTCGACCAGGGCCGTGTCGATCAATTCGGGACGGGATTGTGCGAGCTCGAGGGCGGCGGTGATGGTCGCCAGCGGGCTGCGCAGTTCGTGCGAGGCGTCGCCGACGAAACGCCGCTGGGCCAGGTGCCCGGCCTCGAGCCGCGCGAGCATGCTGTTCATGGTGACCGCGAGATCGGCGACTTCGTCCCGGGCCGCGGGCACGGGAACCCGTTCGTCGAGTTGATCGGTGGAGATCGACGCCACACGGGCGCGGATCCGCTCCACCGGGCGAAGTGCCGCGCCGATGAGCCGGTAGGTGGCGACGGCGACGAAGCCGATGACGATCGGGGCACCGATCGCCAGGAGCGCCGCGACAGTGGCCAGGACACCTTCGACCGGTTCGCGGTCGGCGCCGGTGACCACGGTGACCGGCCCGTTCGGGGACATGGTGCCGTGGGCGGCGACCCAGTAGTCGCGTTCGTGCCCGAAGTGGAGGTTTCCGAGGTAGGCGGACTCGCCGGGTGGCAGCGGGGCGGCAAGGACCGGTGACGACGGAATCCCGGCCGAGGTGACGAGCACGCTTCCCTGGTTGTCGAGGATGTGGACGGCCCCGATTTGGCCGTCGGTCGCGAGCAGCGATGCGTCGAGTTCCTGCGGCGGCTGAGAGTGGAGTTGCTCGATGATCTGGTGGGACCGTGAGTCGGCGGCGCCTCGGGCGGAGTGTTCGAGATTGCGGTACAGCACGAACAGGAGCGCACCACCGGCGAGGAGCAGGCACACCGTGACGGCAAGGACTGCGGCCGCGGTGGATCGCACCCGCACATTCCAGTTTCCGGGGTGCAGGCTGCGGCGGTCCATGGTGTTCAGTGTGACCGACACCGTGTCCGCCGCCCCGGCACCGGTGCGGCGTCGGATCTCATCCGACGGCCTCGGCGAGGATGGTGCGCAGCACGGGGAGGAATCCTGCGACGGTATCGTGGTCGAACAGATCGGCCGAATACACCAGTTCACAGTCGATGCCGGCCGGGTGGCCTTTTGCGCTGTGGTGGTCGGTGAAGTGGAAGTGCAGATCGCATTTGGCGATATCCAGTGGTTGCGGTGCGATCTCGAACTCCAGTCCGTCGCTGTCGAGGGTGGCGGCGGTGAAGTTGTTCAGCGATAACGCGACCTGGAAGAACGGGTGCAGCGACGGCGACCGGGGCGGGTCGAGCACGTCGACGAGGTGCTCGAACGGGACATCGGCGTGCGCGAACGCGTTCAGCTCGGTGGCGCGCGACTGGTCGAGAAGGTCGGCAACGGTGGTGCCTGGGTCGACCGTCGAGCGGAGAACGAGAGTGTTGACGAACATGCCGACGACTTCGTCGAGGTCGGGATGGGTGCGCCCGGCCGTCGGTATGCCGATCGCGATCGTGCGCTGCGAGGACAGGCGTGCGAGGAGCAGGGCCAGCGCGGAGTGCAGCACGGTGAACAGGGTCGCTCGCCGTGCGTGCGCGGTGGTCAGCAGTGCTGCGTGGGTTTCTTCGTCGACCGCGAAACTCAGACGGCCGGCCGCGTAGGTCCAGCGTTGTGGACGGGGTCGGTCCGCCGGCAGCGTCAGTTCCCGGGGCAGCCCTGCCAGTTCGGCCTTCCAGAAGTCGATCTGACGGGCCGTGAGGCTGCCGGGATCAGCGTCGTCGCCGAGAACGTCGTGCCGCCAGAGACTGTAGTGCGCGTATTGCACCGGCAGCGGCGCCCAACTCGGTGCGGTGCCGGCAGCGCGGGCCGCGTACGCGGTCAGCAGGTCGCGGGCGAGGACTGCCAGCGACCACCCGTCGGCGGAGATGTGGTGGATCACGCACGCGAGCAGGTGCTCCTCGGGCCCGGTGGCGAACAGTGTGGCCCGCAGCGGCGGTTCGCTGCGAACGTCGAAGCCGCGGTGCAGCAGAGGGCGGGTGTGTGCCGGGAGGTGGGATGCGCTCACGTGTGTCGGGGTGAGGTCGGGGACGGCGTCGCCGGCGTCGAGGACCCGCTGGTGGGGGCCGTCCACCGAATCGGGGTAGATCGTGCGGAGCGGGTGGTGCCGGTCGAGCACGTCGGCGGTGGCGCTGCGCAGCGCCTCGATGTCGAGGGCACCGCGGATCGTGACGGTGAACGGGAGGTTGTACAGGGCTGGGCGGGTGGCGGTGCGATCGAGGAATTGCTGCGCTGGGGCCAGCGGAACCCGCTGGGGCAGCGGTTGTGTTGCGAACGCGCGCAGCGAGGAGAGTTCACCCGACTTCGGGTGTTCCTCGGCGAGAAGCTGGGCGAGGGCGGCTACGGTGGGGAACTCGAACAGATCGCGCACCCCCAACTGGGTGCCGAAATCGGCGTTGAGTGCCGCGATCACCCGGGTGGCGGAGAGCGAATCCCCACCGAGGTCGAAGAAGGACGATTCCGCGTCCACCACGTCGGTGCACAGTACCCGGGCCAGCACCCCGGCCACCGCGTGTTCATCGGGTGTGCGCGGCGGCCGCGCCGAGGGAGCGGCGGAGCCGAAGTCGGGGGTCGGCAGGGCGGCCCGGTCGAGCTTCTTCGTCGGCGTCAGCGGAACGTCGTCCAAGACGGTGATCACCGCGGGCACCATGTAGTCCGGCAGCAGCTGGGCTACAGCCGTCCGCAGCATCGCCGGGGTCAATGCCGACGACGTCCGCAACAGCACATACGACACCAGCAGTGCATCCCCCGCCCTGTCATGGACCACGGTCGTCGCGAACCGGACATCCGGGTGCTCGCGTAGGGCGGTGTCGATCTCGCCGAGTTCGATCCGGAACCCGCGGACTTTGACCTGGTCGTCGCTGCGACCGACGTACTCGAGTGTTGCCTCGGGTGTCCATCGGACCAGATCACCCGTGCGGAACAGGCGGGAGCCGGGTTTGCCGAACGGATTGGCGACGAACCGGCCGGCGGTCATCCCTCCTCGGCGCGCGTAACCGCGGGCCAACCCTGGGGTGCCGAGATACAGTTCGCCGACCGCGCCGGAGGGAAGCGGCCGCAGGCGCCGGTCCAGCACCACCGCGTCGACGCCGCGCATCAGCGCCCCGATCGTCACCGGCCGATCCGGGGCCATCGGGGCGCTGAGCGTGACACTGCACGTGGTTTCGGTCGGGCCGTAGGCATTGCGCATCGTCCGGTGGTGCGCCCAGCGCGCCACCAGTTCCGGTGGACACGCCTCACCGCCGACGAGGACCAATTCCACATCGTCGAGGCCGGCGGGGTCCACCGTTGCCAGTGCCGACGGTGTCGACAGCACGTGGGTGACACCTTCGCAGCGTAGGAGATCGGCCAGTTCGTGGCCGCCAACCACATCCGGCGGGGTCACCACCAAGGTGGCGCCGGCCAGGGCCGCAGCGAGGACTTCGACCAGAGCCGTGTCGAAGCTCGGCGAGGCGAAATGCAGGATCCGCGAGGTGGCGGAGAGGGCGTAGTGGTCGCGGATTTCCTGTGCGAGATTGGCCAGGCCGTCGTGGGTGACGACGACACCCTTGGGTGCACCGGTCGACCCGGACGTGTAGATCACATACGCGGCGTTTTCCCGGCGCACCGGGCGCGGTGGGCGCGGTGGCGGCACGGCGAGGGCGTCGAGGGCGTCGAGGGCGTCGAGGGCGTCGAGGGCGTCGAGGGCGTCGAGGGCGACGGTGAGCCATCGCAGTGTGTCCGGCAGCTGGCTCCGGGTGTCGGAGGACGTCAGGCCGGCAACAGGTTTGCAGTCGTCGAGCATGTACTGGATGCGAGCGCGCGGATGCGTCGGGTCGATGGGGACATAGGCGGCGCCGGTGGCCGCGATCGCCCACACGGCGACCACCGATTCGTACGAGCGGGGTACGGCGACCGCCACGAGGTCTTCCGGACCGATGCCGGCGCCCAGCAGCGTGCCGGCCAACGCGGTCGAATGGCGGTCGAGGTCCCGGTAGGAGAAGGATCGTCCGCGGTCGCGGACCGCGATTCGCTCACCGGATGCACCGAGGGTGGTGGTGAGTAACTGGGTGAGGGTTGCCGGTTCGGCATCGGCCGGGCCGCGCGCCGGTGTCAGGACCTCGCGTTCCCCGGGCAGGAACAACTCCAGATCGGCCACCGCGGAGTCCTGGCCGATTGCGGCTCCGAATGTCTGCAGGAAATGGGTGAACCGGCGGTGGTGGCTGCTCAGTTCTCTCTCGCCGTAGAGGGCGGGGTTGGCTTCGAAGTCGATCCGCGGCATCAGATCCGTGGAGCCCGGGTAGATGTTCACCGCCAGATCCGCGGTCGGACCGGTCGTGAGAACGTGCACCCGACCGGTGACCGCACCGAGGTTGATGTCCGGTTCGAACAGCATCAAATTCAGCACGGGGCCGAACGAGGTGAGCTCACCAGTGGCCGTGCCGCGCTCACGACCGATGTCTTCGCGCCGATACCGCTGGTGGCGCAGTGACGCGATCAGTGCCGCCCGCGCGATTCCGATCGCTTCCTCGACGGTCGTGGCCCCGATCCCCGGCAGTGCCAGGGGCACCACATTCGAGACCGAACCCGTCGCAGCCCGCAGCGGTCCGGTTGTGCGGGCCGTTACCGGAAGGGACACCATGACGTCGTCGACGTCGGTCATCCGTGCCAAGTAGGCGGCGAAGGCCGCGACGAGGACAGCGGTGCGATCGAGGACGGACCGGCCTCCGGGCATCGGCGTGGAAGACACCACCGTGGGGTGGCCGGTGACCCGGACGGCGGGCCGAGGCGCAGCGCTCCGTCCGGCGAGGCTGACCACCGGTGGCAGATCGGGGGCGAGCCTGGCCCAGTATTTACGGTCGGTATCGAACCGCGGGGACGATCGATAGTCCCGATCCGCTCGGCTCAACTGCTCGGGCCCCACCACCCGATGCGGATCCGGCTCGTCGCCGCCGAGCGCCGCGGCGTACCACTGCGCGGTCCGTTGCATCAGCAGCATTGCCGCATATCCATCCAATGAGAGGTGGTGGGCACGCGAATACCAGAACACACGATCGTCACCGACCCGCAGGACACGCGAGAAGATCAGCGAGTAGTCGTCCATCGCGAGTGGGACCGTGCAGTCACGTCGCATCCACTCCCGCGCGAACTCGGCCGGGTCGCGTTCGGCGCGGAAGTCCAAAACCAGGACTTGACCTGCCGATCGAGTCCTCTCACGTTGATACGGTTGTCCGTCGACGTCGGCCAGCACGACCTCCGCGCCCAGTTCGTCCATCGCCCGCGTGTGCGCCTCGCACAGCTTCTCCACCTCAATGGGCCCGGTCAGATCCACGTACTGGGCGATGACGTAGGGCACGTCGGGCGTCAGCTGCTGGGCAAGCCAGATCGCCTGCTGCGCCGCGGTCAGTGGCACCAACCGGCCGGACGACCCCGAGGGCGTCATCGGTGACCTCGATCACACGCGGCGCGCACGCCCGACCGCGTCAGCTGGGTGCTCATTTGACCGCCCGGAACACTACGAGTTCCTCGGTGCACTGCTGTGGCCCGATCAACCCGCGATCAACGAGAAGATCCCGTCGCGCTTGCAGCACCGGACCGAACGGGACGCGGACACGGCGTGCTTCCTCAACGTGTAAGCCGCGTTCCCCCAGCATTAATCGCGTTTTCTCCGTGCCGCTCAGCGTCGATTGCACGAGCACCAGCCGTCCCCCGTCGTCGAGGAGGTCCGGGGCATCGCCGCAGATCCGGTCCAACAACGCCCGTCCCTCGTGCCCGGCGTCCCAGCACCGCGCACGACCTCTCGCCGGCAGCCCATCGTGCTCGGCAGGAACATAGGGTGGGTTCGCTACGATCAAGTCGAACCGCCGGTGACGTACTCGTGACACCAGATCACCGCGAACAACCCGCACACGGTGCCCGCGAACCGCCGTATTGAGCCAGGTACTGACCAACGCCCGACGCGAAACGTCGACTGCGGTCACGCTGCGCGCACCGTACCGAGTCGCCCACACGCTGACCACCCCAGTGCCCGCACACAAATCCAGAATCCGCGTACCCGCATGCACCTGCTCGTCGCCGAGCGATTCCAAAAGAAGCCGCGAATCATGCTGGGGCCGATACACACCCGGAAAACGAATGATCACCAACGCCCCTTCCTCCCAGCCGCCCGTCAGCGCAGCGATCCAAATCTGATCGAAGTGCGCGTTCAGCTGTCACAGCTCGGATCACCATGCCGAAGCAATGCCGTGCATGGCGCGCGGGACGAAACCGCTGTCCTTGTTCGGTTGTCGATGGTCACTTTGCCAGATCGTCACACACACAAGCTGAAAGAACGCTGAAAGCCGAGGTGGCCGCCCACTAGTACTGCAACGGCACTTATGGGAGGTGTCCGCGACGTCGGTAGTGGGAAGTGCGGGCCTGGTGTTGTCGGCGCCGTCGCCAGTTCGACCAGGACCAGATGTGCTCGTCGGGGTGGGCGTGTCGCAGGATCAGTTGCACGAGCAGGCGGCGGATCTCGGGTAGCGTGTAGCCGATCATGCCCTGATCGTCGATCCCGATTCCCCTTTTATAGCTTGGGTTTTCGTCCCGGCGAGCCAGGCGAGGGCGAGCATCGACAAGGTGATGTGGGCGTACCAGGCCCGGTAGGTCCGCACCTGGTACTGGTCGAGGCCGGCCTCGTTCTTGGCCTGCTGGAAGCATTCCTCGACCCGCCACCGGGAGCCGGCGATGGTGGCGAGTTCGGTGAGCGTGGTGCGGCGGGGTCCGGCGCAGATGTAGTACGCGATCTCGGTCGGATCGGAGAGGGATCGGCGGGCGAGCAGCCAGTGCCCGCGCCCGGGTGCCCAGGCGATCCGGATCGGGATCCGCACCCAGGAGTATTCGCGCCGGCCGTGCGCGCCATCGCCGACGGAGATCCGGCGCCACTGCTTCGCCGGGACCGCGGCGATCATCTCGTCGGCGCGACCGGAGCGGCCGTGCGGGGTGAACACGTCGTCGTTGCAGCGCGTGGCTAGGACGTAGGAAATATCGCGTTCCTCGAGCCAGACCCGCAGGTACTTCACCTGCCCGTAGGCCTCGTCCGCGGTGACCCAGGAGAACGGGACCTGTGCGTCGAGGGCGCGTTCGATCATGTGTTGCGCCAGTCTCGGTTTGGTCGCGAACTCGATGTCGTCAGTGATGCCGGCGGCGCGGCACCGGTCGCGGTCGGAGGTCCAGGATTCGGGCAGGTACAGTTCCCGGTCGATCAAGGCGTGGCCGGCGCCGCTGGCGTAGGCGAGGAAGACGCCGATCTGGCAGTTTTCCACCCGCCCGGCGGTGCCCGAGTACTGGCGTTGCACCCCGGCCGAGCGGGTGCCCTTCTTGAGGAATCCGGTGTCGTCGACGATCAGTACACCGGCCGGATCGCCGAGCCGTTCGACCACGTAGTCACGGACGTCGTCGCGGACGCCGTCGACGTCCCAGTCCGCGCGCCGCAGCAACCGTTGCATCCCGTCCGGGCTGATCTCGCCGGCCCGCTCGGCGAGGGTCCACCCGTTCTTGCGTTCCAGACCCGCAACCAAACCCGTCACATATTCACGGACTCGGGACCGCGGCTCCGACCGGGCGAACCGACCGGAGATCCGCTCATGCAACGCTTCCAACTCGGCAGCAACCAGATCGAGGACCACACAATCAGTATCGCGTACCTGTCAAGCAAGTGCCGTTGCAGTACTAGGGCATGTCTCCCAATAACTTGAGCCACTCGACGATGCCGGCGAGCAGGAATCCGGCGCGGTAGGTGAGGGCGA
>NZ_WXYH01000389.1:440315-453501 GCF_009872365.1 Rhodococcus sp. T7
GTAGAGGGCGAACAGCAGCCCGATCTGGCCGGCGCCCAGGTCGGCGGTGGCGAACAGCAGCGGGAACAGGCCCCAGGAGAGCCCGAAGTTGAGGTTGTTGACCAGGCCGGCCTGGCTCGCCGAGGACAGGGCGGGCTCGGTGAAACTCGTTGCCATGGCGATCTGCCGGTCGGTCAGGTCCGCGTGCAGGTGGTCGTGCGCACCGTCCGCGCGGGGGATGTGCTGCGCGGCCTCGAGACGGGCGTGGTCGCGGGTTTCGTGGATGAACACCCCGGACAGCAGCAGCGCGAGGGCGGTGTAGGCCAGTCCGAGCAGGAACGGGGCCGGTCGCAGGCCGAACTGCTCGGCCAGGTACCCGGCCAGCAGCGAACTGACGGCCACGGCCCCGTAGCCGGCGGCCTCGTTCAGGCCCATCGCCAGGCCGCGGCGGGCGGGGCCGACCAGGTCGATCTTCATCACCACGGTGGTCGACCAGGTCAGGCCCTGGTTGATGCCGAGGAGCACGTTGGCGGCGACCACCCACCACCAGTTGGGGGCGGCGATGAGCATCAGCGGGACGGGAATGGCGAACAGCCAGCCCACCAGCAGCACCGGTTTGCGGCCGTAGCGGTCGGAGAAGGTCCCGGCGAGGTAGTTGGCGGCGGCCTTGGTGATCCCGAACGCCGCCACGTAGGTGAAGATGAATGTGTAACCGGTGAGGGCGAATTCGCCTGAGGCGAGCAGCGGCAGCACGGTCTGCTGCTGGCCGACCATGCCACCGACGAGGGCGTTGACGGCGACGAGCAGGCTGAACTGGGCCAGGTTGGGGCCCAGGCCGAGTCGGATCGGCCGGGGCGAGGTGGTGCTCATGCGCCGGTCTTCGCTGATGTGCCGGTCTCGAGGGTGCGGCCGGTGGCGGCGGCCCAGTCGTCGGGTCCGCCCTCGAACACCGTGAGGTTCCGGTGCCCGGCGCGTTCGAGCAGGCTCGCCGCGCCCATCGCGCGTTCCCCGTGCCCGCACATCACCACGGTCGGCTCGTCCGGCAGGTCGTCGACCCGGCCCGGGAGGGCACCGAGTTCGATGTGGACGGCGCCCGGCAGATGCCCGGCCAGGTATTCAGGGCGTTGCCGGATATCGAGAACCCGCACGCCCTCGACCCCGTCGGGGCCGGTCAGCGCCGTGGCGGCCACCTCGAGTTCCGCGGCGGTCCAGGCGGCGAGGCCGCCGCCGAGTTCGCCGATCAGGTTGTCGTACCCGATCTTCAATGCCTGCCACACGATCTCGTTCACGTCCTGATCGGGGTCGCGGACAATGATCAGCGGCCGGTCGGCCGGGGCGAGCCAACCCAGCCAGCTCGCGAACACCGGCCGCAGCGGAATCGAGAGAGCGCCGGGGATGTGGGCGGCCGCGAAACGGGCCAGCGGGCGCACATCGATCAGGGCGGCGCCGCCGGCCAGCCGGGCGCGGACGGTGTCGACGGTCAAGGCTGGCAGCACCGGATCCTGGTCGAGGAGTGGGGGACCGAGCCGGTTGATCTCGCCGAGACGGAGGAAGTACGGCGGATAGCTACCGAGGGATCCCAGCAGTTGGTCGACGAAGGTGTCCTCGTCCCGGGTGGCGAGCAACGGGTTGGTGGCGCGCTCGCGGGCGATGGTGCTGGTGCGGTCCGCGCCCGGCGGGGCGGAGCAGAACGACCCGGCGCCGTGGGTCGGCCAGACCGCGACGTCGCCGGGCAGCGCGGCCAGGCGCTGCAGGGAGGCGTACTGGGCGCGGGCCAGGACTTCGGTGCGATCCGGTCCGAGCAGGTCGGTGCGGGCGGCCGAACCCACGATCAACGATCCGCCGGTGAACACCCCGACCTCCTTCTCGCCGTCGAGGAGCAGGAACGACAGGTGCTCGTGGGTGTGCCCGGGCGTCATCAGTGCCCGCAGCCGCAAACCGCCCAGGTCCACCTCGTCGCCGTCGCGCAGCCCGGTATGCGGAAACTCCCGGTCCCCGGCCGCCGAGGCCAGCACCCGCGTTCCGCCGGTGGCACCGAGTTGGTGGGCGCCGGAGAGGAAGTCGGCGTGCAGGTGGGTGTCGGCGGCGAACGCGACGGTCAGCCCGCGGCGGGCGGCCGCGGCGTGGACCGCGCGCAGGTCGCGGCTGACGTCGACCGCCAACGCTCGGCCGTCGCCGAGATCCACGAGGTAGGCGGAGTTGCCGAGCCCTTCGTCGATGAGCGGTACCAGATCGATTCCGGCCATGGTGTCTCTCCTGTGTCGACTAGGTCGGGTGTCGCGGTGCAGTGCCCCGACTCCATGTTCTACACTATTCCAAAGATGATTGGAGAATACTATGGGTGATCGGATCGCGAAGACGGAGCTGTTCGACCAGTTCGCCCGGGTCGGCAAGGCGCTGGGCAGTGGCAAGCGGCTCGAACTGCTCGATCTGCTCGCCCAGGGCGAGCGCACCGTCGACGGGCTCGCCCGCGCGGCCGAGTTGGGGCTGACCACCGCGTCGGCGCATCTGCAGACCCTCAAGCAGGCCAATCTGGTCGCCACCCGCCGCGAGGGCACGAAGGTGTTCTACCGGCTCGCCGGTGCGGATGTGGCGCAGCTGTTCGCGCTGGTCCGCACGGTCGCCAACGAGCACCTGCCCGACGTCGAAGCAGCCCGCGCTGCCTACCTGGGTCCGGACACCGACCAGGTCAGCAAGGACGAGCTGCTCGAGCGGGCCCGGTCCGGGAAGGTGACGGTCCTCGACGTGCGACCCCGCGAGGAATACGAGGCCGGGCACATCCCGGGCGCGGTGTCGATCCCGTGGGATGAGCTCGCCGATCGTCTCGCGGATCTGCCCGAAGATCAGGAGATCGTCGCCTACTGCCGCGGCGCGTACTGCGTGTTCGCGCACGATGCGGTCCGGTTGCTGACCGACCACGACCGGCAGGCCTCGCGGCTGGCCGACGGCATGCTCGAGTGGCGCCTGGCCGACCTGCCGGTCGCGACCTGAATCTCCCTTCTTCCGGCGATCGTCAGTCGAGGGTGAGCTGCCGCCGGTGGAAGTCGAAATGCTGAGCGGGGTAGCGGTAGAGGTCCTCGAGGGTCATGTAGTCCGCGAAGAACGGATCCCACCGGCCGGGGAAGTGCATGCCGCGCTGCAGGTCGTTCTCGGCCTCCGCCGCCAGACTCCGCAGGAGTGAATCGATGACCTTGTCGCATTGCCGCACCATGCGGTGACGGTTGAATACCCGGGCCGCCTGGCACGTTCCCCGATAGTTGACCTCGTCGAACAATCGCGTCGAGGCGTTCTGGGCGGCGGCGAAGCGGCGACTGACGCCGTCCGGTAGCCGGCCGAGGAGCCGGACCAGGATCAGTAGACGGCGCACCACCATGTAGCCGAACACCATGTGAAACAACAGTTGCTCGTTCGTCCAGCGGGTGCCCTCGGAGGGCCGGTCGAAGCCCTCGGAGCTCGCGCCGCCGACCAAGCGGTGAAACTCAGCCCTAACCCGCTCGAATTCTCCGGCGATCTCCCGCCGGTCCACACGCTTTGACCTCGACATCACTGCCCTCGCCTGCGATCGCCTCAGCACCCTCGGTACGGACCATCTTCCTCCGGCCTCAGCGCCATTGCGATCGACTGCCCAGGTCGCAGAGTCAGCAGATGCTCGAAGCTCTTGATGAGGGATCTTTGAATTTATAGTTCGGCATTCCAGCGCGATCAGCGCCGCCGCCGGGTGGGCCCACGACGCGGTCGCCGACATACATCAGAGCGTGGCCGCGGCCCTCGCCATGGCCGTGCTGGTCGGGGGTGCTGCCCGGTGTCATTGGCGTCGGTGCTCGGCGCACAAGGATTCCGGAGGGGCCATGATGCGGACTCATCCATCCGGGTCGAGGCCATGCGGGCGTGGGGATCTCGGCGATCCGTCGTACCCCGGTCACTGCGTGCGCACGGATACCTACGGGGTGCTGGTGATGTCGGTGTCCTTCGCGTTGTCGTACTCGTCGTTGATCAGCACGGTGGTGCGGTCGGGGCGGTCGATCATCGAGGCGGCGATGGAGGATCGGTAGCCGGAGGCGCAGTGCACCCAGATCTCCCCGTCGGGGAGGGTGCCCTGTCGGTCGGCGAGTTCGTGGAGCGGGATGTTGATCGCCCCGTCGATGTGGCTGCTGTCGTATTCGTTGCGTTGGCGTACATCGAGGACGGTGATGTCGTGCTCGGGAAGTCTCTCCGCGAGGGCGGGGAAGTCGGCGACCCGGTAGGACCGCAGTTCGGTGCCGGTGACGAGGGTGTGGATTTCGCCGACCGCGGCACCGGCGAGGTCATCGATGCCGATGCGGACCAGTTCTCGGCGGGCGTCGGTGACCTGGTCTTCGTTTTCGCCGATCAGGGTCAGCGGTGCACCCCACTTGTAGAGCCAGCCAAGGTAGGTGACGAACGAGTCCGACAATTCGAAGCCGAGGGTGCCGCCGAGGTGGCCGGCGGCGAAGGCGGTGCGCTCACGCAGGTCCACCACCCATTCCCCGTCGTCGATGCGGCGGCGGAGCTCGTCCGGGTCGACCAGTTTGGGCAGTGACAAATCGACCGGGGTCGGTCCTTGGGTGTTGATCACGCCCATGTGCGCGTAGTAGGCCGGGTAGTCGCCCAGGCCGGCGATCAGTTCCTCGACGTAGCTTTGCTCGTCCTGGGTCAGGGCAGGGTTGGTGGTGCGTTGTTCGCCGACGGTGGAGGAGTCCCCGCTCGCGGGGGTTGCGGCGCAGAAGCTACCGAATCCGTGGGTGGGGTAGATCTTGGTGTCGGCGGGGAGCGCGCCCGCCAGACGGCGCACCGAGTGGTACTGGGCGTGGGTCAGTTCCCGGGTGTGATCGTTGCCCAGGAGGTCGGTGCGGCCGGTGGTGCCGAAGAGCATCGATCCACCGGTGAAGACTCCGCGGATGCCGCCGGTGGTCTCCCGCAGCACGTAGCTGACGTGGTGGTGGGTGTGGCCGGGGGTGTGCATGACCTGCAATTGGATCGGGCCCGCGTCGATGAGGTCGCCGTCGGATACGGCGCATCGCTGGTAGTCGACGTCGTCGCCGGTGGGGACGACGTACTCGGCCCCGGTGGTGCGGGCCAGTTCGAGGCCGCCGGTGACGTAGTCGTTGTGGATGTGGGTCTCGAGGACATGGGTGATCCGCACATCCCGGTCGTGGGCGAGGGCCAGCACCCGGTCGATGTCGCGTTGCGGGTCGACGACTACGCCGACAGCGCCGTCGCTGACCAGGTAGCTGCGATCGCCCAGGCTCGAGGTCTCGATGATCGACACGTCCATGACTCGTACCTTCCTCACATATTCTCTGGTGTTCGCATACCCGGGAGGGCATAGGTGAAACGGTGTGGTGCCGGCCGCCCGCGGCATCAGCGCAGCAAAATCGTGTCCACCAGCACGTACGCGGCGACGACGAAAACGAGATAGGCGAACCACCGCTGCAACTTGTCGGTGTCGACCTTGGTGCCGAAATGGCCGGCGATCAGCGACCCGGCGATCGCGGTGCCCGCGAACGCGGCGGTGATCGCCCAGTCGATGCTCGCACCGCTCAGGTGCGAGACCAGACCGGCCGCCGAGTTCGCGACGATGATGACCAGCGAGGTGCCGACCGCGACCGACATATCCAGACCGAGCATCAGCACCAGGGCGGGGATGATCAGAAACCCGCCGCCGACACCGAACAGGCCGGTCAAAAAGCCCACCGCGACCCCGGCAGGGATGGATCGGGGGGCGCAGCGGCGCCAGTCGATCCCCGAGTCCCCGACCTCGCAGGCGGTGCCGGTGTCACCACGATCCATCAGCATCCGGATCCCGGCGAGAACCATCACGGCGGCGAAACCGACCATCACCACCGATTGCGGCAGCAGTCGCCCGACCGCGCTGCCGGCGAAGGTCGCGGGAATACCGCAGGCGGCGAAGACGCCAGCCATGCGCCAGTTCACTTGGTGCTCGCGAATTTTCGGGATGGCTCCGACGAGGGAGGCGACACCGATCACCAGCAGGGAGATCGGAATGGCCTGCTCGAGGTCGAGACCGAGACCGAAGACCAGCGCGGGGACGGCCAGGATCGACCCGCCGCCGCCGAGGAGTCCGAGCAGGACACCGATGATCGCCCCGAGCGCGAGTGCGATCGTTATTTCCACATAACTCCTTTCGCCATCAGCCGTGGGGGCGGGGGCGGGTGTGGTTACCGGTCGCCGGTGTCCTGGGAGAGGGTGTCGATGGCGGCCTGCAATGCGGCGGTGGCGTCGTCGGCGACCGCCCCGAGCCCGGGTTGGTCGGCGACCTGAACCATCACCTGCGGGTTCATCGCATCGACCAGCACCGCACCCGGATCAGCCGGGTCGGCGCGCACGACGACGTTGCACGGCAGCAGCAGCCCGATCTGCCGGTCCACGGTGACCGCGCGATGGGCGAGCGGCGGATTGCAGGCACCGAGGATCAGATAGTCCTCCATGTCCTCACCGAGTTTCGCCTTCAGGGTGGCCTTCATATCGATCTCGGTGAGGACCCCGAAGCCTTGGTCCGCCAGGGCTTTGCGGGTGCGGTCCACCGCGTCGGCGAACGAGGTGTGCAGGGTGGTCGACAGTGCGAGCGTCATGAGCGTGTGCTGCCTTTTCTCGGAGAATATGGGATGGGATCGGCCGGTCACCTGCCCCGATCATCGTCCCGATGGGGCGGGAGACGCCGCGACGAGGCGCGGTACGCCGAGGCGGTGCAGCGGCAGACTCGCCGGGCACCACCCCGCCGCGCCGAACAGCAAAAGGTTGGCCCCGACGAACCTGGTGAGCAGCAGCCACCACAACGAAAAAGCCACGGTGAGTGCGAGGCTCGCGAGCACCATCGTTCCGGCCAGCAACGGGACCACCCGCTCGATCGTCCAGCCGCGGGCGGGGAGAGCGTCGGTCATGGTCGCCTTTCGTCGACGTCGAACGGAGGTCGGGGTGAAAGTGGCTCAGGCGAGGGCGAGGAAGAGTTTCTCGAGTTCGGCCTCGGTCATCGGCTCCTTGCCTTTCTCGGCCGCCTCGCCGGTGAGGCATTCGCGTAGGCCGGTGGCGACGATCTTGAACCCGGCCTTGTCCAGGGCCCGGGAGACCGCGGCGAGTTGGGTGACGACGTCCTTGCAGTCGCGGCCCTGCTCGATCATCGAGATCACCCCGGCGAGTTGCCCGTGGGCGCGGCGGAGCCGGTTGAGTACCAATGCGATGCTGTCTTCGTCGCCGACCATGGCGGTTTCCTTTCCTAGACCTCCCCCCACTGTACCCCCCGGGGTATCGGTGCGGGGTGGGTAAGGGACGCGCCGACTCACCTCCGCACCGGCCTCAGTGCGAGAAGTTGATCTTCGGCAGCACCATGCGCAGCCACGCCGGTGACCACCAGGCGGCGTGCCCGGTCAGCCGCAGCAGTACCGGCAGCAGGATCAGCCGGATCAGCACCGCGTCGAGGAGCACGGCGACACCGAGGATGATGCCCATCTCCTTCGGGGGCAGCGGGTCGGCGAGGGCGAAGGTGAAGAACACGGCGACCATCACCGCGGCGGCGGCGAAGATCACCCGTCCGGAATGGGCGAGGCCGTCGACGTGCGCGACCGTCGGATCGCCGGAGTGTTCGTAGTGTTCCTTCGCGGTGGCGAGGAGGAAGACGGTGTAGTCCATGGCGATTGCGAAGATCATGGCGAAGAAGAACGCCGGCCCCCACCCGTCGAGGAAGCCCTGGGGGGTGAAGCCGAGCAGGCTCGCGCCGTGGCCGTCCTGGAAGATCAGCTTCGCGACCCCGAATGCGGCCGCGGTCGAGAGCAGGCTGACCACGGTGCCGAGGAGTGCGATCAGCGGGGCCTGCAGCGCCACCAGCAGCAGCACGAACCCGAGAACCAGGATGATCCCGACGATCAGCGGGAGGTAGTCGTTGAGGGCCTGCTGCAGGTCCAGGTTCTCCGCCGGTGCGCCGCCAACCAGGGCGCCTTGGGGTAGGTCGGCGCGCAGGGTGTCGAGGATGGTGCCCATTCGTGTGTCGGAGGGATCGACGGTCGGCATGGCCTGCAACATGACGTAGTCACTGCCGTCGGGGGCGGGCTGCGGCGGCGTCACCATCGCGATGCCGTCCGTCGCCGCGGCCGCTGCGGCGGTCTCGGCACCGCCCGTGGTGGGGGTGATGATCTGCAGCATGCCCGGTGCACCCTCGCCCATCTGGGCCTGGACGAGTTCGTAGCCCTGGCGGACCGGGGCGTCGGTGGGAACGACCTCGATCGAGGGCATCGCGACCTTCAGTCCGAGCGCGGGGACCGACAGCGCGATCAGCACCAGAAGGGCACCGATCGCGAACGGCCACGGGTGGCGATGCAGCAGTTCGCCCCAGGCGGCGAACCGCGGCGAACGGTGTATTTGCCGCTTGGCGTAGGGCAGGGAGCCGGCGTTGACCTTGCCGCCCAACGCGCCCAGGGCGGCGGGCAGAAGCGTCATCGAGGCCAGCAGGACGAAGAACACCGCGAGCATGATCCCGACGGCCATCGTCCGCACGGCCGGCGCGGGCACCAGGAGAACGGCGGACAGGCTGACCAGCACCGTGATTCCGGACAGAACCACGGCCTTGCCTGCGGTTTCCATGGTGTCGGCCACGGCGGCACGCGGCGACGTGGCGTGACGGATCGCATCGCGGAAGCGGGCGACGATGAACAGGGCATAGTCGATGCCGAGGGCGAGTGCGAACATCATCGCGAAGTTCATCGCCCACACCGAGATCGGCGTGATCTCGTTGAGCAACACCAGGCCGCCGGCGGAGGCGACGAGCCCGGCCAGGGTCAACAGCAGCGGTAGCCCGGCGGCGACGAGAGACCCGAACGCGAGCACCATGATCGCCAAGGTCACCGGCCAGGAGAACAATTCCGCCTGAATCATCGCGTCGTGATTCGCCTTGTTGAAGTCGCTCCACAGCGCGGACGCCCCCGTGGGATACACCTCGATTCCGTCGCCGGACAGGGCGGTCAGCTCGCCCTTGAGGTCGTCGACGGCCTTGACCATGTCGTCGGTGCTCGCGTTCGCGCCCGCAATGAGGATGCCGGTGTGCCCGTCCGGGCTGATCGACGTCCCCGGCTGCGGTGCGATCACCGCACCGAACCGTGGGTCGCCCGCGAAGACGGTCCCGACGTCGGCCAGGGTGTGCTGCATCTGCGGGCTGTCGATGGTCTGAGTATCCGAGTGCACGACCACCTGCACCGCGGCCGAGGAATTACCCCCGAAATGCTGCTCCGCGAGCTCGCGGACCTGCACCGACTCCGATCCATTGGCCTGCCACCCGGCACCGGCCAGCGAACTGAACACCGACGGCGCGGCGGCACCGAGGGCGACCAACAGGATCAGCCAGATGCCGAACACCCATTTCGCGTGCCCGGCCATGGCCGCGCCCATGCGGCCGAGCACACCGCCCTCGGTGATCGGCTCGGTCCTCGGGGCGTCGCCGCCCAATGCCGTACTGCGGGTCATACAAGTCCTCCTCGAGGTGATGGCAAAGCGCTGGCAGCGCGTATCGGCGAGGTCGGGCGTGAGGGTGCGCTCACGATCCGTCTCCGGTGTCGAGCGGCCGGCCCAGGGCGGCCCAGCCCGAGGTGCCCCCGGCGACCGAGACCGCACCGCGGCCGGTGGCCTCGACGATGCGGGCCCCCTCCCGGCTGCGGTTACCGGACGCACAAATCACGTAGACGACCTCCCCCGCGGGAATCTCCACGGTGTGAGCGGCTAGTTGCCCGAGCGGCATCAACAGCGCACCAGGTACGTGCCCGTCGACGTACTCCCACCGCTCGCGCACATCCACGACGGGAACTCCGTCGGCCCAGCGCACGGCGAATTCACCGAGGTCTACCTCACGCATATCAAACTCCTTCATACCCTAGGGGGTATTTTCAGGAACTCGCTCACTGTACCCCAGGGGGTATGTCGGTACGCAAGTGTGTCGATTGCTCGCGACGTGAGCGAGCAAAGGGCCGAGGAGGATCCGCGCCAGTTCGGGCAGTGCCGTCATCGGAACCTGGCGCAGCCATGCGCCGCTTTCGGCCGGCGGCGGTGCGGGCCACTAGGGCGAGACGGCGGTGCCGACTTCCGTCGTCGAACAACATTCCGGTCGGGATAACCAAGCATGGACAGATACCCCTAGGGGTACTTGACATACCCTATGGGGTATATGGCACCATGTTGCACATACCGAGGACATCGACCCGATGGAGGAACGCATGATTCTCGAGCAGTACTACATCGAGTGCCTGTCGCACGCGTCGTACCTGATCGGTGACGAGAGCACCGGCCGAGCGGTGGTGGTCGATCCGCGCCGGGACATCGGCGAGTATCTCGACGACGCCGACAAGCACGGGTTGCGCATCGAGGGTGTGATCAACACCCACTTCCACGCGGACTTCGTCTCCGGCCACCTCGAATTGGTCGAGGCAACCGGGTCGTGGATCGGGTTCGGCGAGGCCGCCGAGACCGACTACCCGATCCGCCGCCTACGCGACGGCGAGCGAATCCGCCTCGGCGAGGTCGAGCTCGAGATCCTGTCGACCCCAGGACACACGTGGGAGTCGATCTCGGTGCTGGTGCGCGAACGGGCGGGGGTGACCCCGACCGCGGTGCTGACCGGCGACTCACTGTTCATCGGCGACGTGGGCCGGCCGGATTTGGTCAACCTCGGCCACGGATCCAACACAGACCTGGCCCGGGCGATGTACCGCACGGTGCACGAGAAGCTGCTGACCCTGCCCGATCAGGTCACCGTCATGCCCGCGCACGGTGCCGGCTCGTCCTGCGGGAAGAACCTCTCGACCGAGCTGAGCTCGACTATCGGGGAGCAGCGCGCCACCAATCCGTCGGTGCAGCCGATGAGCGAGGACGCCTTCGTCGCGCTGGTCACCAACGGCCAACCCGCGGCGCCCTCCTACTTCTCCGTCGATGCCGCGATGAACAAGCAGGTCCATCCTCTCCTCTCCCGAGACCGGGCGATCCCCGAACTCTCGCCGGAGCGGGTGCGCGCCGAACTCGTCGCCGGTACCCGGGTGGTCGACGCGCGCAGCGTGGACGACTTCGCGGCCGGGCATCTGTGCGGCTCGGTCAATGTCGGGTTCGACGGCCGGTTCGCAGAAACTGGCGGGATGGTCGCCGAAGTGGGCGAGAAGCTGGTGCTGATCACCTACCCGGGCGAGGAGCAGGACGCGGCAGTGCGGCTGGCGCGGATCGGCTCGGACGATACGGTCGGCTACCTGTCCGTCGGCCACGACGGACACTTTCCCGCCGAGCTGGCTGATCTCGTGCAGTCGGCGCTCCGCACCACCGTCGACGAGCTCGACGCTCTGCTCGCCGCCGATGCGGTGACCCTGATCGACATCCGCAATCCGGGCGAGCGGGAGTTCGGGACGATACCAGGGGCGGCGCCGATTCCGCTGGCGCAGTTGCACACCCGGCTCGAGCAGATACCCACCGGCAAGCCGATCGTGGTGCACTGCGCCGGCGGCTGGCGGTCGAGTGTGGCCGCGTCGCTGCTGCGGGCGCAGGGCTTCGAGAACGTCTCCGACCTGCTCGGCGGCTACAACGCCTGGGCCGAGGCGCACGTCCCCGCCTGATCAGGCCACACGCAGTCCCGATCAACGAAGGCGCCCAACCGGTGGCAACGAAAAATCTCACCCTCGTGGACTTCGAGTCCACGATCGCCGACAGCGGCAGCGGTCTCGTTGACTCTGGGCCTCTTGGTGCGGACCCTGCCGCGCCTTCGCCCCGGTGTTCGAGAAGTCCTCGGCCACGCATCCAGATATCGTGCACGCGAAGGTCGACACCGAAGCCGAGCAACAACTCGCCGCCATGGCGAACATCCGGTCGATCCCCACCATCATGGCCTTCCGCGAAAGCGTGCTCGTCTACTCCCGGCCCGGGTACTGCCCGCACGCGCCCTCGACGACCCTGATCGGCAGGGTGAAGGCCCTCGACATGGCTCTGGTGCACGCGACGGTCGCCGAACGACGCGCAGTCGCCGGCGCCTGACCTGAACCGTTCACCCGAACCCCGCACTCCGTACCCAGGAGGATCCCATGTGTTACCCCGTCACCTGCGCGAACTGCGGCAACACCGGCTGGGGCGGTTGCGGCCGACACCTCGACACCGTCATGAGCTCCGTGCCTACCGCCGATCGCTGCACCTGCCGTCAGGACACCACCCCGGTCCAGGACCAGCGTCGCACCCTGCGTTCATTCTTCCGCCGCTGACCGCCTGGCCGAACGGTCGGCTGCGCGATCGCGGCAGAGGCTATCGTTCTCGATGGTCAGCACTTGAAACGCGCGAGCGAACGTACCTCGCGGCCCGTAACGAACCGGCGATATCTTGACCACCATCGAATTCGGCGCTCGCCTCGGCGAGGTCCGGGGCCCGCTGAAAGCCGTAGGGCATCTTTAGAACCAGTGACGGCGTCCACCGACGGCGCGGCCGGTGGCCCCGAGCAGCGCGAGGATGACTCCGATGACCAACAGGATGATCCCGATGGTCCAGAGGATTGAGATGCCCGCCACGAATCCGATCACGAGCAGAATCAGTCCGAGAATGATCACGATGAACCTCTTCTCGGCGCGTGTGCGCCAATCATCCGCGGTTACCCCCTCGTCGTAGTCGGAAAACAGATAGTCGACAGCGAGATGCGCAGGGTTGGCCGTGAGCAGGGGCACCCATGCGCGGCAGGCGTCACTCATGGTGTGTGCGGGTGACTGCTGCAAGAAACGCACGATCTTCTGCGGGCTCCGGGTGCGCGGAGGGGCCGGTCGGGTTTCGTAATGGTCCCGGCCACAAGTCGCGGAGGCGATCGATTTCGTTTGTTTTCGTCGAGTTCTCCACCTGGGTTCTTCCTCGACGCGGCGCAGTTGTGCCCCGCAACTGTCACGGGCGCGGAAGTGCTGGTGATACTCGATCCTTGTCGGAATACCGCAAACACGATCTGCCCCACACCATTCCCCACGATTCTCGTGTCATCGCCTGCTCCGACAACGGTCACGGAGGTACTAGCAGATCCGGCAACAGTCTTTTATGCCGCCTTGTCGGGGTGATCGGAAGGCTGCGTCCGCGGGGGCACGGGAACGCGCTCCCCGCCACGTAGGGGCCTAGGGTGTGTCTCCCAATGATTTGTGGTGTTGTGCTGCAGACTCTTCGGTGTGGCAGACGTTGTTGATCGGTTTGA
>NZ_WXYH01000389.1:453511-462990 GCF_009872365.1 Rhodococcus sp. T7
CGAGATCTCCCAGGACCGTCAGGTCACCGAATTCGACGAGGTACCCACGTCGTACCGGGTGCTGACCCCGGAGTGGCTCACGGCCGTACTCTGCCGAGAGGTACCGGACGCGGCGGTGGTCTCGTTCGAACTCGGCCCGCGCGACGACGGATCGTCGAATCGGCGCCGGATCTCGTTGACCTACAACGACGCGGGTACGAGGGCCGGGCTGCCGGTCAGCGTGTTCTGCAAGGCAGCCGAGCAGCTCCAGAACCGCGTCATCCTCGCGGTGCTCGACGTTGCGCGCGCAGAAGCCGAGTTCTACACCAACGTGCGGAATCGGCTCGACATCGAAGTACCCAGGACGTGGTACGCGGGATTCGACCCGAAGACGTTCGCCTACCTGATCATGATGGAAGACCTCGCGGGTACGGCACAGTTTCCCGACGAGCGAACGATCCTGACCAGGGCACAGGCCGAAGACATGGTGCGGTTGCTCGCCACCCTGCACTCCAGGTTCTACGACAGTGCCGAACTGGGAACCGAGGCTCTGCCGTTCAAGACGTGGCCGGCCTTCTGGACGGATCTGACGGCGACTCCCGGATTTCCGGAGGCGTGCGACGCAGGATTCGCGGCCGCCGAGTCCGTGCTCCCGGCTCGCCTGTTCGCTCGCCGGTCGGAGATCTGGCCGGCGACCGAAAAGTCGGTGGTGCGCCACGACGAACTGCCGCAGACGCTTCTCCACAGCGACGTGCACTTCAAAAACTGGTACATCAGACAGGATGACGGCCGCATGGGCCTCACCGACTGGCAGATCGCCACCGTCGGGCACTGGAGCCGCGACTTCGTGTACGCGACGACGACGGCACTCACCGTCGAGCAGCGCCGTGACTGGCAATTGGACCTGCTGCGGCTGTACCTCGAGCTGATGGCCGACAAGGGGGTGCGCGACATCACCTTCGACGATGCGCTGCTCAATATTCGCCAGCAACTGTTCACCACACTCGCGTTCTGGACCATCACGCTGGTCCCGACGGACGACATGGCGCCGATGCAGCGTGAGGAACTGACCTTCGAGATGCTGCGCCGCATCGGCGCGGCCATCGACGACTACGACGCTCTCGACGCATTCTGACCGATTGGAGTGACAGTGCTGGACGACATCGAACAGATCAAGGTACTGAAGTCGCGGTACTTCCGGTTCATGGATACCAAGGACTGGGAGTCGTATCGGACGGTGTTCACAGAGGATGTTCTGTTCGACGTTCGGGGTGGGATGGAGGCCACCACACCCGGCGCGGTCTATGAGGAACCGCCGGTGACGGGTCGCGACGCCGCGGTGGACTTGATCCGCACCAGCCTGGACGGAATGGTGAGCGCCCACCAAGGATACCTGCCCGAGATAGAGATCCTCTCGCCCGAAGCCGCCCAGGGGACCTGGGCGATGACGGACGTGCTCCGGGCAGGCGAAGGCGCGCCGTTTCGGACGATGCGCGGGTACGGCCACTATCACGAGACGTACCGGCGCGTGGACGGCGAATGGCGGATCGCGACGCTGCGGCTCACCCGGCTACTCGTCGACGTCGACTAACTTTCACGGAAGGCAGGACTTCTACGATGACCACTGCAGGCATTCAGGACGCGACAGCCGAGCACGTGAGCCGTGAGGAACTCGAGCGCATCGTCGCCGTACAACGCGGAGCCTTCCTCCGCGACGGCCCTCCGAGCGCGCAGACGCGTCGTCACCGCATCGACCGCCTGATGCTGGCCGTCCTCGATGCCGCCGACGACCTCGCTCGGGCACTGGCTCAGGACTACGGCACGCGGCCCACCGGATTGACCAAGCTGTTCGACATCCTGGCCTGGGTCGGCGACGCCAAGGAAACGCGGGACAACCTCGGCGAGTGGATGAAGCCGGTCCCACTGGACGGGCCGGTGCCCGCCGTCGTCGAACAGAAGCCCAAGGGCGTCGTCGGCATCATGGGAGCCTGGAACTTCCCCGTCACGCTCACCGTCCAGCCGGCGTTCGCGGCACTGGGGGCAGGCAATCGGGTGATCATGAAGTTCCCGGAGTTCCACCCGCGAACCGGAAAAGTCTTCGGCGACGCGGTTGCCGAGTACTTCGGTGAAGACGAGGTCGCGGTGGTCGTGGGCGATCTGCACACCGCCCGAGCATTCTCCGAGCTGCCGCTGGATCACCTGGTGCTGACCGGGTCCCCGGCCGTCGGCAGGGCGGTGGCGACCGCAGCCGGAAAGAACCTCGTTCCGCTGACGTTGGAACTGGGTGGGAAGAATCCCGTCGTCGTCGGAAGCGACGCCGATCTCGACCTGGCGGCCCATCGCGTCGCGCTCGGGCGCATGATGAACAGCGGACAGGTATGCCTGTGCCCCGACTACGTGTTCGTACCCCGTGACCGGCACGACGTGTTCGTCTCGAAGCTCGAAGAGGCGTTCCGGCAGGCATTCCCCACGTATCTCGGCAACCCCGGCGCCGTCAGCATCGTGAATGCGCGCAATTACGACAGGATTGTGGCGCTGATCGACGATGCGGTGTCCAAGGGCGCGACGAAGAAGCAGGTCGTCGACCCGCAGGAGGCCGACCTGCTGCCCTCGCGGGAGCGCAGGCTGATCCCTCCGACGATCCTGACGGACGTCCCGCCACACGCGGGCATCGCCGGGGAGGAGATCTTCGGGCCCGTCATCGCGGTCTATCCATACGACGATGTGGCGGAAGTCATCGCCTACGTCAACGACCGGCCGGCCCCACTCGGCGCCTACTGGTACGGCGAAGACGGTGACGACTTTCGGACCTTCCTGCACCGCACCAATTCCGGAGGCGTGACCCGCAACGACATCTTCGCTCACCAGGCGGTCGCGGGTGCACCGTTCGGCGGTGTCGGCGGATCCGGATACGGCGCCTATCACGGCAAGGTCGGTTTCGACGAGTTCACGCACCGGCGCACCGTTGCGTCTCCCCTCGACGAACGCAGCTTCGCCGAGGGCACCACCGGGGCTGCCGTGGCGGCGGCCGAGGTCGAGGCCGGGATCGATCAGGCCATCGCCGCGGAGATCGCGGACATCAAGGGCCGACTCGACATGTGATCCCGGAATCCGGGTCAGGGAAACACGACTGCCGCGCCGCGAAATCGCGGCGCGGCAGTCGTGTTACGGCGTCGCGGAGAGGGCCGGGTAGTCGGTGTACCCTACCTCGAAATGTCCTGTGGGGCTGGTGTAATAGGTGGAACGTACGGGCGCGTTCAGGGGGGCGCCGGTCTCGAATCGCTTCGGAAGGTCGGGGTTCGCGATGAAGGATCCACCGAAGCTCACCGCGTCGGCGGCACCCGACTGGAGCAATTCCTCGGCGGAGTCCTGGTCGAAGCCGCCGTTGGCCACGACGACGCCGTCGTAGTTGCGGCGAACCAGGCCGATCGGATCGATTCCGTCCTCGGAGTGCCGGCCCCGGTAGTCCGACACCTCGACGAAGGCCAACCCGATCCCGCTCAGGCGTTGGCAGACATAGCTGTAGAGGGCTGTGCTGTCGTCGTCGTGGACGTCGTTGAAGTAGAAGCCCGGTGAGAGTTTCACCGCGATGCGTTCGGCGCCCACTCGTTCGCCCGCCCCTTCGATGACCTCCATCAGGAACCTCGACCGGTTCTCGATGGAGCCGCCGTAGGAATCCGTTCGCAGATTGGTTGCCGACGAGAGGAATTGCATGGGCAGGTAGCCGCCGGCGGCATGAATCTCGACGCCGTCGAAACCCGCGCGGATCGCACGCGTGGTGGCCTCCACGAAGTGGTCGATCTCGCGGGCCACGCCGGCGCTGTCGAGAGCGTCCGGTGTCGGGAACGGTCGATCGTGCCGCGGACACCGGATCGAGTAGCCCCTGAACCCGGGATCGGGCCGCACGGCAGAGGGGGCCACCGGGTTGGCTGCGCCCGGGAGCAGTTCGGGAAACGTGATGCGCCCGACGTGCATGAGCTGGGCGAAGATTCGGCCGCCCGCCCGGTGCACGGCATCAGTCACGGGCGCCCAGCCGACTTCGTGCGCATCGGTGTACATCGCCGGTTGGTTGTGCTCGCCCCGTCCGAGCGGGGAGGGGTTGACGCCCTCGGTGATGATGATTCCCGCACCGGCGCGTTGCGCGTAGTACTCCGCCATGATCGGTGTCGGGGTCTGGTCGAGGTCGGCGCGGAGTCTGGTGCACGGTGCCATGAAAACTCTGTTGGCAGCGTCGACTTTGCCGACGCGCAGCGGGCTGAGCAACTTCAGGGCCACGATATTTTCTCCTACCGTCGTTCCGACAAGTTATGAGAAAGTATGGCTCAAAAATACCGATGGGTGCAAGGGCGGGGCGGCTACTCGTCCGGCTGAACCCGGCGTCGGCGGCCGCAGTGCCGAAAGTCCGGAAAATTCCCGCCGTTGCGCAGCTGTTCCGGATCGGGCGAGGTAGTTTGGCCGCGTTTGCGGATGCTTTGTCCACTTGACGGTATTGGCGGTGACCATCTTCTGAGTCCCGATGTCCGTTCCCTGAAGGAGTGCAACATGCGCGCCGACCTTTCGCGTGACGCGGAAAGGGCTGAATCAGCAGCCTTCGCCGTCGTCGGCTTTCTCATCGTCATGGAGTTCGGCAGCGGACTGCTGCAGGGCTGGTATCCGCCGCTGCTCGCAAGTATCGGAGAAGCGCACGACGTGTCGGCGGCCACGCTGAACTGGGTCAATGTGATTTTCCTGTTGACGTCGGTGGCCTTCGTGCCGATCATCGCCAAACTCGGCGACATCTACGGACACCGTCGGATGCTGGTGCTCGCCGCCGCACTGGTCGCCGTCGGTTCGCTGCTCGTCGCGTTGGCCCCGACATTCGGACTGCTCCTGGCGGGCCGTGTGCTCCAGGCACCGCTGATTGCCTTCCTCCCACTCGAATTCGCGATAGTCCGAGATCGCGATCCTGAGACGGCCGGCCGGAACATTGCCTACCTGGTCGGCTCCCTCACCGCCGGTGTCCTTGCCGGAGGCCTTGCCTCCGGAGCGATGATGACGGCTGTCGAGGACCTCACCCTCGTCCTTCTCGTTCCGGCCGTGATGATGCTCGTCTGTGTTCCGACGGCCCGCTTCCTCGTTCGCGAGACCGCGGCGCGGAACCGGGCGAAGGTCGACTGGCTGGGTGCGATCCTGCTGGCGTCCGGTTTGCTGGCGCTCCTCAGCGGAGTGTCCAACGGAAACAGTCTCGGCTGGTCTCATCCGCTGATCCTGGCGCTGGTCGTGGGAGGCACGGTTGTTCTGATCGTCTGGGTATGCGTCGAGCGTCGCGTAACCGATCCTCTCGTCGACTTCACGGTCATGGCTCGCGGACGCCTTGTGCTGCCGGTGGTGATCGCGGCGCTGATCGGAGCGCAGATATTCGGGTCCCAGGCGCCGACCGCGCTGTTCATGCGGTCCGATCCGAACGTCAACGGGTTCGGTCTCGGTGTCAGCGCTTCCCTCGCAGGCATGCTGCTGGCCGTCAACGCCGCAGGTGCGTTCCTGGGTTCCGCGCTCAGCGACCGGATTGCGCGTGCGAGTGCCCGGCACCTCGCCATTGTTCTGGGGGCGGGGTTGACCGCCTGCGCCTACGCGCTGATGATCGTCGTCCCGGTCGGCGCCCCAGTCTTTTCCGCGTACCTGTTCCTTCAGGGTTTCGGCATCGGAATCCTCGTCGGACTCGTCCCTGCCGTCATCGTCGACCGTGCTCCGGCGGATTCGGTCGGTATCGCGTCCGGCATCTACAACACGTCCCGCACCGGGGCCGGCTCGATCGCGGGCGCGATCTTCACCTTGGTGATGTCGTCGATGCTGACCACCGTCACTGTCGGCGGCGTCGACAAGACCGTCTCGTCGCTGGGCTCCTATCACGCCGTCTGGGCGACGTGTGCGGCAATCTGTGTCGCCATCGCGGTGCTGGCGTTGTTCCTGGACGCAGATCGCGGCCGCCGCGACGTCGAGATTTCCGAGGCGACTGCGCGCGACACCGTCGGCTCGTGAAACGCCGTCGCCCACGTCCTCGACACCGGCAGGTAGGGTTCATGTCTGCGGATCGAAGGACAGGCAATGCAGGATTACGAACCGGATGACGTCGATTTCGCACTGATGCACGCACTGCAGATCGAGCCGCGAGCGACGTGGAAGTCGCTCGCCGGAATCCTGGGTGTCGACCCGGTGGCCTTGTCGCGGCGGTTCCGGCGCCTGCACGAGGCCGGCCTCGTCTGGGTCACCGGCTACGCCGCAGAGGTGGCGGGGCACAACGCGCTGGTCGAAGTGGAATGCACTCCCGGCAAGGCGGCGCTCACCGCCCGGATCCTTGCCGAAGATCCCTTGGTGTCCAGCATCGATCTGACCGCAGGTGGTCGTGACCTCATGCTGACCGTGATCGCCCGGAACTCGGGCGAGGCCTCACGATTCCTGCTGCACCGGCTCGGAGAGTACCCGGACATTCGGCGAGCACGGACTCACCTCATCACCGACGTGCTCTTCGAGGCGGGGAACTGGAGGCTGCGGACGTTGTCGCCTTCGCAGGTAGCGCAACTGCCGCGGTCACGTCCGCCACGTCCCCGCGCGGCGAGAACCATCGCTCCGGAACTCAGACGCGTGATCCACCGCGAACTGAGCGTGGACGGCCGCGCGTCGACGACCGCGATCGCGGAGTTGGCCGGAGTCAGCAACCAGCGCGTGGCCGACGCGATCGCGACGATGCGGCGGGACGGCTCGTTGGGACTGCGCACCGACATCGCCCGCACCTACTCCGAGTGGCCCGTCTACGCCTGGTACTTCATGCAGGTTCCCGCAGCCCTCGTCGAACGGCTCAGAACGTCACTGGGCCGGATCGAGGAAGTGCGGCTGGCGGTGCTCGTCGCCAGCGAATACAACCTCATCATGGCCGTCTGGTTGCGCACCCTGAACGACGTCCACCGGTTCGAACTGCTTCTCGAGAAGCTCCTGCCCGGGGCGCGGGTGGCGGATCGATCGCTGGTCATGGAGATCCGTAAGCACGTGGGTCACATCCTCGACGACAGGGGCCGTGCCACCGGACCGGTGGTGCCCATGGTGCCGTTGAGCAGGTCGTGACCGGCAGCGGTCGCGCGCAAGGTAATGGCCGGATCGGCACCCGAATACTCCGGTTTTCGGACGTTCCGAGGCCTTCTCGCACGTTTTCCTGACATTCTCGCCACCGAGATTCCACGCCGGTCAGAGTACGAGGATGATCACCACAGCAAGCACATCCGCAGAAACCGAGGTCCGGGTCGGCCTCGACCACATCGAGAAGTACGAACCGGAGATCACCTCGTTGATCACGGTTCGTCAGGACGAGGCGATCGCCGAAGCGCGTCGACTCGACGAGCAGGTCGAGAACGGCGTCTGGCCCGGTCCGCTGTACGGAATGACCCTCACCGTCAAGGACAACTTCGATGTGGCGGGTACTCCGACGACGAATGGAACCGCGTTCGCCTACGCGCCGCAGGCCTCCGAAGACTGCTTCGTCATCGACCGGGTGAAGGAGGCGGGCGCTGTCATCCTGGGGAAGGCGAATCAGTCGGAATACTGCCAGTCCGTCACGAACCAGAACGTTCATCACGGTTCGTGCCGGAACCCGTGGGGTCTGGACCGCATCGCAGGCGGATCCAGCGGCGGTTCGGCCGCCGGCGTCGCCGCGAGGATCGCGACGGCATCGATCGGAAGTGACTCCGGTGGATCGATCCGGATCCCGGCAAGCCTGAACGGTGTTGTCGGACTGCGACCCTCGGCGGGCCGCCTCTCCAACCGCCGCACCGCATCCACTCGCGTGGCAACCTTCACCGTCGGGGGACCCCTCGCACGCACGGCCGTCGACGCCGCCCGGTTGTTCCACGCCATGGACGCGTACGACCCGGCCGATGTGACGTCGGTCGACCGACGTCGTGACCACACCCTCGCCCTGGGCAGGGAGGGTCTCCGGGGCCTCCGGATCGGCGTCCCGACCAACTACTTCATGGACGGCGTGGACAGCGAGATCCTGGCAGCGGTGAACGCCGCCATCGGCACCCTCGGCGACCTCGGTGCAGAGATCACCGACGTGCACGTGCCGGGTGCCGAGGACTGCCGTACGCATTTCTATCCGATGGTCACGGCAAACTTCTTCGCCCTCTACGGCGAGTACCTCGATCGGCCCGCCGAGGATCTCGATCCCGAAGTCGTGATGTCACTGGAACACGGCCGGTCGGTCACGGCAACGCAGTTCGCCGAGGCGGCAATGTACCGGCAGTCGTTCATTCGCAACCTCGAGAACCTCTTCGACGACATCGACGTATTCGTCTGCCCGACAGTGCCGATCGCAACACCTCGACTCGGGAAGCTCGAGCACTCGGAAATGATGGACGTGTCGCGCAACAACTTCGTGCAGCCGTTCGCCGGGATCCCCGCCATATCGATTCCGTGCGGACTCCGCTCGGACGGCATGCCCATCGGTCTGCAGATGACGGCGGGATACTGGAAGGACACCGTCCTGCTGAACGCGGCCATCGCCTTCCAGAATGCGACCAGCTTTCACACGCAGCGGCCCGCGCTCATCGGCTGACCTACGCGTCGCGGACGAGGTGATCGGTGTCGCGGTCGTCAACAACCCCGTGTCCGACCCTTCCGATCACCTCACGCCGCACCCGGGTGACCGACCGTCCGCACCACGGGCGACGGATTCGCGTCCTGCCGGTCCATGGCGATCGGGAGGGTTGCGGCGTCGCCCGCGATGGGCAGGTATTCGCCGCCGGCCATCGTCAGGTCCGCCGTCGAATCGACCACCACGGCCACCCCGACACCCGCGCCAGCGTCGACCGTGCACCGACCCGCCGAGCGAGGCTCCGAGGACCGCGACCGAACGGTTGCGGGAACACGCGGGCGAGTCATCGTCCGGATCCCTCTGTTTCTCGCGTTCCCGCGGGGAAGGTGAGGTGGACGTTCTCGACTCCCCACGCGAGGCCGAGATGTTCGTGTGGTTCGACGCCGGCAACGAGTTCGAATTTGGGTATCCTGCGCCGCAATTCGGTGAACGCGATCTTCAGCTCGAGGCGGGCCAGGTGCAGGCCGACGCAGCGGTGCGGGCCGAGCCCGAACGCCAGGTGCGGCTTGGCCTCGCGGTCGAAGTTCACCTCGTCGGGCTGCGGGTAGTACTGCGGATCACGGTTGGCCACGGCGAGCGGGAAGTGCACGCGCTCGCCCTTGGTGAGCGTGATGCCTGCGACGTCGACCGAATCGTGGACGACGGTGCGTGTCGGCACGGCAGGTGCCGCCCAGCGGAGTAGTTCCTCGATCGCGGGCTCGAGACTGTCCGGCGTCTCGAACATCGCGTCCCATTGTTCCGGGTGCTGGGCGAGGTAGACCATCGACTGTGCGAGCACGCTCTGGACGGTGTCGAGGCCGGCCAGCATCATGAGCAGGAACATGTCGAACAGTTCCAGGTCGGTGAGTTTCTTGCCGTCGATCTCGGCGTCCAGAGC
>NZ_WXYH01000389.1:463090-464302 GCF_009872365.1 Rhodococcus sp. T7
GATGGGAACCGGGTTGTACGGGTCGTAGTCGCGGCGATACTGCCGGCGCAGGTCGTCGAGCGTCAGTTCTGTGGTCATGGAGGACTCCAGGAAGGGTGAGGGAATACGACACTGGTGTTGTAACCGTTGTTGTGGTGTGGATTACATACTAACGAAACACGATAGAGTTGGCTAGACGCGCTGCGGCCGAGGAAACAAATGCGAGAGTGCTGACGGCAGGATGTGGCGACGCGGCCCTCAACGACGTCGTGGAGGTTCACCCGTCGACGAAAGGCGTTGAGAGATGAAATGCGGTCGGGGTGTTCAGATCTCGAGAACGAGGCGTGGACTGCGTGATCGTGAGACGCACACCATCATCGTCTCGTTGGCCTCCTGCTCGGCCGGGCTGAGGATCGAGTCGCGGTGTTCGGGTGTGCCGTCCAGTACGGCGGTCTCGCAGGACCCGCATATGCCCTCCTGGCACGATGCGACTACCGGCACGCCCTGCTCTTCGAGGGCCTCCAGGATCGACTTGTCCGGCGGAACCGTCACGACCTGGCCGGAGATGGACAGCTCGACCTCGAACGATTCGGATAGGGCCGGTGTCTCGAGCAGTTTGGGGCTGAAACGTTCGATGTGGAGGGAACCGGACGGCCAGTTCCCTGTTGCTGTTTCGATCGCCTGGAGCAGGGGTTCGGGACCGCAGCAGTAGATGGTCGTGCCGGCCCGTGCCGTTCCGAGGAGGCCGTCGAGATCGAGTAGACCGAACTCGTCTTGCGGTCGGACCGACACCTTGTCCCCGTAAGTGGATTCGAGATGGTCGACGTATGACATGCTCGACCGTGAACGCCCGCCGTACAGCAGTTCCCACGGTATGCCGCGTTCTTCGGCGGCCAGGATCATCGGAATCATCGGGGTCACACCGATACCGCCCGCGACGAAGATGTAGTTGTCTGCCGGTTCGAGGGGGAAGTTGTTCCGCGGTCCCCGAACCTCGACGGCGGCGCCTACCTCGAGCTGGTCGTGGACATAGATCGAGCCGCCCCGACCCTCGGCTTCGCGCAGGATCGCGACCTGCCACGATGTGCGGTTGCGGGGATCGCTGCACAACGAGTACTGCCGCACCGAGTCGCCGGGAAGAAGGAGGTCGATGTGTGCGCCCGGCTCCCACGGCGGCAGCGGGGAACCGTCCGGGGAGGACAGCTCGAGCTGCACGACGTCGGAGGCCAGAAT
>NZ_WXYH01000389.1:464312-473684 GCF_009872365.1 Rhodococcus sp. T7
TCGACACCGGCGCAGACCTGGCCGGCGTTGCCGAACGCGCCGACGGCGGCGGCTTCGGCGGCCTTGTCCAGGTCGGCGTCCTCGGCGACCACCATCGCGTCCTTGCCGCCGCACTCGGCCACCAGCGGGGTGAGGGTTTCGGCGCAGGTTGTCATCACTTTGCGGGCGGTGGTGCCGGAGCCGGTGAAGGCGATCTTGTCGACCCCGGCCCGGGCGAGTGCGGTGCCGGTCTCCCCGAGACCGGTGACCACCTGCAGCACCGGCCGCGTGCCATCGAGCGAGTTCCACTTCTGCTCCAGCCAGGTGCCGACCCCTGGGGTCAGCTCGGAGGGTTTGAACACCACCGCGTTGCCGGCGGCGAGGGCGTAGGAGATCGCGCCCATCGGGGTGTAGAGCGGGAAGTTCCACGGGCCGATGACACCGATCACCCCGAGCGGCTGGTAGCCGAGGGACGCGGACTGGTTGATCGCGGCCAGACCGGACCGAACCCGTTTGCGCCGCAAGATTTTTCGGGCGTGCCGGGCGGCCCAGTCCAGATGCTCGATCGCCAGCATGATCTCGAGGGCGGCGTCGCCGCGGGGTTTGCCGGTCTCGGCGGAGATGAGCGTGGCGAGGGCGTCGGCGTCGGACGCGACGGCCCTCTTGAACGCGAGCAGCATGGTGCGACGCCCGCGAAAGCCCTGGTCGTGCCACCAGCGGGCGGCGGCGCGGGCCCGATCCACCGCGGCGGCCACGGCGACCGAGTCGGCGATCGGGTATTCGGCGAGGACGGTGCCCGAGCGCGGGTCGAGGCTGGCGAACGTGCCGGACGGGGCGACGGTGGGGGCAGTAGTGCGCGTGTCTTCAGTCATGAGATCAGGCCTTCTTGGCAGGATCACCCGACGCAATTGGGTGGTCGCGGGCTACTCGATGTCACGGGTGCCGGCGGCGGGTGGTCGCGGCGAAATGAGAGTGACCGGGTGGGCGAACCGCCCCGTGGAGGGTGGTGCCCGCACGGTGTGTCAGGCTTCGAGCACGGTCTTCGCGTTAGCGAGATTGCGGTGGGCGTTGCGGGCATAGAGTGTCGCGACGATCCCATCGGGGATCTTGCCGAGGAGGCCACCGAACTTCCCGGACTCCTGGTGCCAGGTGACCCGGGTGCTCTCCGCCCCGGCCGGGGCGAAGCGGATTTCGGTCTCGAAGGGGGGCGGGAGTGTCGACGCCGCGGCGACGCAGGGACGTGTCCTGCTCGACGCCGGTCAGTTCCTCGGTGACGTCGAGCCGCCGGCCGGCGACCTTGACGACGTGATGCACGACGGCGCCCATTTCACCGCAGTCTCCCGACACGTGCTGGTAGGACGCCACGTTTCTTGGCGTACCGGGTGACGTTGGCAGGGTCGTGGAAGAAGGCGAACACCTCCTCGATGGGGCGTTCGATGACAACGGATTCCTCGGTGATGATCATGGCGCCCTCCTGGGTCGTGTTCGTGTTGGTGGGTGTGGATGGCGGGGTGCGTGGGGAGGTGGATTCAGCCGACGGTCGGAGCAGTCAGATTCATCTGCGTACCTGTCGGTGGGGTAGGTGGTCGATGAGGTCGGCTGCGGCCATCGAGCCGTCGTGGGAGCGGATCCTCGTCCCGAGCCCGGCGGCGGCCGCCCGGTGTGGGCCGTCGGCGAGAAGAGTGTCCACCGCAGCTCGGATGCGGTCGGGTGGGGCCTTCTTGGGCAGGCAGCGGGCCGCACCGCGGTGGTCGAGGGTGCGGCCGATCATCGTCTGATCGAGCAGCGGGTGCATCGGCAGGATGATCAGCGGCACGTCGTGGGCCAGGGCGCGCATGGTGGTGTCGTGTCCACCGTGCCCGATGACGAGGGTGGCGTCCGGCAGGATCGTCTCGTGATCGAGGTGGCCGTGGATCTCGGCGTCCGGGCCGGCGGTCAGCGTCGTGGGGTCGACGGAGGTGCCGGTGGTCACCACCGTGCGTGCCGGGACCCCGCGCAGCGCGTCGAGGACGCGTTGCAGAGTCTGCTGCTGGCCGCGGAAGTTGGTGCTGGACAGGCTGACCAGGATCAGCGGCTCCCGCTCCCCGACCCAGGTCAGGGCGGACGGCATGCGGTGCGGCACCACCCCGGTGTAGTGGACCGCCGGGGGCAGATCACGGCGCCGGCGCCCGGCCGGGTCGAGTTCCCGCTCGGTGGTCACCAGCACCAGGTCCGAGGAGGTCCACAACCGCAGGGGCCGTTGCCCTTTCAGGCGGGCCAGCACCGGTGCCGGGCCGCGCCTGGCGCCCGCTTCCATGAACTCGTAGAAGGTGTGCACCAGCGTCACCCGCGGCAGGCGGGCCCGCTCGGCCGCGGCCAGGGCGCCGTAGAGCAGGCAGTCGGTCACCACCACGTCGGCGGGTTCGGCGGCGACGGTGTCGAGCAGATCGATCCCGGGGCCGGGGTCGGTGAACACCGACAGATACGCGTACAGACCGCGGATTCCGGGGTGTGCGGTGGTCGACCGCCAGGGCCGGGCACGGCGGAACGCGGTGAACCGGAAACCCAGGTTCTCGATCTGCCGGCGCTGCTGTTCATGCCCGAGGAACCGGACCTCGTGGCCGCGGCGGTGGAGCTCGGTCGCGATGCCGAGGGCGGGGGCACGTTGCCGCCGCCGTCCCAGGTGACGAACAGGATGTGTGCCATGGCGTGGCCTCCAGGAGGCTGGGTCTCGGGATGGGCCCGGTTCAGGTCGGTTCGGGTGGCGCGTCCGGGAGCAGCGCCCGCAGCATGCCGAGCAGCGCCTGCCCGGTACGCTCGGCCGACATGCCGAGATCATTGCGGAACACGTGCCAGACCAGCACGTCGGTGCCGGCGGCGAGCTGAGCGAACAACAGGTCACGATCCGCCGCCGGCAGCGGGTCCAGGTACGGGGCGAACACCTGCTCCACCCAGCGGTGGTGGAGGCCCTGCGCGCGGGCGACGATCGACGCGATGAGCGGCGAGCGCTGCGCCTGCAGCACGTGCCGCAAACCCAGCGGCCCCCACTGCTCGTAGTGCGTCATCAGGTTCTCGACGGCGGCGTCGACGTCACCGGCCGCGACCGGGAAGCGCTGCGCGGTGACCTCGCGGCCGATCCACCGCAGCGTCGCGGTCAGCAGTCCGTCCCGGTTGCCGAACTTGCGCTGCACCGTCTTGATCGACACCCCGGCCCGGCCCGCGACCCGCTCGAGGGTGATCTCGTCCAGCCAATACTCCCGGTACAGCTCCAGCGTGGCGCCCATGATCCGCTCCGTGGTCTGTGCCGCCGATTGCGCCCGGGCGGTCATCCGGTACGGGCGCGGCGACCCCACTTTCATGTCCATAATGATGGACCTCAAAATTTGGGCTGTCAACAGCGACGACACGATCCGTTGCATGCCCCAGACCCCCCAGCTCGCGGATGTTCGCGGACAGCTGTCCACCGTTGAGGAAGCCATTCGCGCAGGACTGCTCGCCGAGACAATCTCACCCATTCGGCCAATTTGCTGGCATTCCCTAGCCCGGCGGAGCCGTGGTGCCCAGCGACTCCGACCGAAACCTGACGCTGTACCACGGCCCGGACGTCGCCGACTTCGTGCTCGACGCCAGCGCTGCGGTCGTGCGACAGCTGACCCGGCCCACGCAATGTCGCGTCGCCGCGCCGCCGGGCGCGGTGAGAGCGGGAGCTGTTCCGGGACCACCGCCGCGACCGCGCCAGCTTCATTCCGCCGGTCGACGTCGACGGCAAGATCATCGCCGAGCGGTTCACCCGAATGGACATCTATGCCCGCGACGGCGGGATATGCCAACTCTGCCTGGAGCCAGTGGACTTCGATGCCCTGTACGGCCCGGAAGTCCTGTCGATCGACCACATCGACCGCGAAGGCCCCCACACCCGGGCGAACTGCCGCCTCACCCATCAGTTCTGCAACAACGATGCGCAGTGGGCCAGCGGTTTCGATCCCAGTTCCGCGAGTCGGTTTTCTCGGACGGGGAAACGGGAACGCGCAGCTCACCGGCTTCCGGCCACGGGGCCGGTTTCGGAACGCCCCGGTCCGCGTTCGGCAGACGGGGTCGTTCCTGCCGAGCTCTCGCATGTCGACTCGGGGACGAACACCGGAGCGGCGTGGTGTCCGAGTCCTCAACGGGGGGCGTCCCCTGGTCTAGCGGTCGAGCCGGGCCGAGTGTCAGACTTGACGTCGTGGCCCGGACCAGCGAAGAGGCGCAAGAGTATCCGATAGCACCCGACGCGCCGATGCCGCTGTTCGCACGGGTCAAGGCCCTGAACAAGTTTCACACCGGTCTCGAGGACATCCGGGACGCGGGCGGACCGGTCACGATCGTCGCACTCGGACCGAAGCGACTGGTGCCGCCATTTGCTGTCGTCACCTCGCCGCAAGGTGCTCACGACGTCCTCGGCGGTTCCGACGGCGCCTTCGACAAGGAATTGACCGTCCATGCCGAATCACGAAAATGGTCCGGCGACAACCTCTTCAACATCACCCACGAGCCGTGGCTGAGCCGACGCCGAACCTTACAGCCGCTGTTCACCAAGAAACACGTCGCGATCTATGCCAGCTGCATGGCGGGTGTCGCGCAGACCATGGCCGCGGAGTGGGCCCGCTCGGACCAGGTCGACCTCGACAGGGAAACCCGGCGACTGACCTTGCGGGTGCTCGGGCAGTCACTGTTCGGGAGCGACCTCGGCGCGCAGGCCGAGGTACTCGGACCGGCGCTCGACCGTGCCGCCCGGTTCGTGTCGCATCGCGCGCTGCAGCCTGTCCGCGCACCAGCCTGGCTGCCGACACCCCCGCGCCACCGGTTTCGTACCGCGAAGGACGTCGTCGACACCGTGATCGATGAAGCGATCACTTCGGCCCACGATGAACCCGGCCGGAATGCCGAGCTGATCAGACTCTTCTTCGATACGACCGACCCCCAGACCGGGAAGCCATTCACCGACCGGGCGATCCGCCAGGAGCTGTGGGCGTTCCTTTTTGCCGGACACGACACCACGGCGACCACCTTGGCCTACAGCCTCTGGGCCCTGGGGCGCGATCGCGCGATCCAAGATCGAGTGGCGGCGGAGGTCGCCGCACTCGGCGATCGCCCACTGCACGTGGACGACGTGGCCCGCATCCCCTACACCGTCCAGGTGGTCCATGAAGCACTACGGGCCTGTCCACCCGCGGCCGCGGTCGGTCGCAGGGCCATGCGCGATGTCGCGGTCGACGGCTACCGAATTCCGGCCGGCACGAACGTCATCGTCGGGATCTATGCGCTCCATCACGATCCCACCCTGTGGGGCGCCCCTGGTCGGTTCGACCCGGAGCGGTTCAGCCCGGACCGATCGGCGGGGCGCACCAGGTGGCAGTACCTGCCGTTCGGAGGCGGTCCGCGCACCTGTATCGGGGATCATTTCGCCATGCTCGAAGCGACATTGGCCTTGGCCGGCATCCTCCGAACAGTCCAGACCGAGTCCCTCGGTGCCGACTTCCCACTCGTCACGCCGTTCACCATGGTAGCCGGCGGCCCCGTGCCCGCCCGTATCCGAGCGAGGACACCCGCTCCACCGATATAGCTGTGAGTAGTGGCCCAGGGTTTTTCCGACTTTGATTTTCGACGCGAGTTGCAGTGTCTGCGAACGGTGATCTGCCGTACGTCGAGAATTTGCGAGCCGGGTAGTCACCTGTGATCGCGAGCTAACGACGTCGAACGATGCCGACTACACGCGTTGTGGCGTTGAAGGCAGCCTTCAACGCGCGATCCGCAATTGATCCGTCGGGCGGTAGCAGCTTGATCTGGCGGGCGAACTCCATTTGGTCGTAGCGCACCGTGTTCGTGACGACCTTCCCGTCCTGAACGACGAAGTGGTCGAATCCCTCGAAATCGATTCGCCGCCCGGTGGCGGCGATGCCGACAAAGGTGCCGACGTGCCGTCCGGTCAAATGCCAGTGGACCAAGACGTCATCGCCGGACTCGGCGATCGAGACCGTCTCGAAGGTGAAGTCGGTGACGGCGGCGAAGACCTGCTCGAAGTAGGCGGCGATCTCGGCGCTCCCGCGACACGTCCCGGTCGGGAAGTGCACGGTGGAGTCGGCGGTCCAAAAACTACCACGCAGGCTGTCGACGTCCTGGGCGTTGAGGCGGTCGAGAGCCCACTGGACGAGTTGCGCCTTCGTGGCGTCGTTCGGCGGCGCGATCGGGGTCGAGGTGGGGCTGCGATCGGGCATCTCAACTCCCTGCACGTTGTCGCGCGGAACATGGGCGAGCGCCGCACGGGATTCTTCTGACAAGGCTAACGTTGCGGAGTAGTCGACCACTCGGGTTTGTCGACACCCGTTCGCCTGAGGACCTCTCCCGGGCCACTGCAACGCGCGTCGAGAATCAAAGTCGGAAACGTCCCGCCCACCTTGGGGATGGGGCAGGAACTCCTACCCGCCCACGCGCAGCAATTCGGCCTCCCCGGGCCGACGTCATGTGACCAGTATCCGCTGGTCGAGGGCCTGCTTAGAGCGTGTCTCATGTGGATGAAGTGGCGTATGGGACATAATGTGACGCGTGTTAGATGGGTTGTCACTGCGGTTGGTGCCGGATGCGTTGTGGGAGATCGTCGAACCGTTGATTCCGCGATTCGCCGCACGGCCACAGGGAGGCGGCAGTGCGCCGTTGGAGGATCGGGCGGTGTTCACCGCGATCGTGTACGTGCTGACCAGCGGATGTGCGTGGCGGCATCTGCCGCCCTCGTTCGGGGTCACCGTGCCTACCGCGCACCGAAGATTTACCGCCTGGGCGGCGGCCGGGGTGTTCGAGAGACTGCACCGCGAGGTGCTCGACCGGCTCGGAAGCGCCGGTGAACTCGACTGGACGGCCGCGATCCTGGACGCCGCGAGCGTCCGGGCGAAAAAGGGGGATCGCTGACCGGGCCGAGTCCGGTCGATCGCGGCAAGAAGGGGTCGAAGATCCACGTCCTGTCCGAAGCCAACGGCATCCCGCTGGTCGTCGATGTGTCCGCGGCGAACACCCACGACAGCACCCTGCTGCAACCGATGGTCAGCGCGATCCCGGCGGTGAAATCCCGACGAGGGCCGCGCCGTCGCAAACCCGGAAAGCTTCGCGCCGACAAGGGCTACGACTACGACAAGCACCGCCGGTGGCTGCGCGAAGAGAGAATTGTCCCACGCATCGCCCGCCGCGGAATCGAGAGGAACGACCGGCTGGGCCGATACCGGTGGAAGATCGAACGCATCATCGCCTGGCTCACCGGCTACCGACGTCTGACCATCCGCTACGAACGCCACGCCGAGCACTTCGCCGGATTCCTCCACCTCGCCGCGGCACTCACTTGCTTCAAGAAACTTCCCACATGAGACAAGCTCTTAATATCCCCCACGTGAGGGATGGTCCGGGGACGCACCGCCGACCCACACTGGGTCCAGTCACAAGTTCCGTATCGCGGCATTCGACACTGGAGTTGAGCGTGATGAGCCGGACGGTTCACGCCGAGATGGTCTTCCCATTCGACCCTGAGGAGACCTGGGACTTCTTCGCAGATCAGGGGCAGCATCTGGTGAACCTGTCGAAACGGGTTGCGGCGGTGCGTGACTACCACATCCGCGCCGATGGCACACCCCGGTACTCGATGGTCCTGCGCATCGGTCCGCTGACCGTGCAGGGCACCTCGGATTACACCGTGTTCGATCGCCCGCGGCGGACCGTCAATGCCGTGCTCAGCGAGCCCTTCGGGGGTGTCTACGAGATGCGCTTCGAGCCGGTGGTGTTAGGCACCCGTGTGCGCATCGAGTGGGCGGTGGAGGCGACGACGCGGCCGGGCGGACTGATGCTGCCGATGGTTGCTCCGCTGCTCGCCCGTGCGCTGCGCGCGGATCTCGTGACGATCGCGCGGCGCGCGTGCAAGGAAAGCTTGTGCGGACCCTGAAAGGGGCCGGCACCGATCTCGACAAGGTGGCCACATCATGCGACATCATCGAATGCACCGCTTGCTGGGACTTCTGCTCGCGGCCTGCGTCACCGTGGCCGGGTGCGGCGCGGCCGCCGCCGGACCGGAGGAGATCCGCACCTACTTCGGCTCGTCGCAGAGCGTCGGCCATGGGACGGTGAGGATCTACACCACCGTGGACACGCGGGGTGAGCCGACCGCGGTCGGTCTCCGGATGTCGGCGGCTGCCTTGGAGGGGCTGCCCGACACCAGTGCGATGTTCATGCTTGGCTTACCCGAGCAGGCGTCGGCGACGGTATTCGACCACGTCATGCTCAACTGGAACCCGCACGGACACGAACCCGAGATCCTGTTCGGCAAACCGCATTTCGACATGCACTTCTACATGACCGACATGTCCTCGACCATGGGGATCGATCCCGCCGCACCGGAGTACGCGGCCCGCGCCGCACACCTGCCCGACGGCAAGTACATCCCCCGCGATTACATCACCCCGCCCGGGCCGCTCGCATCCGAGCTGGCAGTGCCGTTAATGGGGGTGCACTGGATGGACGCGACCGCCGGAATGATCCCGGGCATCTACGACTTCACCCAGACGTTCATCAACGGGTCCTGGGACGGGAACTACACCTTCATGGAGCCGATGATGACCCACGCGTGGCTGTTGACCAGGCCGACGATTCAAGAGCCCGTAAAGCAGCCGCAGGCCTACCAGCACACCGCCTACTACCCCACCACCTACAGCGTCCGATTCGACAACACGACAGGCGAATACGACATCGCCCTCGGGGAGATGATGCTGCGCCAGCGATCGTGAAAACCAGGTCGAGCAGGGCGCCGCACTACTGCGAGTCCCAGCAATGAACCCCCTTTCCAGACTGGAGTCATCATGATTGTCGCCGAGGAATCCGTCGTCATCGACCGCCCCATCGAGGAAGTTTTCACTTTCATTCAGGATCCCGGCAACGTGACGCTGTTCATGACCAATGTGATCTCGTACGAGTTGGTCTCGGGTCAGGCCGGTGAGGTCGGCTCGGTCGTGCACGGTGTGGTCGAGGTCGCCGGCCGGCAACTCGAGATCACCGAGGAACTCACCGACATCGAGCAGGGCAAGTATCTGCGCCGCCGCGGCACCGACAGTCCGGTCCCGTACGAGACCGAAACCCTGTTCGAATCCACCGACCGGGGCACCCGGGTCACCTATCACCAGGAATCCGGGTCCCTCGGCGGCATATTCGGCGCACTCGCCGACGGAATCGTCGCGAAACTGTACGCCCGCGACGTCCGCAGCAACCTCGAGCACGCGAGAACACTCCTCGAAGCAGGCGACCCGCAATGAGCACCGATCGGGCCGCTCCCGCCGACACCCGGATGATGGGGATCCTGCACGACGCCCTGCGCCGCGACCTGGGACGGGCCCGCACCGTCCTCAC
>NZ_WXYH01000389.1:473694-482411 GCF_009872365.1 Rhodococcus sp. T7
GCCGACCTGGACAAGGCCGCCGAAGCCGCCGCCGTCGGCGCGTTCGGCAACGCCGGCCAGGTCTGCGCCGGTGTCGAACGCATCTACGTCGTCGAACCGGTCTACCACCGGTTCCTCGACAAGCTCACCGCCGCGGCGATCCGGGTGCATCCCGGTGGCGACGACACCGCCACCTACGGGCCGATGACCCTGCCCCGCCAGGTCGACATCGTGCGCGACCACATCGCGGACGCCCTCACCCGGGGCGGGACCGCGGTGGTCGGCGGCGTGGATGCGGTGCACGAGCGCTACATCGATCCGGTGATTCTCACCGACGTCCCGGAAACCTCTACCGCGGTGCGGGAGGAGACCTTCGGTCCCACCGTGGTCGTCAACAAGGTCGGTGATCTCGACGAGGCGATCGAACGGGCCAACGCCACCACCTACGGGCTCGGGGCGTCGGTGTTCACCCGGAACCGGGCCCGCGGACGCGCGCTCGCCCGCCGCCTGCGCAGCGGGGCCGTGTCGGTCAACTCGGTCTTCAGCTACGGCGCCGTCCCGGCACTGCCGTTCGGCGGGATCGGCGAGTCCGGATTCGGCCGGGTACACGGCGCGGACGGGCTGCGCGAGTTCAGCCGCCCCCATGCTGTCACCGTCGAACGATACCCAGCCCCCATGAAACTGTTCGCGCTCGAACGCTCGGAACGGGACATGACGATCGTCACCTGGATGTTCCGGCTCCGGCACGCACGGTAACAAACCTTCGACACCGATTCACTTCATCCAACCTTCAGGAGGTCCGCCGTGAACACCGAACAACCGACCCCAGCCACCACACCAACAAGCCCCTCGGACATTAAGAGCGTGTCTCATGTGGATGAAGTGATGTGTGGGACATAATGTGACGCGTGGTAGATGAGTTGTCACTGAGGTTGGTTCCGGATGCGTTGTGGGAGATAGTCGAACCGTTGATACCGCCTTTTGTCGCCCGGCCACAGGGAGGCGGCAGTGCGCCGGCCGATGACCGGGCGGTGTTCACCGCGATCGTGTACGTGCTCACCAGCGGATGTGCGTGGCGGCACCTGCCGCCCTCGTTCGGGGTCACGGTTCCTACTGCGCACCGAAGGTTTACCGCGTGGGTGGCAGCCGGGGTGTTCGAAAAACTGCATCGTAAGGTGCTCGACCAACTCGGTAGTGCGGGCGAACTCGACTGGACGGCAGCAATCCTGGACGCGGCAAGCGTCCGGGCAAAAAGGGGGGATCGCTGACCGGGCCGAGTCCGGTCGACCGCGGCAAGAAGGGATCGAAGATCCACGTCCTGTCCGAAACAAACGGAATCCCACTGGTCGTCGATGTGTCCGCGGCGAATACTCACGACAGCACGATGCTGCAACCAATGGTGGCAGCGATTCCGGCAACGAAGTCCAGGCGCGGACCACGCCGACGCAAGCCGGGAAAGCTTCGCGCCGACAAGGGCTACGACTACGACATTCACCGACGGTGGCTGCGCGAACAAGGCATCGTCCCGCGGATCGCCCGCCGCGGCATCGAGCGAAACGACCGCCTCGGCCGGTACCGGTGGAAGATCGAACGCACCATGTGCGCCGCGAGGCGCTCTGTCGTATCCCCGGTTCAGTCGGGAAGGACTTGGAGGGAGGTTCTTGGGTCGGGTGGCTGACCTGGATCCGAAAGGTGAAGGGGACAAGAGCATGCCAGGAAACCCGGTGGTCGGGCCCAGTGGTCGGGGCGACGCATCGGGGAGGACCCGCGTGATAGGGCGAAAGCTGGATTGCCTGAAGCCCAATCTCCAGTTGATGCAAGTTCCCATCCGCCGGAAGGACCGCTGAAACCGGTGCCGTGCTCTGTGTCGGGGTCGATGGTGACCGACACAACCTCCGGAGCGCGGAGCGACGCCCAGCGAGGGTGTTGAAGGAGATGAGTGGGCCGCCTACGTCACGCTGATACGTACGACAGAGACGAACGCGGGATCGCCTACCGGGCGCGAGCCCCAGGGCGACGGAGGCCTCGTAGTAGTCGCCGGAGTCACGACCGGCCGAGGAGGTCGGGAAAGCCGACCACAAGGGCGAAGGAGGCCAGGTGATTGGACACGACCAGATCGGGAGGTATGCGTAATGCAGAGCGCCGAAACGATGCTGAGTGTCCTGCGTGAGCGCGGCAGACCGCCGCATCGCCCACGCAATAGTCACCGGAGAGCCGGATGATCGGGAAACCATCAAGTCCGGTTCGGCGGGAGGCCGCGCCTTTGCCCGGAGTTCACGCGAACTGAGGGTTCTTCGGCGGGAACCCGAGGGTGCTCAGTGGATTTGGGGCGAGTTGATCCTTGGGTTCGTGCTCAACTCGGTGGATCGTGTTCCTCGGCTGGGGTTTGGAGGATCTGTCGCGCGGCTGTGGAGTATCGGATCGCTGTGGTCTCGTCGAGTCCGAACAGGACGGCCAGGTGGAGCAATCCGGCCCGTCAGGTTGTGAATCTCGATCTTGTGCCGCAGCTCCAGAAACTCGAAGTAGGTCTTGAGCGCCTGCGCTCGAGCAAGTCTCGTGGGGATCAGCACCGGGCGCAGCACCGTGCCGAAATACGAGTCCGCGTCCGCGGGCAGCATGTCCCATAACGGCTTCCCGAACCAGGTCCGGACCTGCTCCAAGTGGCTGACATCCGAGCGAATCATGTTGTCCGACAAGCCAGCCGCACAACGGGCGAGCACAAACCCTGCGAACACGTCGGTCTCGAACCGCTCGGTATCCTCTGGGCCCACCGCCGCACGCACCTCGCGGAGATCCCTCACGACCGACAACCCACCGCGCCTCCTGGCCTTCAACTTCACTGCTGGAGCATCATCAAGAGCGAGATCGGCTCAGAATAATTGAAGTTGAGTCAGAACGGCCAAGAACGACCAGAACACGGAAAACCCACAGGTCCAGCAGGCGAACCGAGACCCCGGGCCCCAACGAACTCCAGGGTTATTTCTTAGGAAAAGGATCTGCCTCACAGACACCTCGCCGCGCGGCCGACCCATCTGCCTGGCTCACCGGCTACCGACGCCTGACCATCCGCTACGAACGCCACGCCGAACACTTTGCCGGATTCCTCCATCTCGCGGCCGCGCTCACTTGCTACAAGAAGCTCCCCACATGAGACAACCTCTTAGCCGAGGGAAGTGGTTCGTGTAGGAAGTCTCCGGGGGTAAGTTCCCCGTCGGTAGCTCCCTCAGGCGGTTTCCAGCCTTGCGCGCCCACTCACCTCGCATGGAAGAGCAAGTGATTCTTAATCATGTGGTCTAGGTGTGGTCTGGCCGGGTTTTCTCGCGCGCGACTGATTGCGTGGGTCATGCTGCACGCCCGAAAACCATCTACGCGGCGCGTCCTGTTGCCTTGCAGAGAAGCTCGGTCCACTCGAAGGGTGACGCCCTCGATCCGGTGATCGCCGAGGTCACCCGCGGTCAGCCGTACCGGCACGTGATGGGTTTCGAGGCAGGTGAACGCCGCCGGGCGGAGAAAGACGCCGGATACAACACCGACCTGCGCACGGGCGAGTATCCGTTGATCGAGTGGGGTTGGTTCCGCGACGATGCGATTGCGTACACCAAGTCCGTGATCGGCACCCGGGTCGGTAAGTCCGCGTGCACATGTTGCCCGTTCGCATTCGCCAACAAGAGCACCCGGGCAGAGATCTTCGCCCGGTACGCCGCCGATCCGGCTAAGGGCCGCAGTCGCGGACCGCTGTTCGTCACCCACCGCCGACCCGGATCGCAAAGCCGTCGCCGACCGCGACACGTCACTGCCGGAACCCCCGGTCGGTTGATGCGCGGAGGGGAGGGTGCCTGCGCTGGTCGGCTGGCGTGGGGCAGTTGATGGTGGCTATCGCGGGGTATCCGAGTGCCGCTCGTCAGGGACGTTGCTGTCGGTGATGTGATCCGTGAGCTGGCCTGGGGGGTTCGACGGTCGGTCGGTGCCGGCGGTGGAGGATTGGCAGCAGTCGCAGTCCTCGTCGGTGCCCTGGCTGGTGCCGTCGGCCGCGGTCGGGCTGGTGAGTGGCAACAGCGTCGGTGCGGGTCGCGCGGACCCGACCGACCCGATGAGTGGGATCTCGGCACCACGGGGTGGGGCGGGGGGACAGCAGGCGTCGCCGAGGACGTGCGCCGAGGGGGCGACGCTCACGTGCACGGGCCTGGTGGTGGTGGGTGCGGCGGTCAGCCCGGGCAGGGTGGTGGTGCGGGCGGCGCGGATGGCGTTGCCGATGACGAGGACTTCGGCGAGTTCGTGGATGAACACCACGGTGGCCAGGCCGAGTACGCCGGTGGCGGCCAGCGGGATCAGGAGGCCGATGATCGCCAGGGACAGGCCGATGTTCTGCAGCATGATCGTCCGGGCCCGCCGGGCGTGCGCCAGCACCTGGGGCAGGTGGCGCAGATCCTCGCCCATCAGTGCGACGTCGGCGGTTTCGATGGCCACGTCGGTTCCCATGGCGCCCATCGCGATGCCGACGTCCGCGGTGGCCAGGGCGGGGGCGTCGTTGATGCCATCGCCCACCATCGCGATGCGGCGGCCATTGGCGAGGGTCGGCAGCAGCGCGGCCTTGTCCTCGGGGAGCAGTTCGGCGTGCACGGTGGTGATGCCGGCCTCGGCGGCGAGGCTGTGGGCGGTGCGTTCGTTGTCCCCGGTGAGCATCGCCACGTCGATCCCGAGCGCGCGCAGGCGCTGCACGGCTTCGGGTGCCTCGGTGCGGAGTTCGTCGCGGACGGCGATCGCCCCGATCACGGTCCCATTCCGTTCGAGCAGCACCACGGTGGCGCCCTCGCCCTGCAGACGGGCGACCTGGTCGGTGAGCGGTCCGGGATGGATCCAGCCGGGTTTGCCGAGCCGGAGTGCGGTTCCGCCGAGGGTGCCGTGCAGGCCGTGGCCGGCGACCGCGGTGACGTCGTCGGCCGGGGTGATGCCCGGGCCGGCGGCGGTCAGGATCGCCTGCGCGAGGGGGTGTTCGCTGCGGGCCTCGAGCGCCGCCGCGGCTACCAGTGCGTCCGATTCGCCGATGCCCTCGGCGGTGACGGTGGCGATGACCTGCGGGGTGTTGCGGGTCAGGGTGCCGGTCTTGTCGAGCGCGACCGCCCGGATCCGGCCCAGTTCCTCGAGGGCGGCGCCGCCCTTGATCAGGGCGCCGTGCCGGCTGGAGGCGCCGATCGCGGCGACCACGGTCAGCGGGACCGCGATGGCCAGGGCGCAGGGGGAGGCGGCGACCAGCACGACCAGGGCCCGTTCGATCCACAGCAGCGGATCACCGAGCATTGCACCGATTCCGGCGACGAGGACGGCGAGGATCATGATCGCCGGCACCAGGGGGCGGGCGATGGTGTCGGCGAGGCGTTGCCCGGCGCCCTTACGATCCTGGGCCTCTTCGACGATGTGCACGATCCGGGCCAGGGAGCTGTCGGCCGCACGGGCGGTGACTTCGACTTCGATGGCGCCGCCGCCGTTGATCGCCCCGGCGTGCAGTGGGTCGCCGGGTCCGGCCTCCACCGGCACGGATTCGCCGGTGATCGCGGACAGATCGAGACTGGTGCGGCCGGTACGGATGATCCCGTCGGTGGCGGCCCGCTCACCGGGTCGCACCAGCATCCGGTCCCCGAGCGCCAGTTCGTCCGGGGACACCGAGGATTCGGTCCCGCCGCACAGGATCGTCGCGGTCGGGGGGACCAGCGACAGTAGGGCGCGCAGCCCGCGGCGGGTGCGGGTGACCGCGTAGTGCTCGAGGCCCTCGGCGATGGAGAACAGGATCCCCAGCATCGCGGCCTCGGGGATCTGCCCGAGCGCGATCGCGCCGATCGCGGCGATCGTCATCAGCGTGCCGACCCCGATCCGGCGGTGGCGCAGTAGATTCCGCAGCGCCCCGGGGACGAACGTCGATGCGGCGACGACGGCGGCGAGCAACTCCACCGCGGTCCCCGCCGTGTCGGCGCCGACCCGGCCGAGCAGCCACCCGGCGCCGAGCAGCACCGCGGCGGCGGCCGCTACTTGCAGCTCGCGTACCTGCCACCAGCGGTCCTGGCCGTGGTCGGGCTCGGCGGCGGCGTCGGTGTTCGGTGTGGCTGCTGGTCCGCAGCAGGCGTCAGACATGTTCGGTCTCCACGTGTTCGGAACTACCTTCAGCATGGGCCGGGGCCGGGGCCGGGGCCGCGGTGGCGTGGTCGTCGAGCACGGCGCCGACCAGTGCCCGCCCGCGCGGGGTGAGCGAGTACATCACCAGCCGGCCGTGGCGCCGTGAGGACACCAGGTCGGCGATCTTGAGTTGCCGCAGATGGTGTGAGACGAGGTTCTGCGCCTGCCCGACCACCCACGCCATGTCACACACGCAGAGTTCGCCGCCGGACGCCAGCGCCGCCGCGATCGTCAACCGGGTCGGGTCGCCGAGCGCGCGGGCGGCGGCCGCGGCGGGTTCGATCCGGCTTGCCTCCGGAAGCTGGGCGCGGATCTGCTCGGCATGCGGGAGATCGAGACACAACAGGTCGCAGGTGTCGACGCGTTCCTTAGTCATATCAACATACTAACGAATATTGATATGATCAGAGACGGTTGGTGCCCGCTCGTGGAGTGGATCATCCTGCTCCGATCTCGCCGTCAGGCGGCGGCGATCTCGGCGGCCAGATCACCCGGCACTGGCATCGGCGTCATCAGCCCCGCCGAGACCCGCCCGGTATTGCCCTCCGGGTAGCGGCCCAGCGCAGAGCCGGGGGCGGCCACGATGATCCGCACCACCTGACCGAGCGCCTCGCGGCGGTCGTGCTGACGCAGGGCCAGCCGGAACATCGCCACATGATTACGGGTGTGCAGCCACGGATACGGCTGCGAGACGATGTGCGCGCGCTCGAGGTGCGCCCATCGCGCCTGCGCCTCACCGGTACTGGACGCGGCGCTCATCTCCCGCTCGTACAGGGCGCGAATCGCGTCGGTCAACTCTGTCATCTCAGTTCCCTTCCACTCAAAACGAATTCGGCGGTCAGCAGCAACCGCTGTCGTCGGCGTCCGGACACAGCGCCGGATCGACGGCGAGCACCAGATCGAGCAGATCGCCGAGGGCATGGCCGATCCGCGGATCCGCCAGTTCGTAGCGGGTCCGCCGGCCCTCCGGCACGGCGACCACCAGCCCGCACCCGCGCAGACATGCCAGGTGGTTCGACAGGATCTGCCGGGACACCCCGATCTGGTCCGCCAGCTCGGACGGATATCCGGGTTGCCCTTTCAGGCTCAACAGGATTCGGGTGCGCGTCGCATCCGACAATGCGTACCCGAACCTGGAGAGTGCATCTGCGTGCGTTACGGTGTCCACGGCCCCAACTATACAGAAATTCCTGAATTCAGAAAGGGATGAATCATAGGAGGATTCGGGAGCGGCATTGGGTGTCAGGTGAGGTGTCCGCCAGCCAGTGCTCTCGCGGACGGACCGGTCGCCGTCTGGCCGTGCATGCGGCGGGGGCGACCCGCCGGTTTCGGATCTCTTGGGCGATGCCGAGGGATGAAAAAGCCGTATCGGTAACGCTGTTGTGCTCGTGGGGGTCATGTGAAACAAGTGGATAGCGACACAGAAGTGAAGGAAATGCATTAGCGTTACGGCGTGTCGTCTTGACTTGTCGCGTCGGCGCGTTCATCTCCACTGGGTGCCCGGCGCGACTGCACCGAAGGGACCTGCGATGCGCGGTATCACCACAGCAATGCTGACTACCTGCATGAGAAGGCTGCCCGCACTGGCGCTGGGGGCCTCGACGGCTGTGGTCGCGGTGGTCATCGCAGCGCCGTCCGCCTCCGCCGATACTCCTGGCGACGCGGACTCGCCGTCCGTGCTCGCCGCGACGCTGGCCGACGCGGTCACCATGGCCACCGACGCCGCGCAACCGGACGTGGTGGTGGTCGATCCCAGCCGCTGGCAGACCGTCGCGAACATCGCGGCCACAAGTCTGAACAATGCCGATGCCAGCGGCTCGTCCGGCGACACCCGGAACCTGCTCGCCGGATGTCTGAGTGAATTCGCCGCCACCGGATCTGCCGCATCCGATGTGCTCGGCTCCTGCGCCGACGAACTCGGCGCCGTCGACGGCGGCATCGCCCCCCGACTGGTTGCCGCACTCGAACTCGGTGACGTCTCCGAATCCGCAGGCCCCGGCTCGTTCGACCACACCCCCGCCGCTGACGAGGCATCATCGGACTCGGAGCCCGCCGAGGACACCGCACCGAAGCCGGTCGAGGACGAGGCCACCGGAACTGGGGAGGCAGGCACCACCACCGAGGAGCAGAGCGAGCCCACCGACCCCACCGGTGTCGAGGCGCCCTCACCCGAGGGACCTTCACCGGAGGCGAACGCGGGCACCGCCGCCGCGACCGGCGAGCGAGAGGCCGATGCCGCCGCGACGCCGGCCCCGCAGCGGCCGCGCACCTGGAATCGCCCCGGGACCAAGGAATTCGTGGCACCCAGCGCGGGCACCGTCACCTCCACCATGGGGGATGGGCGCGGCCACGAAGGCATCGACATCGCCAACACACTGGGTGCCCCGATCGTTGCCGTCGCGGACGGTGAAGTCATCGACGCCGGCCCGGCCCAAGGGTTCGGGTTGTGGGTGCGGATCCGGCATGACGACGGCACCATCACCACCTACGGGCACAACAACGACAACCTGGTCGAGGTGGGGGAGCGGGTCAAGGCCGGACAGCAGATCGCCACCGTCGGCAACCGCGGC
>NZ_WXYH01000389.1:482421-491072 GCF_009872365.1 Rhodococcus sp. T7
GCGTCGCCGACGTCGTTGACGACCACGGACGCCCCGAGCGAGGCCAGAAGTCGGGCATGTGCGCGTCCCATTCCTGCACCGGCCCCGGTGACGATGGCAACCTTGCCGTCAAATTGATGCGAACTCATTTCGATTTCAGACCTCACTCTTCGAGAAATATTGATGATGGTCGATCGACCGGCAGGCGATGAACCGGCTCGATCGTAAATCAGCGTGCAGTGATGCGGGGCCGGAGGGTATGCGGCCGCTGCTGAACTGCAATTCCTGGGACTGCGACGGGCTGCGTGATGGATGTGCGTGAGGTCGTTGTCGACGATCGACGACGAAGTGCGCTATACGGCGAAACCCGAAGTGGCTCAATCGATAATCGAAAGCAGCTCGACGTGGGTATGCCGTTCGAACGGCGTACCGGCGACGAGGCGTACGCTCAGGACGGCAGACGCCGGATATGGCTCGAATCTCGTGGTGTGGCACACGTCGCCATCACCAAGTCACAGATGTCATCTCGATGGATCTGCGGCAGCGCCCGCCCATACCGTGATCGCCGAGTTGCTCGCAGCCGGATGGCACCGGATCAGCTGCGGTGACGCTCCCGGGCCCCCCGACTGGGCGGTCGTCGACATCCGGCCGAAAGGTAAGCGGTGTGTGTCTGGGCGGTTCGCGACAACGCATTCATAACCTCCTCCCGGTCGGGTCGATCTCGGACGCGAAAACGCACTCACCGCATGTAATACGTCGTTGACACGGCGCAGCTCGGCGTTCTCCTTCGTCAGACGCCGGTTCTCCTCGAGCAACGACGTCGACGGCCGGTCATCGCGCTCTCGGTGATCGGCCACAGCCTGGCGGATGATCTACCCTCCCGGTCAACGGATGAGGGCACGATCTGCGCAGGACTCGGATGTCCTGGGTCGTGGAGTGCTCACCGCCCGCCGCTACCACCGGCGCCGGTCCAGTCGCCGATCCCGATCTGAAGTGGTCGCCGTGCTTCTTGCACGCCACCGTCGAACTGGCAGAGGTCACGGGTCTGCCCGATGGCCGACCCGCTAGCTCGCACTAGAGTCAGTCTGTTCAGCGGACGAGTGTGGATGCGCAGGCTCAGGATCCTCGCGTGATGTCGTCGCTCAATCGGCACCCCTTCTGGCTATTTAAAGACATATGGTTGCAAAATGGAGAAGGCTTGTTAGTTCTAGTTGGTGAAAGCCTTCGTGGTGCGGTGCCTGTGGAGGCTTGTTGATGCTGGCGGCGGCCGGAGATGGCGGGTGGGTTCCGGTCCCTGTCGTTGATCGTTGCCGCGCACGCAGGGGCGGTCTCGGCGTGAACGATCGCTCTCGATTGGTGTGTGGCGTGGTTCGGGTGTCGGAAAGTGGTGGACATTGTGTCTCATTCGTTTATACTCTCGTTCCGAGAACGAACGTTCACCCAATCGGGGGTGAGTGGGTCGGATTCGGGACATGCGACCGTGATCGTCGTCTAGCGCAAGATGTAGGGAGAAGAGTGAACACCAACGCACCCGTCATTGACCTGGTCTCGTCGGAGGACGATGTCAGCTTGCGTCAGGTCGTGGCAGACGTGGGCAAGAAATTCGACCACGAGTACTTCATGGCCAGGACCAAGGCGGGCGAGCCGGTCACCGAGCTGTGGCAGGCGCTCGCGGAACTGGGCTTCCTGGGGATCAGCCTGCCAGAGGAGTACGGCGGTGGCGGTGGAACGTTGTGGCAGCTGGCGATCGTGGCCGAGGAGCTGGCGGCGGTCGGGTGTCCCCTGCAGCCGCTGGTCTACTCGCAGTCGATCGCCGGAAGTATCCTCGCTAGGTACGGCACGGATGAGCAGAAGGAGCGCTGGCTGCGTGGCCTCGCTGCGGGGACGCTCAAGTTTTCCTTCGCGCTGACGGAGTCGAACTCGGGGTCGAACTCGCAGGGTATCGCGACCAGCGCCCGGGTGGAGGGCGGGAACTACGTGCTCTCAGGTGTGAAGACCTTCATCTCCGGGGTCGATGATGCGGATGCAATTCTCGTCGTCGCGCGCACCGGTACGGACGAGCGCACCAACAAGGGGCAGCTCTCGCTGTTCATCGTCGACGCGCATGCGCCGGGACTGACTCGCCAACCGATTCCCACGGCCTTGCAGGCGCCGGACCGGCAATGGACATTGTTCCTCGAGGATGTGGAGCTCGGTCCGGATCGGCTGGTCGGGGAGTTGCATCGTGGATTCAGGGCTGTCTTCGACGGCCTGAATCCTGAACGCGTCCTCGGAGCCGCATTCAGTGTCGGCATCGGTCGTTACGCGCTGGACAAGGCTTCGCGCTACGTCAAGGAGCGGGCGGTCTGGGGTGTGCCCATCGGCACACACCAAGCGGTGGCGCATCCCATGGCGCAAGCGAAGGTGGAGTTGGAAGCTGCTCGGCTCATGTTGGAGAAGGCGGCCAGGTTGTACGACGCCGGCCTGCAGGCCGGAGAGTCCGCCAACATGGCCAAGTTCCTCGCAGCGGAGGCCAGTGTGCATTGTCTCGACAGTGCCATTCAGGTGCACGGCGGCAACGGCTTCGCCCTAGAGTACGGCCTGACCGACATGTGGTGGCTGGCGCGGTTGCTTCAGGTTGCACCCGTCTCCCGTGAAATGGTACTCAATTTCGTAGCCGAGCACTCCCTGGGTCTGCCCAAGTCGTACTGACCTGTCCCCGTATTCGTGAGACCGCAGGTGTGGGCGAGCGCGGGAGTCATTCGGTGGCGGTACCGGGATCCATTTGTCCCGAGGGCTTTCAGCCCTCGGGACAAAGCAATTGTGAGCCGAAGTGGATTGTGTCGGGTCTGCGCAGGCGGGTGCTTTCAGTGTCTGGATGCTGGTGCGAAAGTTACTGCGCGGGCGTGTTTCTTCCCCACCGGATGACGTCGGATGCGAATGCCCTCAAGCGTATTGATGACTCTGGATCCGGAGCGCTCTATTCCTTACCGAACCGTTGACTCCCTGATTTGAGTCAAGTATTCTCAAAATAAACGACAGCTTGGTCCGGTTCTCAGGGCGGGCATCCTGTCCGCGCATCACCGAGAGACATTCTGGGAGCAAGTGAGATGGACACGAGTACGCACCGACCGGTTGCCTCGACGAGCGAGGGAGGCGTAAGGCCTGTTCCGGATCTCCGAGGTTCGGTCTTTCCGGAGCTTGTCGATCGGATGCGCGACTTCCAGGACCTGCTGGCCGGTGCGAAGATCTCCCCGGCGCACGCACGGGAGTTGGCTGGAGTCCTGGAGTTCCAGTCGGCTCGGCTGGCCGCAGTCCAGGTGAGTGAGGGTGAACAGGACTTCGCCAATCTCCCAGATCACCCGACTCGCGGCCAGTCGTTGACGCCGAGGTTCGAGGTTGTGGAACGTGATCACCACAGCCTTAGAGCCGAGATCCGTTTCGGGCGTTTCTATCTGGGGATCGCAGCCGTGCACGGTGGGGCAATCCCGCTGATTTTCGACGAGTTGCTGGGAACCTTGGCGTCCTGGGAACGTCCTGCGGCACGCACGGCGTACCTCAATGTCTCTTATCGCTCGATCACGCCGATCGACACGCCATTGACCCTGGAGGCAGCGTTCACCGCCGAGTCCGGACGCAAGCGATACCTGAGGGGTAGCATCCGCGACGGCGAAACGCTCTGCGTGGAAGCGGAAGCTCTGTTCATCGAAACGAAACACTGAGTCGCGTTCCGGGCTGGAGCGCTCTCAAATCACCGACCCGAAAGAGATATGAGCCAATGGGAATTCTGGACGACCAGTCCGTCGTCATCACGGGCGGGGGCCAGGGGCTGGGTAGAAGTTATGCGCTCGCAGCTGCTGCGTCGGGGGCGGCCGTCGTGGTCAACGATGTCAATCCCGAAGGAGCGCAGGCTGTCGTGTCGGAGATCGTGGATCGAGGCGGGAGAGCCGTCGCCCACGTCGGATCGGTCGCAGATTGGGACACTGCTCAGGCTCTCGTCGAGTTGTGCGTCGACGAATTCGGCGCGGTCGATGCGGTGGTCAACAATGCGGCAATCATGCACATGGGCAACCTTCTCGAAGATCGCGAGGAGGATTACCGACGCCTCGTCGAGACGAACCTGCTCGGAACGGCGTTCGTCGGGACTCACGCCGCCCGTGCCATGGTTCGGCTCGGTGGTGGCCGAATTGTCAACGTCACCTCCACGGCCCACCTCGGGCGCGCACGCACGAGCGCATACGCTGCGACCAAGGGTGGGGTGTCCTCACTGACGTACGGCTGGGCCGTGGACCTGGCTAAACATGGTGTCTACGTGAACGCCATCGCGCCCAGTGCCCAGACCCCCATGCTAACCGAGAATCCCATCCCTGGAATCGATTACACCGAACTTCCCGTCCCCGACGAGGTGGCACCACTCGCGGTGTACCTGATGAGCGACCGGGTCCGATTCACCGGACAGGTCCTACGACTGGAGAAGCACGACCTCAAGGTGATGAACCTGGCCGCCTTCCCCGACAACGGGGTGACGCGCGAGACCTGGTCGCCGGAGGACATCGATCGTGCTCTCAACGAAATCGTCAACTGACGGGTCAGCGGTCGAGCGAGCGAACAGGAGCTCGGCGTCGGCGACCGCCACCCAACCCGCACAACTCCGGAAGGACGAGTAATGACTAATCATCTAGATAGGCCCAAGGCATTTCACGCCAGTACGCTGGCAGAGGCATTTCAGCTCACCGTGCGGGAGTTCCCCGAGCAGATTGCCTTCAACGCACAGGACGAACTGCCGCCGCTGACATGGTCGGAATACGCCGAGGAGGTCCGAACCGCGGCAGGGGTGCTTCGCGCACTGGGCCTCCGGCGCGGCGACACGATCGCGGTGATGTTCACTTCACGACGCGAGTTCCACTTCGTGGACTCGGCTGCGCTTCATCTCGGGATCACCTGTTTCTCGCTATACAACAGTGCCTCCCTCGACGCGATGCGTTTCGTGTTGGAGAACTCCGGTGCGAGAGCTGTGATCACGGAGGCGGCGTTCTTCGATCGGGCACTCGAACTCGATTCTCTCGTCGAGATGGTCGTGCTGATGTCCACCGACGAGCATTCGCTGCTCGACTGGGCCACCTTGGTCGAGCGGGCCGATCCGAGTCTCGACCTCGCTGCTGCCGCCGCCGAGGTCTCGCCCGACGAGGTCGTCACGCTCGTCTACACCGCAGGCACCACCGGCACGCCGAAGGGCGTGGAGCTCACCCACTCAAACATCACCTTCGCCATGCGGACGCTCGCCGATCGCATGGAGATCCCTGCTGGCGCGAATCAACTCTCGTTCCTGCCGATGGCACACGCGATGGCCCGCATGATGGATCACTACGTCGCCATGATGCTGGGCTTCAGCATCAGCGTCTGCGGCGATCCCGCGCGTGTTCTCGACGGTCTCGTCGCTGCGCGCCCGAGCTTCTTCGCCTCGACCCCCCGAGTGTGGGAGAAGTTGCGCACCAACATTCTCGATGCGGCGAACGACGACGTCGACGAGAGCCGCCGGGCGCAGTTCCGCCGGGTAATCGACTTGGGGATCGAACGGGTCCGTGCCGAACAGCAAGCGTTCGCCGCGGGACTCGATCGGCCGGACTCGACAACCACGCCGGAGGACGCGGCGCTGCTGAGCCACCTCAAGCGGCAGGTCGGGCTCGATCGCATCGTGTCCGCCATCGTCGGTGGCGCGCCCGTCGAGTCGGAGATGGTCGAGTTCTTCCATGCCATCGGGGTTCCGGTCGGCGAGGCATTCGGGATGAGTGAGTCCTCGGCAGTCTGCACCGCGAACCCGCCGTCGCGGGTTAGATTCGGAACCGTCGGGCCGCCGCTCGACGGTGTCACGGTGCGACTCGCCGACGACGGTGAGATCCTCTTCAAGGGTGCCAACGTTATGAGTGGCTACCGCGGGATGCCCGAGCGCACCGCTGAGGCGATCGATGCCGACGGGTGGCTCCACACCGGCGACGTCGCACAGATCGAGGAGGACGGGTACCTGCGCATCGTCGACCGCAAGAAGGACATCATCATCAATGCGGCCGGCAAGAACATGTCGCCGACCCTCATCCAGAGTGAACTCACCAGAGCGACTCGCCTCGTCAATCACGCGGTTGCCGTGGGGGACCGGCGCCCGTACAACGTGGCACTCCTGGTCCTGGACCCAGAGGAGCTTCGGCGATTCGCAGTCGGAAAGGGCCTGTCCGCGCACCGCGTTGCCGAGCTGATTCACCATCCCGAGGTGGTGGCAGAACTCGATGCAGCCGTTGCCGCAGCCAACGCCAATCTGTCTCGCCCGGAACAGATCAAACGGTACCGAGTGCTCGAGCAGGACTGGGTCCCGGGTGGTGACGAGCTCACGCCGACACTCAAGCTCAAGCGAGGTGCCGTCGTGAACAAATACGCCACGATCATCGATGCGCTCTACAAGAATGCATAGAGTGCGGGTCGGGTCGGTTCGGTGAGTATGCACCCCGAGTCACGTCGGCGGACCCACGATCTTTGCCGAGGACTTCGTGGTCGGTCAGCGGATCGGACTGGGATCCTGGTACCTGAGTGGGGACGAGATCATCGAGTTCGCGAGCAAGTGGGATCCGTTCCCGTTTCACCTCGACAGAGAGGTTGCTGCAGTATCGGAATTCGGTGGCCTGGTGGCCAGTGGCGCGCACGTGCTGGCGATCTCCAGGTCCTTCAGTTCCGGGCAGTGCTCGGTGCCACGGAAATGATGGCCGGACTGGGCTTTCGCGAGATGCGCTTGAGTTCGCCGGCTTGAGCCGGCGACACGTTGACGGGCTCCATGGTGCCGCTCGAGGTTCGGCTACGGTCGGACGGCCGGGCAGTGGTCCGGTGGCACGGTGCGATCGACATGGGGTCGACACGCGTCCTCACGATCGACGCGGCTGCGCTCGTTCGACAGCGGTACGCGGACGTCCGGAAGTGACCGCTCCTTCAATCAGTCAGTGAGGTTCAGCGAATGAACAGTAGTGATGTCGGATCCGAGCCGATTCTTGTCGATCGATCCGATGGGATCTGTGTGGTGACGCTCAACCGGCCATCGGTGGGCAACGCGATCACGGCCGCGATGTTTCAGCGTTTGCGGGAGGTCTTCGACGAGATCGAGGCCGACGACAATATCCGAGTTGCAGTGTTGACCGGGGCGGGCGCAGACGTATTCTGCGCCGGGGGTGACCTCAGGGAACTCATTCCGACGCTGACCACCGGGGACCTGAGCGCGGTCATCCCCGATCCCTCCAAGCGGATCCTCTCGGAGGTGTACACGCCGATCATCGCAGCGGTGAACGGTGCCTGCATCGCGGGTGGGATGGAACTCCTGCTGGGTACCGATGTCCGGATCGCCGCGGAGCACGCCACCTTCCGGACCCCCGAGGCCACGCTCGGCCTGGTTGGTGCCCAAGGAACGGTGACGCGGCTCGCGCACCAGATTCCCTGGGCGATCGCGATGGAGTTGCTGCTCATGGGTAGTCCGATCGACGCACACCGCGCGGCTCAGGCCGGTTTGGTCAATCGGGTGGTCCCGGCTGCTGACCTGCAGGTGGAGGCGTTGCGTGTCGCCGAGAGGATCTGCGCCTCGGGACCGCTCGCCGTCCGGGCGACCAAGGAGATCGTCATGAAGGCGGCCGCGATGGAGCGTCCGTTCATGATCGAGGCCGAACTGGCCGCGCGCGTCTTCGCCAGCGAGGATGCGGCGGAGGGTCCCCGGTCCTTCGTGGAGCGACGTACCCCACGATTTATGGGGCGGTAGTGACTTGTCAGGCAACCTTGGCCGGGTACTCGGTCCACGAACGGATCGGTGAGTCTGGTGCGAACGTGATCTTCGGTTCGACGTGAGCATCGCGCCACCGCATGTAGGTGGCGATCGCGGAGTTCTGTTCGGCGTGATTGCGATGGTCGGTCCCGTTCAACGCGAAGTACCGCAGCGCCGCGAACTCGGACTCGATCCAGTTCAGCCACGACCCGTACGTGGGTAGGAACACCAACTCCACGTCATTGGATGCGGGCCAGTCGCCGACCGAGGGGTGTCGGTGCGGGGAGAAGTTGTCGAGCACCACATACAGCTTTTCCCCGGGCCAGCGGGACCGCATCGCCTTGAGCTGGTGGAGGAACTCGCGGGAGCGTTTGCGTGGCCGGATGCGGTAATACATTCTGCCGCTGGGCAAGGCGAGTGCGGCGAGCATGTGCATCACACCGTCGTGGCGGAAATACGTCGCGCGTTGGCGGTGTGCGCCAGCAACTTGTCCTTGCTGGGCTTCGGGTTCAGAGGGCCGAACTCGTCGACGCAGACCACCCGCCCATCTTCCGGTGAATTGTCGTACAGGTCCAAGATCGCGTGAATCTGGCAACAAAGTCCGGATCAGTGGACGCCTTCCACGTGGTGGTGGTGGCCTGCCAGGTGACCTTGCCGCGCGGGATCCGGCGCAGCGTTTCCCGATTGATCGCCGGCACCGCCTTCCTGGCGATCAGATGCTCGGTGAGCGTGGACAGGCTCCACGTGGAGAACGCGGTGGTGTTCCAGTCAGCAGGGACGTCCTGGCGATCAGGCAGATATTCTCGCGGTTCTGCTCACCGATCGTCCTAGAGCGTGTCTGCCAAATATTGGCGGTTGGATGCTCGAGACTGTCCCCGTGTTGCGTGCCAACGAGATTTCCGAT
>NZ_WXYH01000389.1:491082-499699 GCF_009872365.1 Rhodococcus sp. T7
TCAAACCGATCAACAACGTCTGCCACACCGAAGAGTCTGCAGCACAACACCACAAATCATTGGGAGACACACCCTAGATCGACACCGTGCTCCTCACCTCGCCGTGGGCGTGGCAGGCCGGGGACAGCGGTCTGCCCACCCAGCGGGTCAACTACCGCTGTCCGCCGGATAGAGGGGCGAGCGCGCCCATTGCCTCCATAGACAAGAGGGTGGGATGTTTATCCCACAGGCTGTGCTGACATTCGCGGCCCCCGTGGGCGTGGTCCGGGGGAGACCCCGAGGGCCGCAAGTGGACGCCTCTCGTCGTCGGGCAATGCGTTGGCTCGCCACTTCTTCACCGCCTGGTAGAGCCACTGGCCTACCTGTTCACCGTCGGCAGTGACATAGTTCGCGGGAACGAGTGCGTCGCCGTGCTCTTCGCGGTAGGCGGCAATTTCGGAAAGCATCCGTCGCCGCTTGCCGTCGGCCGGTGACACGGCAGGAAGTGGAAGATCGTCATCACTCCACACGAACCCGATCGCATCGAGTTGCGCAATGCGTTGGGGCGGAAGGGTGCCGAGCATACGGGCAACCCGCTGGCGGTCCTGCCAAAGTCCCAGTCGAAAACCGCATTCGGTGACATAGTCGACGGGCACCACGATTCGGGGGTGATGGCGGCGAAACGCAGCGTAGAGCTGCAGAGGTGAGGCTGAGGACCGGTTTGCCCGCATCGAAATCACATCCTTTGTGAAAGCCGTCAAGCGTTGCCCGGATAGTCATTACCCCAAGTATGTCAACCTATTTGACGATCTGTCACGGAAGTCGACACGTGTTGGGTTGCAACTTGGCAGGTGCGAGAGCCGGTGGAACTCACAAGTCTGATCACCAGCGTGAAGAGACCTTTCGCGCTCGCGCACCGGCACGCCGAGGGCCTGGGCCCGTCCCCCGGTGGAGGAAAGCGCGCTCCCGCGTCCTAGCGCTGGCCTGATCACTCCAGCCTGTGCCACGGCGATGTCGGTACGCCGTCACCCTCATGGACATGGCGTATTCACAGGTCAAGCCTGGAAACGTCCGGATCGGTTCTCGGTTCAGAGGTTCCAGAGTCGGAGCACCGCGGCTCGCAGGCTGGCTGAGACGATGCGGTGGTCGGTGCGCAGCCGGGGATTAGGGTGCCCGACGTCGGCAAGCCATACTTCTGCGTCGGTCACCGCGATCGGCTCCAGGTCAATTCGGGTGCGCAGTTGGTACGCCACCGCTCGGCGGGTGTGCGGGATCGCGATCGGATCGGAGTCCACGACCGCGGGCGGGTAGAGCCATTCGTTGTCGGCGGTGACCTGGAGCAGGACGTCACCGCGCTGGAGCTGCCCGCGGCCGCCGGGGGTGTCGATGCGGAACCATTCGAGCTGGTACGTCGCCGCCGGCCCCGCAGACGTACGGTGGCGGCTGGTGTGGGCCGCCCGCTCGTGTTCCTCCGCGGCGCCGGGTTGGTAGTCGGTGATGTGCCACAGGAACATCCGGGTTACCGGGGTGGGGAGGAAGTCGGGTTCGGCACGGTTGCGGCCGCCGATCCCGGGCAGGGGGACGGCGCGGCCGATCTGCCAGATAGCGGTGGCGTTGTCGAGAAACACCTGGTCGACCTCGGTGATCTCCTCGATACCGTCGATGAACTTCCGCACGGCGGCGACAATGTCGGGGTCCTCGGTGATGACCACGGCCTCATCGGCGATGGTGGAGCTGTGGGAGGCGTTGGCGGAACCGATGACCGCCCGCCGATCGGTGACAATCACATTGGCGTGCAGATTCGGTGACGACAGCACCCGCACCCCGGCGTCCACGTAGTGCGCGAGCGCGGCCGGGGAGGTCGCGTGTGCGCGCACCGCGGCCCTCGAGGCGTTGACGACGAGGACGTCCCCGGCACGCAGCGGCAGCAGAGTGGGCGCGTCCTCTCCGAGGTAGGCGATCGCGCCATGCCGAGGTCCGCGCGTGCGGATGGCGCGGGTGATGTGCGGCCACGGACTCGGCCCGTGGAAGGTGATCCCCATACCCGAAAAGGGTAGCGGGGATGACCGCTTCGGCCGGTTGTTGGCCGTCGCTGAGAATGCAGACGATGGCGTCACGGAATTTGCAGACGCAGGTGTCGCCGTTCGTCGGCAGGCTGACGGGCCCGTCGGCACGGTGACTGCTGTGCGTCATTGTGAACGCCGCCGATCGGCACGATGACGGACGTACCCGGGCACGGCAAGACCGGACGGGACAGTTTTGTCAGCCGCTGCGGGGTGGGGACAGCAGACGTCCCTGTGTGTAGATCCCGATCAGGTCCCACGGTGGATCGGGGAACCCGAAGCGGCGACGATCCTCGACCGCGGCCGCCGACAGGACGCACAGTGCGTCCCCGAGCGGATTCCCGACGTACCGGATGGTGCAGAACGCCTCGCGGGCGACGAGGCCCAGCCGCTCGGTACCCCGGCGATGTAGCCACTGCACATGCTCACCGGTAGTGCGACGTAGCCAGCGGCGCACGGTCGATTCCGGGCGGCCCATCCGCTCGGCGATCCTCCGGAACCCCAGGCCTTTCGCCTTGTGGGCCAACGCATTCCCGATCACCTCGGCGGTGTCGGCCCGGCGCACCTGCAGGGCGGTGGGCAACAGGATGTGCGTGGCGCCGCAGTCGCGGCAGCGCACCCTTGTGGGCGCACGGTCAGGGTCGTCTCGCGGACGGTGCGGGCACGCCCGTGTCCCCACCTGGCCACCGTGCCCCGGCACTGCGGGCATCGCATGGTGCCGGCGTCGAGGAAGGTGTCGGCCTCCTCGGGCCGGCGTATGACGATCACAGCCGATGACTCCGCTCATGGTGGGACCAGTGTCGACGACTACATCCAATCGCACCAGGGGCCGGTTCGTGTTGGTAGCAGCGCTTCTCACGGCACGCCGTCACGCCGGACGACGAACGACGTCGCCGCCGTCACCGCACGGTCGTGTCCGCCCGATCCGGCATCGCTCATCACGGCTGTTCTCGTTCCTCGGCACGGTGACGATGCAGACGATCGGCCCTCTGCCCGGAACCCATCTGCATCACGGGTGACGGTTGGTGGCCCCGTGGTCGTCATATGCAGAGACGCTCAACAGCTACCCGGCGCCGAGCCCGGTGGTCACCAGATGCCGGCCCCGAAGGCCCAGGAGGAAATGCTGATGCCGTCCCGGAACGGGGGGTAGCGTCCACCACCAGGGGGAGTGTGCCCCGCGCGGCGGGCGCCGCGACCGAAAGGCGTGCACAGTGTGCCCTACCGGAGAGGACCGGACCGCACCACAACCCGGAGCAGATCCGGACGACGATCCGATCCGATGGCCGGACCCCAGCCCCCTCGACCTCTGGTGGCAACGTGTGATGTCCGACAGCCTCCGCCGGCATCGGATACCCGACCCCCCACCGGCACCACACCGGCAACGGCCACCGCACACGCGACCGGCATCCGATCCGCGGGCGGGATAACCCCGTCGCGGGTGGTCAGCGGGGCGGCGGATCCGGAAACGCCGGTGTCCGCGCATCGAGCAGCGCATCCACCCACACCAACGCCGCGACCAAAGTTTCGGCCCGCACCACCGGATCCGGTTCCCGTGCCGCCGCCGCGAGCTGCGCCCGGGCCGCGGGCCGGTCGTCGGCGAGCAACGCATTCACCGACCGCAACACCCGGCCCCCGGAGTCGGGCAACTCGTCCACCCCCAACCGCCGCCCGTGGGTGCTGCGCACCCTGAACTCGAACGACTCCCCCTCCTCCGGGACACCCAACCGGGCGACGACCACCTCGGCGATCGCGCCGACCAGCCACCGCAGCACCCCCGTGTACAACACCCCGGCCGGCGACCCCGGTCCCGGCGCCCGAACCAGCGGCGCCACCTCCACCGACAGCCCCGACATGTCTTTGTCCCCGAGTAACTGCACCAGATGACCGGCCAACCGCGCCTCCGGTTGGGCCACACCACCGACAACGTCCGGCCCCATGTTCACCGCATACCCCGCCGGCGGCGGTCGCACACTGGGCACACCCGCCGGGTGACGAACCAGGACATCCCGGGACGGGATTCGACTACCTCCCACCGACGTGGCCGATCCACGGTGGCCGCGGAGCAGAATGAAGGACGACACCCGGCGACCGTTAGAGAACACACCGAGGGTTCGCGACCGTGGCGATGCCGGGTACCGCGAATCTCACCGGAAGAGCAGCCGTCATGACCACACACAAGAATCACCTCGAGCCCAGCACCGATCACGAATTGATCCGCTGCTGGATCCAGCACCATCACGGGGCGCCGGCGATACTGTCGAACCCCCCGACCCACCCCGAGGCGGCGGCGGCAGTGCTGCGGATCGACTTCACCGGGCTGGGCCCGGGATCGGGTCTCGCGCACATCTCCTGGAACCAGTGGTTCGCCCTGTTGGACGCGCAGGCTCTCGCGTTCCGCTTCCCCGACACCGAGGACAGCTTCGCATTCCAGCTGGTTGACACCCCGCATCGCCGGCCGTGGTTGGGGTTCGCGGCGGACAAGGTGGCGTCGGCGGGAAGGCAATCTCGAACGCGTTGACGCGGGCCAAGCAGGGGTGACGACGCGCCAACAACGAGAAATTGACCATACGGACTCTGACCTTTACGGGGGTCCTCAACACAGATAAGGGGAAGGAAGTTGCCTGACATCTGGACCGAACATCCCGAGATCGTGCGTGATCTGCTTCGTGAGGCGGGATTCACCTGTGGCGTCGAGCCCAGGGTCCTGCCAGGACGAGATCCCGAATGGACTTGCATCTTCGACGGGAGCAACATCGCGGGGGACATCTACATCCATCAACTCGATACAGTTCCGGGCCACGGCACCCTGGCGGCGTGGCCGCTGGCCGTTCTCGGCCTCCTGCTGGTCGTCGTTCTGTGTCAGGCCTGGGCGATCATCAGGTTGAGACGAAGGACGTGTGGGTCCGGGGCGAAGTCTGGCTTCCAAGGCTGAGCCGCGCCCGCAGCCCGCGCGCCGCGGGTGCGGACGCATCGCCGAGTACGCCGTTCTCGGCGATGATGCTGCCGATGGTGATGGTGGACTCGGTGACCCGACGTCGGATGCCTGATTGGGCACGAAGACGCCAACACCGCCCGAGGTCTCCCCCCGGCGCCGGGATCGCGGCGCCGCCGGACTCGGTGCCGCCGCACCAACCCAACCGCGAAATGTGCAGTGGTGAGATACCGGCAGCCACACACAAGCTCGCGTAGGTGTGCCGATGTCCTGATCGAGCAGATCAGTGACGGTTTGCGGCTGGCGTTCGGGCAGATCGCCGGCGCCCCGCACCGCACCGCTACGGCGTCGCCGGGCTCCGGCGGGTGCTGCAGACCGGGATCGGGGCCCTCGTCCCGATCCTCGATCCACCGCCGGACGACAACTGCTCACCTACGAGATCACCACCACGGCGCTCCGCCGCCGCGACACCGGCGACTTTGACGGTGGGCAGATCGCCGACCGCCAATACGAATGGCCATCGCGGATGCGATTTGGCCACGAATTCGAATTCGAACCATACGGTCTCGTCGCCGATGTCATTTCCGGAAACTTTGCGACCTGCGGATTTGTCGCTCGTCTCACCGCATGGCCGCCGCAATCCGCCTCCATTCCCTGGTATTTCTTCCGCCCTCACGATGCGGGGCGCGGGCGGTGCCGAAGCCCCGCTCGGACGGGCGAACGTCACGCCCGTGAGACCCAGATGCCAGGAGTGGTTGGGGCACAGCGGATCCGGGCGGACTGTCCACCGGTGCCGTTCGAGCCACGACCGGATCGGTGACCGTGTGCTCGCGGCCGCGTGGCCTGCCGATGGCCCGGTACCCGGAAACACCGGCACCGGGCACCGGCATCGGTCACAATGGCCTGGCGGAAGCACGCGTTGCCGGGAAACCCGCGGGCAACGTCGAATCCATTCTCGCCGAAGGGAAGTCCGAACCGGAGGAGACCCGATGCCCGTTTCACCCCCCACCTTGTTGCGCCGCGTCCAGGACCGCACCACCGACCTGCGCCGCTGGTTGGATACCGGCGACAACACCGCGGCCCTGACGGCGTATCTGCGCGACGAACCCGTCGACGACCGGTGGCTCACCACCTACCACCGCCTCACCCAGAACCTGCTGACGGCGGTCGACCACGCCTGCCCGCCCCGGGCACCGCACGAAGAGCCGACGCGGGTCGTCGGCCGCCGGCCGGACGGCCGGTGAACGACGAGCAACGCCGGGCGCTCGAGCGGGTCCGCGACACCTGCGCCCTGCTGGACAGTTTCCTGACCACTCACCCGAGCGACCGGCCCCCGGAGCGGGTCCGATCCGCCACCTTCGAGCAACTGACCGACGACCTCCTCGACGCCGTCACCGCGGCGCAGTCCGCCGGTGTCCCCGAACATCGCATCTTCGACAGCATGTGACACCGCCCGGACCGAACCGGTCCCCGACCCGATGGCCTCGATCTCCCGACGGCACCAGAGCCCTGTAGTTCCTCGAACTGATCGGCCTCGACGCCGTAGCGCCGACATGCGGGGCACACGCGACTGTTCATCAGTCCATGTCCGACCGCTGTGCCGCCATCAGGAAGGCCTGATCGCGATGTGGATTCTCTGGATCGGCGCCCTGCTGGTCGTCGGCGGCTCGGCCGGCCTGGTGCAAGGACGCACTGCCCTCGCCCGTGTCCTCTGGGGGCTCGCCGCGATGGCCGTCGTGGGCGTTTTGGTCCGTGGTGTGGACCCGCTCCCCGGCTTTCTTGATCATCTTGCGCGGATTCGACGTCTCGTCGGAGCGACACGCGGACACAATGGATCATCACAGAAAGTGGGCCGGAACCCTCGATCTGGCCCCCACCTTGTCGGGGCTCGAGTTGGCCCCCAAGCCGACCCCTACTCGTGAGGTGTGACGGCTCGAAGTGGCTCCACCCCGAAGCGGTGAGCTGGGCGTTCTGGTTTGGTGGTGTGTCCCGGCCGGACGCCTCGACGTCGATGTCTGTCGGTGCCGGTTTCGATCGTGCCGAATGTCGACGCCGGGTCGGGGGACGCCGAGGAAGGTCCCGAACGCGAGGCGGAAGATCTCGTCGGCGGCGCCCAGATCCGCTCCGGCCAACGGCCCCACCGATTCCGCACGCGCGTTCACGACCGCCGCCCTCCGACCCATGCTCATCGACACCATCGGTTTGTCGGGAAACGGCAGGGGTGTGCGCCGCGATCACTACGGGCCGCGCCCTGGTGGGGGCTACGGGCGGCCGGTGGTGCGGGGTCGGGGTACGAGTTCGAACCAGGCGCTGATCCCACCCGGTAGGTGCGGATCCGGATAACTGAGGGCCAGGCCCTGCCGGTCGAAGGCGGCGAACCATTCCGTCCAGGAGAGGTGTTCGAGACCCGAGTCGACTCCGTGCACGTCGATTCGGAGCACGTCGCCGCCGGTGGTGTGGGGGACCCGGGCGGGGGCGCCGTGATGGGCCTGGGTCCACCGACGGATTTCCTCGTGGTCGGTGGTGAGGTGCGTGTGTGTGGTCATGAGATCGATCCTGCTGTGTCGCTACGTCGGTGTCACCGCCGCTCGCTCGGTCGCCGGGTGCGGGTGAGGTGATCGTCAGGCGATCGACACCGCGCGGCGCGGCGGCCCAGGTGTGAGACTGGCGCGGGGCACTGCCCGCATACCCACTGCGGCCGGGTTCAATCAAGGCGGTATCACGCGCCTTGGAGGGAGGGGACAGTGATCCTGATCCGCCACGGCGACGGTGCGCGCGAGGGCTTGGCCGAGACGCTGTGCGCGAAGGATTCCCCGTACATGGCGGCGGCGACATCGTGCCGACGAGCCCCTACCACCCTGCCCACAACCCTTGGCGACAAGCTGCACGATTCGACGCCGCTGCCCGCGGCCGGGTGACCGCCCCATGTCGGTGTCAGCCGTTCGGGTGGAAGGGTGCTCCGCGGGTGCGGCGTGTCCCGGTCCGCCCGAGAACGGCCTGCAGGACGGCGGTGCCGCCGACGGCTCCGGCGAGCAACAGCAGCAACTGCGCCTTGTTGTTCATGTCGGTGTCCTTTCGGGTATGCCGATGGGGGTCGGTTGCGGGGGTTCAGCGCGTGGGGTGCTGCGGGTCGTCGCGATCGTCGGCGAGCATCGCCTCGATGCGGGCCCTGATCTCCTCGGTGCTGATCGACCCGCCACGGGATGCGGTGCGGGGATTGGTTATTGCCTCGGTCGTCGTGATGCGCATGTATCGGAGTCCTGTCGGCAGGTCGATGAATGCGATTGCGCCGGAGAAGGGTTGCGGTCAGATCATCACGGTCGCCGCGGCGACGGCGGTGAGGGTCGTGAACGCGGTCAGGGCGCCGATGGTCGCCGACCCGGTCACCAGCACCGCCGGGGCGGCCGCCGATGCCGCGGCCGCACATCCGATCGTCGCCCCGGTGCGCAGCCGCGAGATCGGTCGCTCTTCCGGGTGGGCGGTGCGGGTGCAGCCGGGGGCGGTGATGGTCACGGGGAGGGTCCTTTCTCGCGGCGCGGGTGGCGGTTCGGCGGATGTGTGGGGTCGGGGGTGGGTTCTACAGTCCGACGACGCGTTCGAGGGCGTCGAGGATGGTGTCGAGGAGGGCGAGGAGCGGCGTCAA
>NZ_WXYH01000389.1:499709-503015 GCF_009872365.1 Rhodococcus sp. T7
TGACGGTGGGTGCGGACGAACCCGGCCACCCCGTGCTGCGGGGCGCCCAGAGCGACCGTGATCGGTTGGTCCCACTTCTCGACCGCCGTGGTCCATCCCGACACGTCGGCGTGCGCGTTACCGCCGAGCGGGAGCCATGCCCACACGGTGCGTTCGTCACGGGGTTCGAACAACGGCCGTTCGTGGCAGTCGAGGTGCTCGGCGAGTGCGGTGACCGCACGCTCGAAGGCGGGGAGGTCGTGGGCAGTGCCGCCGGGTTCGATCCACGCGATGAGGCCCAGGTGGAATTGGTCGAGTTGATATCCGAGGGTGGACTCGGCGGCCGTCACGTCGACGGGGCGGCCGTCGAGGAGGTCGCCGATCCGAGCGGACCGGGCGGTACTGCGGTGGCGGAGCCACGTCTCGTATTCGAGTTCGTAGGTGTCGAGCATCTGTTCGTAGAGGCCGTCGATCTGAGTGGACAGTCGCGTCATGATCTCCACCGCAGCCTGCGCGACGACGGCCGGATCGGTGCCGAGTGTCTCGAGTTGTTCCAGGCACCAGCGCAAAATCGTGTTGTGTGTCAGTCGGTAGCCGCGGTCGAGAACGGTGATGGGAAGGCCACGTTGAGCGAGTACGCGGGCGTACTCGGACATTGCGGTCGGCATCGGCTCGGTGTCGCGGTCGTGTTCGAGCATCGCCAGGCTCAGTGACGTTGCGGCCTCCGCGCACGCGGTGAGAAGTTGTACGAGGTGGAGGTCGGTGGTGACTTCGTCGATCTCGGAGATCGTGCGCGTGATCATTTCTTCTGCGATGTCGACGCTGCGGGCGTTCGTTGCGGCGTAGACGGTGGCCACGAGTGTTCGAACTGCGGACCGCTGATCGGTGTCGGACGAGGCGCCGTCGTTGTCGAGTCTTGTCATTCTCCGAGTACTCACCCCTAGAGCTAGCTCCACGAGCGTACCGCCGGAGCGGAACGAAGATCTTCGCGACAGTGCGGCCGCGTCGCCGTGCCCGAATCCGTCACACGTGGGTGGCAATGGGTACGGAGTGAGTGCCCAGCTGCCGATCTCATATAGCCGTGGTCGGCGCGAACGGCAACACCCAGCGGTTCTGATGCAGTGATGCGGTGCACGATGTCGTCGAGTAGTTGCTGAGCCGCGGCCGGTGTTGCTCCGAACTCGACCAGCGAGGCGAGGCGGATCAGATCCTGCCAAGTGACGCGGTGGGAGTCCGGTGTGCCGGCTCGCCGACAGGAGAGGATGCGAAGGTGGAGGCGGGCCTGTAGGCCGAGGCGCCCCGCCGCCGTGAGCACGAGTTCTTCCCATGCGAGATAACCGAAGGGATCATCCGGTGATGGTGGTTCGGGCAGCAGTTCTGCGATTCGTCGGGCCAAGGTGGTGAAGTGGGCAATCTGTTCCACTTGGACTCCTCTACTAAAATGTAATCCCGGTCACACTGGACGTTATTGGTCTGCCACCAGCATTCCAATGGACCACCAGCCCACAGATTCGTTGTTCCTATTGGGCTGTGGGTACAACTCCGCTGATATCTGTGGGTTAGTGCTGTATAGAAATGCTCCCGCAGTATCTTCCGAGAAACCGGCTGTCACGCTTTTGCACTGCAAAGCGGGCGCTCGCGATGATGGTCCAGCTCTTCCAGGCTCGAACACCCGGTCGCGACATTGCGAGGAGGCCACGGAAAACCCGTCCCGAGCGCAGACGCCGGTGCTCGGTAGGTGGTGGATGGAGTGATGGGATGGATTGATCGAGTGCGTGGGTCGCTGAGCATTCGACGAGCAGGTGTACGGAGTTTCGAATTCGGTAGTCGTCGAAGCGGTGGTGGTATTGCTGGATCAAGTGTCCACGCACTACTTCGATGTGCTGCCGTTCGGTCACGTCCATGACCGAAATTGAGGTCGCGGGGGTGGGGAGCAGGTCGCCTGGTCCTACTAGCCGGAACACGGCGGACTCGAGAGCAATGCTTGTGGTGGCGTTGCAGGCGGTCCCCGCAGAAGGCAACCACGGTGAGACATCGACGAGCTCGGTACCGCAAGTTGTGCCCCGGCTCGAGCGAGCCCGCAGAGCTAGCTCGCGCCCCATTCCTGCGCCGGATCCTGGTATTGCGACCACACGGCCCTCGACATAGCCCAGGTATTCCTCTCACTGGGCGGCCGTAACTGCGGTTGACACGTAACGGACTCCACCCAAATCGCGGTGTGGGCATTTGCCGGAAACGGTCAGTTTCAGGTGCCGTTGACATGTAGGAAACGGACACGAACGCGGTGGCCGAGTTGGTGAGTCCTCCCCGTGGACAAGGGCCGGGGGCCGTTCCGGCTGTCGTTGGTTCGATGTCTGACGCGATGTGGAGCTTGTTGCTCATGAAGTAGGGCGCAAACAGTCCGACGTCGCGCAGACATTGGTGCGTTCGGTGGCGTCGATACCCCAAATCCGTCTCGTCGAGATGTCATGCCCGGTCTCCCTGTCGTTGATGCGGGGAGCGGGGACCGGGGCCTGCGGTTCGTCCACCCGAGCCGCAGGCACTGGGTCCACGCCCGTCGCCTTCCGTGAGGTTCTGCCGATGGGGCGAGGTTCTCGGATTTCAGGTGTCGACTCAACCCCCCGTTCAGCGTGGAACGACTGCCTTGCCCAGCTCCTCCCAGCGCTCGCGTACGGCGTCGACGATCTCGGCGTCGGCCAGCCACTCGGGAGAGCGCAGCAGCTGGGTGGTCTCGCGGTACCGGACGTAGCGCTCCGGGTCGAGCGCCATGTAGGCGGCGAGCCGGTCGGAGAAGTCCGACGAGGTCGGATCGACCTCCTGAGCGACGCCGTCGATCGTGTACTCCACACCGGGAATGCGGTGGTCGAGGGTGTTCGACGAGGTCCAGCAGTACTTGATCAGGGCATCGGCCTTGGCGTAGTACCGCCCCGCCAGTCCGGTCAGCTCATCGGTGCGCTCGGTCAGGTGAGCGGCCAGCTCGGTGCGCAGGTCCGAGGCCTCCAGTGCGGCGGCAGTCATTCCCTGCCCGTAGACGGGGTTGAAGCCCATCCAGGCGTCACCGAGGGCGAGAAAGCATTCGGGCCGCTCCGGCTGGCCGGCGAAGTCGCGAAGCCGGCTGCGGGTATCGCGCCACATCGAGATCTTCTCGGGGAACGTCACCTGCGACAGCGCCTTGTCCAGTTCGGGCACGCCGATGCTCGAGATGAAGTCGCGCAGCTTCTCCTCGGTCCGGGGCGGGTGGTCACCGGCGGAGCCCTGAGCGGTCAGGATCCAGCGGCGCTCGCCCTCGACGACCCACATCGCCATTGCCCGGGACGCCGATTCGGG
>NZ_WXYH01000389.1:503115-507876 GCF_009872365.1 Rhodococcus sp. T7
GAGCCCTGAGCGGTCAGGATCCAGCGGCGCTCGCCCTCGACGACCCACATCGCCATTGCCCGGGACGCCGATTCGGGAGTCAGGGCGCCGTCCCCGAACGCGGTGAGCGCGAGTGCCTGGAAGCCCGGGTCCCAGTCCTCGGGCACCTCCAGGAAGGTGGAGGAGTAGCCCCAGTGCGCGTTGACGACTTCCTCCCGGGGAGTGGGGTAACCGAGCGCCTGCAGCCACGTCGGAGACTCGGAGAAGCGACCGCTGGCGTCGATCACCAGATCGGCGGGCAGCTCCTCCCCGTTGGTGGTGCGCACCCCCGTGACCCGGCCGTCGGCGCCGAGCAGTCCGGCCACCTCGACGCCTGAGCGGTACTGCACGCCGTCGAGTTCGGCAGCCTTGTCGCGAAGCGCCTTCTCGATCAACGGCCGACTCGCCATCAGGAACTCGAGGCCCGACTCGAACCGAGGCGACCAGCCGACCCGATCCAGGCGCATCACGTCCTGTGCGGAGTCGAGTCGCACCGCGCCCATCTCGAACGCGTGATCGGAGAAGCCGGGAAGCAGAGAATCCATCGCGGCCCGGCCCGCGGCCAAGAGCGCGTGGAAGTGGGCGCCCTGTGGCACGCCCTTGCGGAAGACCGGCTCGGTGGGTAGCTCGTCACGCTCGAGCAGCACCACCTCGCGGAAGTGATCGGCGATCGCGGCTGCGGCCAGGGTGCCGCCGATGCTGCCGCCGATGATGATCGCGCGGCCGAGGAGTGGGGTTGTCATGGGTGCTCCTGATTGGGCGGGAGACGCCTCGTCACCCGGGCGCCTAGATGTGGTCTATTTATCTAAAAAGATAACAGCAAGCATTATTAGGGACCAGGTCAGGAGATGCTGATCCCGCCGTCGACCGTCATCGCCAGGCCGGTCACGTAGCGCGACTCATCGGAGGCGAGGAAGACGGGGTCGGCGCCGGTGGCGGGTCGTTGCCGCACCCGTCAGGGCGAGGATGCGGCGACGAGAACGGGAAACAACGGCGAGAAACGCATCAGATGATCATCGCAACCCAGTCTCTGGCGTGCACGGGTGCGACACGCAGAGGAGGAAACTCGAGAGCTCTGCATGCGGAACCATCCCGAGGTGATCTGCGCCGGACACACCGCAGGAGGGCCGGCCAGTGCCTGCCCCGAAAGGGGATCGCTCATGCCCCGTAGATGATCTATGCCGACCCACGAATTTGACCGGCGTGCATTCCTCGCCTCGCTGCCCACCCCGGGTGGCCGGCGGACAATCGACGCCACGCACACCACGATCAATGACCGTCGGTACTTCCGCCAAGATCAACGCACCTCACGTACTCAGGTCGACCGGGATCGGGTCGCGATCCTGACGGTTCGCCCACCGACGCCGGCAAATCGGTCGCCCAAGCGCACCTGGTGGGGGAGCACCCGTAGGCGTGGCTACACCTGGATGCAGACGAGTTCAATACTCCGCGCCTCCCCGCGGCGGCGCCATCGACGGCTCGCTGGAGCAGTTGCTGCCCGAGAAGCTTCGGGCAAAGCCGGGGCAGCTGAGCCGATTCCACCCGAACGAATTGTCCGATCTGGTGCGCATCGGATCGAATCTTCGGCTCGAAACCGCTGTGACGCAGTCATTGTCGGTGGGGGGAATGTGATCATCGACGGGGCCATTGCCTGGAAGCCATGGCGACCGGGCTGGTGACCCGACTGCGGCATCTCGAGGTGGGCAACCGCGAACCGTGTTGCTTTTGTCGTCATTGGAACCGCGTCGGGTGACCACGTCGATCGTGCGAGACGATTCATTTCAGCACGGTGTCATCGGGCGAACGGTGCCGGACTGGTTGATGGGGAGGTTAAGTAACGGCGTGAGGGCGCTGTACTGCATCCTTCAAACCCTCTATCCTGACACGGATGGTACGCGGTACACTGTTGGCACATGTGGAGGTGGTGGACATGCTCGTCGACCGTGATCGGGCCCGCGACTCGATCCATGCCTTGTCGGATCCGGACCTGGTCGAGTTGCTGGTGGAGGAGTTCTCCCGCCGCCCTGCCCTGCGTCCGGTCCGGGACGATGTGACGGCGTTGCTGTCGATGAGCCCGGCGCTGGCGCGTCAGCAGGAGCGTGCGGTTGCCAACCCGGCTGCCGCGGCGGTGGCCCGCACGCGGATCGTCGCGTCGGTGCTGAACTCGATCGTCGAGAAGCACGAGATGCTCGACTCCACCGCCGTCAGCCGTGTCCTGGGGAAGTCGGCGACCAGCCGCAATACCGCCAGCCGCCTGTCGGCGGCCGGCACGGTGATCGCGCTGCCGGTATCGGGGCACAAGCTCTACCCCGCCTTTCAGTTCGACGCCGAACGCCGGCAGGTCCGCCCGATCGTCGCCGAGATCAACCGGGCCCTCGGCGCGAAGGACGACCCGTGGGGTGCGGCGTCCTGGTGGCTGAACCCGACCGACTTCGCCGATGACCCCCGATCCCCGGCCGCGTTGGCCGTCGACGGCGGGTATGAGCAGGATCTGCGGGACATGGCCGACGACCTGACGCAGGACTGAACCGACCGTGTCCTACCCGGATCCACCCACCCCGCTACCTGCTGCCCTGCTCACCACGATCCCCGCCGATACCTCACTGTGGCGCATCCACAGCGCCACCCGCGGCGCCGCGGAGTTGAACCCCACGGCCCGGCCGAGGGCCCGGGTCGGAGGCCGGTTCGACAGTCTCGACGGCTCCTACGGATACCTGTATCTCGGTGACTGTCCGGCAGCGGCGGTCGCCGAGACACTCTGCCGCAATCTGCCGGTCGATCAGTCCCCGCGGTTGATCCCGCGGGCGAAGATCGCCGGCCGGGTCCTGGGTGAACTGCGGACCACCCGCACGGTGACGGTCGTGGATCTGACCGGGACCGGGGCCTCGCGGATCAACGCCGGCGTCTGGTTGTCCAAGTGCGACCCCTCCGGGTATCTGCACACCCGCCGGTGGGTTGCCGCGATCCTCGCCGCGAACCCCGAGGCCGATGGTGTGCAGTTCCGGCCGCGGCACGACGAGAACACCCTCTCCTGGATGCTGGCCGAGGACCCGGCCACACACTCTCCCCCCGCGGTCACCGCCGTCGGAGGGGTGGTCGCCCTCGACTCCGCCGACGGTCACTACCTGTTGGGTGCGATTCTCACCCCGCACAACGCGGCGCTCGGACCCTGATCCAGCCCATGCCGGCGGCAGATATCTGCGCGTCGGTGTCGTGATCGGTCCGCAGCTGATTCGGAGCGGACCGCGTCGTGAGGAAGAGGTCGGCGATACGGCCATGTCCTGTCCTTCGAGAACGCGAACTGCGGTGACCTTCGGGCGGAAGACGAGATCGTCCTCCCACTGGATCCGGACAGCTCCTCGCAGGGCTCGGTGTTGACCGCGCAGGGAACGCTGTTCGCCGAAGCCGCGCAGGAGGTCGGCTGAACAGTCGTTGTTCCGATCGCTCCGGGCGCAGGTGAGGGATCGATACCCACATACGGGTGACCGCACACCGCCATGGAAGCGGTGGCGGTTCTTCGCATTCCGGATCAGCTGTTCCATGAGCCGAGGGGAGCAACCCAAGCGTGAACCACCCGTCATCGAACCCGATCGCGTACACGTAGCCGCGTATCTCGTCACCCTCATCGACACGGTTGCCAAAGTTCCTGGTGATCGGCCGACGAGGACTTCACAACCGGCGACGTTGCGGGTCGGATCGGGGTGAGCGAACCCCGCCAGCCACTGGGGGTCGGTTGGCGGGGTCGCGGCACCGGCTCGAATGCGGGGGAGGGCCGGTGCGAGGACGAGTGTAGGAAGTTCGACCCGACGATTCGGATTTTGTGACGCAGGACACGTCACTTTCTGGGTGGGGTGTTGCGGTCGTCGGATTCGACCATCCGTCCTTGTCGGCTGTGCGGTCCTCGGAACAGGGGGTTGGCGAGCATGTGGTGCGTGGAACATGGTTGTCGTGCTCTCTGGGGGCTCACTGGTGACCACGGGTGGGGGGTGTGCCGGAGTCGTGCCGGTGGGCGTGGCGCCGGGTCTCGGCCGGCGACGTGGCTGGGGTCGGGGAGGTGAGCGGCAGCGAGCGGGTGGTGTTCGACATCAACGGCGGTCTGGCGGACCTGTCGGCCTTCACCCACCTGCTGACGGGCGAGTCGGAAGGGGGCCGCCGGCAGGCGTGGCAGCGGTTCTTCGACCAGGTCGGGCAGGCGGCGGTCGTGGAATCGGGCCGAGATCTGGTGGAGGCGGCGGGCGGTCTGGGTCTGGTGGTGGTGTATTCCACGACCCGGCCCGTCTCCTGTGCGGAGCAGGCTCGGATATGGCTCGGGGACAACGGATTTCCGTCCGGTCGTGCGTTGTTGTGCCGCTCCCGCAATGATGTCCGGCCTGCCGTCGCGGTCAAGGTCGGTCACTGTCGGGCCGTGGGGTAGTGGTTGTCGGCATTCGTCGACGACGAACCGGACACCGTGGACGCACTCCGCTCGGGTGGGGTGCTGGGCACACTCGTTCGACGAGTTGTCGGGCCTGCGGGTACGCGAGCTCGAGACGGTGCTGGCCGCGAGGGGCGGCGACGGGACGATCCGGCGACGGCGTCAACGCGGTAGACCGCACCACCGGCAGGGTCGGGTGGCGCAGGGGTCGCTCTGAAGCTGGGACTTCCGTGATCGTGTCGAAATGAGTTTTTGGGCTGGGTCGCGCTGGGGCTTGACCGAGATGTCGTCGGGTGCAGCGCGGCCGCCCAGGGTTCAGCGCTACCGGT
>NZ_WXYH01000389.1:507886-515994 GCF_009872365.1 Rhodococcus sp. T7
GAGGTGCCGGAGCTGTGCCCGCCGCCGATCATTGAGCCGGAGCCGTCGTGTCCGGAGGTGCCGGAGCTGTGCCCGCCGCCGATCATTGAGCCGGAGCCGTCGTGTCCGGAGGTGCCGGAGCTGTGCCCGCCACCGCAGATTGGCGGAGGAACACCACCCGAGGACGGTGGACCTGGAGAGGTTGGAACAACGCCCGGGTCGCCGGCACCGGACCCGCCGTTGCTCCCGGCGCCGCCGGCGTCGCTGCCGCTCCCGGCGAACGGTGACGCTCCTCCATCCGCCCCGGTGGAGGAGCCTGAGCAGGGACTGCAGCTCAGCAGCCCGGTTGTCGAGCCGGGTGGCGAGTTGACGGCGATGGGCCAGGGTTGCCCGTCCGGGTCGCTTGTCGGGATGTCGGTGGGCGGTGAATCGGCGGGGCAGGTCGTGGCGGACGGTGCCGGGGCGTTTGAGGCCCCGCTCGCGGCGGGGCCGGCCAGCGTCGGTCGCTACCAGGTGGAGGCCGACTGCGGACCAGTACTCACTGCGGCGTTCGACGTGGTACTCGTGAGCCAGGCCAGTGGGTCCACCTCGACACTGGTGATCATCGTGTTCTTTCTGCTGATGGGTCTGCTGATCTACCGGCGGCGTCTGCTGCCCGTACCCTCCACAACCGAGGAGGACAGATGAGACTCCGATGGATTGCGATGCTGGCCGTGGTGCTCGGCTCCCTGGGACTTTCCGCAGCACCCGCGGCCGCGGCGCAACCTGTGCTGATGTCCGCGACGATCAACGGTCAGGACATCGCGACAGCCGATCAAGAACACCCCGTTCGTCTCGACCCGCAGGGTTCTGCGGACGTGAGCGTCACGATCACCAACGACTCGACCGATCCCCTCAACGTCGGTGCGATACACCTCTCCGGGAATGTCCTCGGACTGAGTTTCTTCGCGTATCACACCTCGGTGGCGCTTACGGTGGAGACCGGGGCGACGGAGACCGTCACCTATGTGCTCGACCTGACGGGGTTGGACGGTCAGGCCACCGGCCTGATCAACGGCAATGTGGCCGTGATCGACGACAGCGGCGCGACCATCGCGGATCTGCCGACGGTCACCGATGTGCGAGGCTCCGTTGTATCTGTCTACGGCCTGTTCGGCCTGGCCTTGGCGATTTTGACCGTGTTGGCGATCGTCGATGTCGCGCTCGCGATCGGGAGGGGACGGCTACCGCTGAACCGGTGGCGGCGCGGGCTGCGCCTGTTGACGCCGGGCATCGGACTCGGATTGGTGCTCGTCTTCACCCTGTCGGTCGCGCGGGTCTGGGTGCCGACCACGGAACGGTGGATCACGGTTGCTGCGGCATTCGCGGTCGGGTTCTTCATCCTGGGCTACCTCACACCGACACCCGCGGAGGACGACGAGGACGACGACGAGGACATCCTGGACGAGGAGTATCTGCCCGATGACGTGAGAGACGACTCGCAGTCGGCGCAGCCACCCGCCACCCAGCGGACAGTTCCGGTCACCCGGCGAACCCTCACCGACCACGACGAGCGCTGAGGCACTCTGATGAGCACCGACACCGACTTGGTCAGTGAGTCGCTTCCCGCCTACGAGATCGGCGGGGAACTCGGCCGGGGCGGATGGGGTGTGGTGCTGTCCGGCAAACATCGGGCGCTCGGGCGTCCGGTTGCGATCAAACAGCTACCACCCTCGTTCGCCGCCGATCCCAATGTTCGCCGTCGGTTTACCGCCGAGGGCAGGTTGCTGGCCTCTCTCGACCACCCGCATGTGGTCCCTGTCTATGACTTTGTCGAGCACGACGGCCTCTGTCTGCTGGTCATGGAGCTGCTCCCCGGCGGAACGGTGTGGAGCACGTTCACCCGTGTCGGCTTCAATGCGCATTCCGCGGTCGCCGTCGCGCTCGCCTGCGCCGCGGGCCTCAAGGCCGCGCACGATCGGGGGATTCTGCACCGTGATGTGAAGCCCGAGAACCTGATGTTCGCCGCGTCGGGGGCGGTCAAGGTGACGGATTTCGGTATCGCCAAGGTGGTCGGGGGCGACGAGACGCTGGCGACGCGCGCCGGCGATGTTCTCGGCACACCGTCCTACATTGCACCCGAGCAGGCCCGCGGCCGAGAACTCTCACCGGCGACCGACGTCTATGCGCTGTCGACGATGCTCTACGAGCTCCTGGCCGGCGCGCTGCCGTTCCCGGAGGCGGGGGATGCGATGGCGCAGTTGTTCCAGCACGCATTCGACTCGCCGATACAGCTGCTCGATGTTGCGCCGATGGTTCCGGACCCGATCGCCGAGGTGGTGATGCGGGGGCTCGCCACCGATCCGGCCGATCGGTATCCCACGGCAGAGGACTTCGGGATCGCGCTGGCCGGGGCCTCCACCGGCCGATGGGGCCCGGGGTGGCTGGCCGCGGAGGGAATACCGGTGATGGGCGCCGACACCATCGTCACGGCGGCGGGCATCGGAATTGCGCCGTCGCCCACGCTCACCGAGGGAGGGCAGGGGGAGCATCCCTCCCTGCCGGTGACACGACCACTGGCGAAATCGTCGGCCCAAGAGTCGGAACCGTTCGCAACACCACCACCGACGACCGAACCGACGGCGACGCAACGACCGCCGCGCACCGAGTCCGGAGAGCCTCGCGCCACCGAACCCCCGCCACCCGTCGTTCGTCCGTCGATCACCGTGCACACCGCGGGAGTGCGTCTCGCCGACGTGTCCGACACCGACCTGGTGCCGGTGCGGACGGTGGTGGAGATCCCGCCGGCGCGGGTACCGCTGCTCATCGCTGCCGGCCTCGCCGTCGCCGCGATCGGCGTTGCCCTCCTCGGCCTGGGCGCACCGGTCGACGGTCAGACACCGCCACCGGGAAGGGTGAGCATCGCGGGAATCGATCCGGCGGTGGCAGAACCCGTCGTCGATCTGACCGAGCCGTTGACGGTGGCCATAGCCGGGCCCGTGCCCGCGGACACTGCATTCGTGACGCTCGGTGTGCTGGATCGGGAGGTGAAGACGCAGAGCGCGCCGCTTCTTCCGGCCCCTGACGGCGCGGTGGCGACCTTGCCCCCGCTCGGCGGAGGATACGTTGCGGCCGGCGAGTTCACCGGTGAGCTCTCGCTGATGCAAGCCGGTCAGGTCACCGACACCTGGCGGTTCCCGGTCGATACCACGCAGCCTGCCACGACGACCGCGGTCGCCGTCGGCGTCGCCGCCGTGTTCCTGTTTTCGATTGCCTACCTGGAGTCCTTCCTGCGGTCGCTGCGGCGCGGTCGACGCCGCATCTCCGGAACGATCGGTGTGCCGGTGAGCGCGGCCGCCCTGGCTGTCTCCGTCGTCGGCGCCGTCTGGGTTCTGCTGGGTCGCCAGCCCACCGTCACCACGTTGGTGGTGACGGTGTCGCTCGCGGCGGCAGCGGGGCTTGCCGCAGCTATCGGCGCGTCGCGTGTGGGCCGCCGGCGCCGCTATCGGCGGGCCGCCCGACGAACAGATAGGTGAGTGGTGCTGCTCAACCGCAGAGCAGCTGGTCGGGGAGAGCGAACGTCGGCGGCGCCACCCCGTCCGATGTCTACGGCGCGTTGCGCGAGGTGGAGACGCTGTCGCCGTCACGGTTCGTCTGGCGCTCTGCTGCGGGTACCGTGCCATGCTGGCGCAACCGAGCCGGTACAGACGATGAAATGTGTAACCGCGTAGGAGAATTGCGAGCGAAAATGCACTTCTCAGGCGCTGTCACATTGTTCGCGAACCGCGGCGATTCGAGCCTGTTGGCGGCTCTGCGGGTGGGGAGATCGCGGTCGGATAGGTGCCGGTCGGGCCGGCGGTCGCCTGCCCAGTGAACGTGGCCCAGACGGTGAAGCGGTCGGCAATAACGTGTCGGGGCGTCGGCCCGGTTGCAGTGCGGTACTTCCGGAGGTAATCGAGGCGGCAGCGGCATCGGTGCGGACTTACGGCGTCGTGGTCCCACACCCGCGCGCACCGACGGCGAGCGGTGCGTCCGCACCGGTACGGTCGGCGATCGAACCCGGCCGCCCGCTGACCGACGACGAGGTGGCGGTGCACGAAGTGTGGCGTTCCTGCTCACCGAAGTCCGGCAGCAAGCGGCGCCGGACGACGTCCACGCCCGCGAGCCACCTGGCTCTGTGACACCGGAGACGCATATCGCGGAAGCACCCTCCGGTTGGTCCTGCGGATGCCAAGCATGACGTCGAAGACGTGCAATCACCCCCTTCCGACGTTGTGGTCGACGGGAATACGTTGTCTACGAGACTGATCGAGTGATCGACCGGAAATCATACCGTCGAGAAGATCGGTGCTCACCGAAGGGTGAGTGTTTTCCCCCCTGATGATGATGGATTTCGGTGCGGTGGTGCCTCAAAGTTATAGGTGTCCAACCGAACCCGGATCCCCAATCAGGGGTTAGCGGAACAACTATCAAGGAGAATCATCATGCCATGGATCGTCTCGTACATCTTCTGGCTGCTGGGCATTCCCAGCGACGCAACCATCAAGCACGACGTCACGCCGCTCACTGATTGAGTGTGAGCAGGCTGTGACTCAGGTCTCCGACATCATGGACAACAACGCACGTGCTCAGCGCACACAGGGCCAATCACATCGGGAACCCAGCGTCGCAGCGCTTCCAGAGGCCCCCGGCCGGTGGATCGACACCGGCAGGGGGCGTCTGAGTGCCCGCTTGGCCGGCCGTTCCCGGCACCCGGTGATGTGGCTGTATTCCGCACTGACCCGGCGACGCGGGGTGAGCAGTACCCGGCCCGAACCGGTCGGCGTCAACGAGGTGCTCGAACGCGTCGTCGCACTGCCGGTGAGCATCTGGACCTACGGGTTCGACCACCACTCGGTTCGGCACATGGGCCCGATGGCCCAGGATTTCGCGGCCGCCTTCGGGCTCGGCTCCACGGACCGCCGGATCAACATGGTCGACGCCAACGGTGTGTGCATGGCCAGTATCCAGGCGCTGCACCGCCGGCTCGTCGAGCTGGAACTGGAGGTTGCTCAGCTGCGAGCCTGATCCGGTCCGGGAACAATTCCCGCAGGTGGCACGGCGGATCCTGGCAGGCCTCGCAGCAGCAACCATCTGGTCCTCGTCCGCATCACCACGTCCACGGCGGCGGTGGGACTGACATGAATTGGGCGTTTTGTCTGTGGGGGAGGGTGCCGCAGCGGGAGGGAGCGGGTAAAGGCATCGCCGGAGGAGCCGCCCGGCCGTGGTGCCCGGGAGAGCATTACCTCGGTGCCGAGCTCTCACCCCCGCACCGGCAGCGCATCAATGGGACTCGCTCCGTCCTTTTCTCGCGGCGTCTCCGAAACCGGTGGCGCGAAGGCGCTGTACCCGGTACGCGATCGGTTTCCAGACTGTTGGGTGGAGTGCGCGTCTCGGCGCGGGACCGGCAACGGGATCGCTCAGGATACCGGCGGGCTCAGCAGGCACATGCCCCACCGTAGTTGGTTCCGGGCTGCCGTCTCGGCGATATCAACAGGGAATTCGATTGCCCGTATGTGACAGTGACCGCGCCGAGCTGGACCTGTTCCACCAGACTTTCGAAGACCCCGTTCCTGTTCGGGCGAGGGTTATACGCGTTGATCGGCGCGGAATCCCTGACGGCTGTGGAAACGATGCCTTCGGCTCGAGTGACGGCACCCATATCTATCGGGTGATGCTTCTTGTGTGTCGATTCGACGGTCGCCGGTCGCAGCCCGTCGAAACGGATCTCGTTTGAGGCAACACATTTCAGGATTTCCAGGACCTTACGGGGGATTCCCCACAAGTCAGCAAGTCGATAGATGCCGGTTGGCAACTGTTCCGCCGGCACCTCCCTCTCGGAAAGGAAAGATCGTGACACTGTCATGGAAGATTGCATCTGCGATCGCAGTAGGCATTCTGGCGGTGACTGGATGCGGGCGCGAGGATGCGGGTACGGCCGTGCTGGACAGCCCCTCCGCCACCACGAGCCCGGAGGCACCCACGACGACCAAGAGCGTCGGCGTGACCAGGGCAGCGACGACGGACGCCGCATCCGGTCATGCCGTCGAGCGCGCAGTCGACAAAACGGGCTGGTACGGCGGGTTCAAGATCACCGTCGACGACGTGACGGCGACACCCGAGGGCGGTGGGACGACGGTGGACCTCGCGCTGTCCTACGAAAACCTGGTCGGCGTGAAGAACACCGCGCCCGACACGGGCTACCTCGAGGTGGACGGGGGAGAGGTGGTGGAGGCCACCTTTGACAACCCGAACATAGCGGGATTCGGGAAAGGAACGGGAACCGCGACGGCTTCGCTGACGAGCACGGACGAATCCGCCGACCTCGAGGAGATCCTGGACTCGTTGGTGCTGGTCTACGGCGAGCCGGACAGCAACACGACCCGGCTCCCCTTCGCCGCCGACGCAGATGTCGAAAGCCTGAAGCCGCGGGGCATTCCGGTGGGACAAACATTCAGCGACAAAGTTCGGATCGAGCTGAGCAAGGCGTTCCTCTGGCCGAGCTACCAGGCCGGAGAACAGAACAAGTACGAGCTGTGGACCGAAGTGTCCCTGACCTGCACCGAAGAATGCGCCCGGTTCGGCTACGGCGTCACTATCGCCAATTTCACCCTCACCTCCCCGAACGGCAAGTCCGTAAAAGCCGACTCCCGCAGCCCCTGGGCCACTAGTTCGATCAGCGATACCAGCCCGGTCGACCATCAGTGGCTGGTCTTCGTGATCGACGAGCCGGCAACGGGAATCTACACGTTCAACCTCACCATGAAGGCGATGTCGAACCAACCCGAGTACGCGGTGGACGCCACCACCACCATTACCCTGTGACTCCCGCCCAGCATGCGGACCGGACACAAAAGTGCTCCGCCCTGTTTGATGGAGACATCCAAGACCCGGGAGGATGATCCACATGGTCGCACACGGAAGTACCGCGACGAGCTGCGCGAACGCGCCACCCGGATGGCTATCGACGCTCGCAAAGACCCCGAGACCACTGGCCGGCGCCTACAAGCGCGTCGCTGACCAACTCGGGGTTCACCCCGATGCGGACGTGGGTCAAACGCGCCGAGATCGACGAGGGCCTGCGTCCGGGGACCACGAGTGACGATGCATCCCGACTCGCCGAACTCGAACGCGAAGTCACAGTGCTACGCCGAGCGAACTCGACCCTCACGCAGGCTTCGGCCTTCTTCGCGTCAATGGACCGCCACCACAGGTGAAGGTCGAGTTCATCGACCAGTTCAAAGGTGAACACGGCGTCCAGCCGATCTGCGACACATTGAAAGATACCGATGCCGCGATCGCGCCGAGCACCTACTACGCCGCCAAGAGACGGCCGGAATCGGCCGTTCGAACCGTGATCGGGAGTTGACGTGTCCGCAGCTCCACCGTGAGCAGCGTGCCGGCCTCACGACGCCGCAACCCGCTGGCGAACAACACCTCCGCGAACGCCGCGTCCCGCCCGTCGTTGCGGCCCCGCCCCGAGCCATCCGGGTGGCCGTCCGCGCCGTACCCGCGCAAACCGACGTCCCGACACAGCCGGAAAGCCCTGGGGATCAACCACTTCACGTTCGACGAACGCGCATCCGTGGGTGCCAACTCCGCAACCTGCACCGGCGCCCCGTCGCGCGTGCGCACCGCCCGCAACCGCACCGGAATGGCCGCCACATGCCCCCGGGCAGCGGCCCATTCGTAGAGCATGCGCAGCGCCGCCAGTTCCCGAACCCACTTCGCCCCGCCGATCCGCCGAACGTTGCCCCGCCCGCGCAGCCGCCAGTCTTCCCCGTCCTCCAGGTCCTCCACACGGGCGTGGTCCCAGCCGCGGCCGCGCCCACAGGCCCGTAAGGAGATGCCGAGCAATCTGGCTACCCTCCAGCAGCGTCTGGAAGCATCACCGGCACAGCCGAACTAGCGCGGACGGCACTCGGGGGCTGACCCGAGGCGCATTTTCCGGGTGAGGCGATCAACGCTTCGGCGCACGCTGCGTGCTGGTGCGGATGGGTTTGGGGTGGGTTTCGTACATGCGGGCGGCGACGGCGAGGGCGCAGGCGCCGCTGACGGCGGCGGCCGCCCAGACGGCGGCGTGCATGCCCATCAGGTCGGCGACGATGCCG
>NZ_WXYH01000389.1:516004-523465 GCF_009872365.1 Rhodococcus sp. T7
CCGTCAACCTCGGCGTGCCGAACACGCAACGTCCGAAAACCTCACAAACGCACCATAATCCTTAGTTCAGAGAAGCCCGCGCGGCGGGCGACTGCGGCGGTGGTCACCGGGGTTCGTTCTCGGTGTAGCCGGGTGATGGCAAGGTGGACGCGGTCGACGGCGGCTTGGGCGTCGCGGCGGCGGTGCGAATCTGGGATGGGGCTTGGCTACTGCTCATGCGCAGGCTTCTCCCTCGGTTTCGTCGTTGTCGGCGATCGCGGTGTTGGTGAGGTCGGTGGCGCGGAAGGCGGTGGACCAGACGCGGTGGAAGTAGTCCTGGGGTTTGCGCAGGTCCAGCGCGAGAGCCTGGTCGAGCAGGCCGAGCCCTGCCAGGGCGTTCTCGAGTCCGTCGATGGCGCGGGCAGTAGGCGCGAAGTGCTGGTACGGGTAATTAGCGGTCGCATCGTCGGGGGCGCCCTCGGCGAGTTGTCCCCATTGCTCGCGTTTACGCCTCCAATACAGCGGGTCCGCCCCGGACAGGACGAATTTGTCGCAGCCCTGGCAGTTCAGCGCCCAGGGGCAGGCGCCGCCGTCGACGACGGGTTGGAAGGTGCAGAAGCCCGGCGCGCAGCTGCGGCTCGCCGGTGTGCACAGCAAACACCTTCGCCGCGGGGATCAGCTGATCTCCACCCGAGGGGTGTCCGATCCCGCAAGTCTTCCGGCATACCGAGGAAATCTACGAACGAGCGCAAACAAGGAAATCCGCTAGGAGCGCCAGTGCGGATCAAGCAGAAACCTAGGGATGACGCTGCTCACGGTCGAGAGCGCACATCAGCAAGTGCGCTCGAACCTGCTTCTTCTCACTCTTTTCGAGATGTCGATAGTCGATGTATGCGTGACCAGGTGCCCGCTTCTTTCCCGCTTCGAGAGGGGCATCCCTGTCGTCGATGGCTCGCGTGCCCGCCTTAGCCACTTCAGCAACCGAACACGCCCATACAGACAATGAAGTGCTTGGTGCGTTCCCGTTGTGCCATTCGAAACTCTGAGCGGCAGTCACGATGGAGCTGCGGGAAAAGGACGGTGCGCCTCGGTCTGCGTCCAGCGGGCCGAACGCTCCAACTCCCGGCAGCGCCTTTTTCGCATCCCAGAGATGTGCGGGGATCTGGCGATAGAGGAGTTCATCATCCGCAACGGTGTCGCCTGGATCGATTATGAACTCACCCTCGATTAGGGGAGAAAAATCCTCAGCCACGAACCGCCTCCACATCCGTATCATCAATGAACTTCTTGACCCCGTCAAGATTCTCTGTTGGCTCAACGGCAGAGGATTCGCCGTCGCGAGAGTATCTGTTCATCTCATAGACGCCGTCCGGCGACACTTCGATCGTAATCACCCTTTGGGGCGATGCCCATTCCAAACTCACTCCGCCATCCTCTGATGGATAGATCCCAGGAATCTCGCGGCCTATCTTCGCGACGTGACGCAATATTTCGCGTGCACCATCGATCGCAGAAAAAGCAACAGCTTCGCTGCTTCGCGCCTCGTCGTTCCAGCCCTCGGATAGTTGCGCAAGCTCGATGAACCGGCCAGACCACGGCTCGCCATCCACCTCAAGCACCTGAACTTTGGTTGCTTCGAGAATCCTGGAGATATCCTCACCAACAAAGCTCAGTCGCCCGAAAATCCTCACCACGGGCGACTTTTCGCTCGTTCCAAGGACCGCCTTCATATCGTCGAATATTTCGGGTTCTTTGAACTTTCCATTCACCTCCCTGCCGTCAAGCAGAAGAGTGAATTTGGATTCAAGTCCATTCAACGCAACCAGTCGGGCTACCACCCATCCCGACTCTTTTCTGCGTTCGATCGCCAGAGTCGGCGGTAGACTCACGCTCGTCGCAGCCTTATGTGCGGTGCGTATTTTATTCTGATACGAGGACGGGGTTACTCTGAGCGAGGAATTAGAATCATTGGCGACCGGGACTGACATAAATTCCCCATCGTCAAGCGACGAGCCGAATTCGCCAAATTCTTCTGTTGCCACCAGTGGATGCCATAGGTCAGGCGATTGATCGTTCAGGACCTCATTCAAGGCAGCCTCAAAATCGAGCCGTCCCTCCTCGTAGTACGAGTCGTAAACGGAAGTCTGAGGTCTTTCAAGCACCGAGGTAGCACTGCCGGGTCTGACCTCAGCAATCGTCAGCTCGAATGAGTCGTGAAAGTCCTCGGGAAGTTCCTTCCCGGGGTTTGCATCCAGCCACTTCAGCTCAGCTGCACGCAGGACGATGGCGACGTACCGTTGCAGCTCCGCTAAAGCACGCACCGGAAGGCGACCATCTTCGAACTGCTCACCATCCATCGTCAGCGTCGCGAATGGATCTGGGGCCGTTGTCATGCGGCGAGTGTACGGCGCCACCGCTGCGTCGTCACAACGTATCCGCAATAGCGGACGCGCAACCACTCGAACGGTAGATCACTGCGCCTTCCATTCACCGATGAACGTCGGTCTACGCGAGGTACCGAGTTGTATATCGCGTGAATGACACAGGTGCACCGTCCTTCTCGCCGCCCGTGTCCGGTCGGCGTGTCAGCGCACCCAGCAGCGAACACGTGGCGCGAAGGAAGTAGCGTCACGCTCGATCCGGGTCAGCGATCGGGCGGGCGAGGAACTCGAGGGGGACCCATGACGGCGTATCGATCCCTGCTCCGGCACAAGGCCACGCGGACGCTTGTGCGCGTGGCCTTGTGCGCGACCGTCGGCACCACTGCGACCGTGCTCTGCGCGCCCACAGTCTGGTCGGCTCCGACCGACTCCTATGCGGTCACGGCGACGATCCCGGTCAACGGGCTGGCAGAAGGCATCGCCATCTCCCCGGACGGCTCACGGGCCTACGTCACCCACGGCGACGACGGCGCGGCCGGGCAGTTGTCAGTCATCGACACCGCCACCAAAACCGTCCTCAACACCCTCGCGGTCGGGAACTTCCCCGTCGGCGTCACCGTCTCCCCCAACGGCCAGACCGTGTACGCCGGCAGCAACGGGGACGACACCGTCTCCGTCATCGACACAACCACTTTCGCCGTCACCGCAACGATCCCCGTCGGCGACGGCCCACTCGGCGTCACCATCACCCCTGACGGGACCAAGGTTCTCGTCGCCAGCCAGTTCGACGGCCACCTCACAATCATCGACACGGCAACCAACACCGTGAGCAGCACACTCGCACTGGGAGGAACGACAATGTTCCTCGCCGTCTCCCCCGACAGTCGAACCGCCTACGTCACCGACAGTTCCGGCAACGCGATCGATGTCGTCGACATCCCCACCGCCGCGGTGACTGCCCGAATCCCTGCCTCCGGATCACCACTTGATATCGACATCACCGACAACGGTTCCACGCTGTGTGTCACCGGGGTGGACGGGTTCAGCACTGGATCGGCGTCCATCATCGACACCGCAACCCGGAGTGTCACCGCAACCATTCCCGTTGCGGCAGCCGCCGGCGGCATCGACGTCGCACCCGACGGACACACCGCCTACATCGCCCACAGCACCCCCACCAACGCAGTCACCGTCATAGACACCGCCACTCGAACCGTCACCGCCACCGTTCCCATCACCGAGAACGGCCAACTCATCGCCGTCACACCCAACAGCGCCGACGCCTACGTCACCAGCCAATCCGACACCGTCTCCGTCGTCTCCAACACATCGGCGCCCACCGACCCGCCGACCACCACACCACCCACCCTGCCCGGCACCGGGTCACTCGGAACCATCTTCGGGAGCTGACCCGCGCCGAGACCACGAAAGAGACCCTCCACGTCCGCGAACCCTCCCCACTGGGTCCGGCAACGACTGCATTGCCAACCTGAGGTACTCCGGCGCCGCGGGGGAAGCATCGGTTCGCGGCGTGGGTCTCGATGCCGTCGTGCGGCCGCCCGCGGAGACTCGAAATCGACCGAGATCCGCGAAGACAGTCCCGCCGCGGTCCACCCGGTGATCCGGCTCATCACAGGTCGCCGCACGCCTCGACGAGAAGTGCCGCGCCCAACCAGGGGCGAACAGACCGGCCCCTCCCAGCGTGCCCCGTCGAGGCGACCCTGCGAGCGGCAACCCAGTCAGCACACTCGGCGTCATTGGCGCGCCGCACCGTCGCACAGTCTCGGGGTGCGAACTCGTGTCGGCCATGTCCTCGAAACCGCTGCGAGCCAATACAAATAATCCCTTAGGGTTATAGCCACGGGATAGGGCACCGTCACCGGCGAGAGCCGACCGGGTCCAGCACGGTTGCACCGATACAAGACCCGCCGGGCCGCGTCTGTTCCTGCATCAATACCTGCGGAGGTCACGGCGCCTACTGGTCACTTCCACCATTCCCGCCTGCGATGCGGGACAACAATGTCGTCGAAGGGTGTGGTGTCACCGGCATCCCACCGGCGACGCCCCTCCGCGAGGCGACGGACAGTACGGCGACGCTCGCGACGGAGATCACGAGCATGACCCTCACCGTCGTGGCACAGCGAGCACGAGCAAATCCCGGTGCCCGTGTACGCGAGTGCCCAGACGCAGTTCGTTGCGGACAACCAGGCCCGACCTCCCTGATACCGGTCAGGGAGGTCGCAGACGTCATGGCAGTCGGCGTGCCACGGTTCAACGGAAAGTTCGCCACGGTGAAGACGAACCCAGACAGGAGAATGTGCTTCGGTACGGGACAAGGCGGTGCCTTTCAGCGCTCATGCGCCCCGGCCCGCTACCCTCGAATGAGGACGGACCGGGGCGGCGATTGCTGCACCGCATCCCTCGCCCGCCGAAGCGGGCGTCGCCATCCACAAGAACTCATGCCGCCCATTCTGGCATCCACCTACGACAGACCCGACCAGACAGCACCCGCCCGCCAAACGGGGCGACAGTTCTCGGCACCGACGCTCACCCAGCAGGTGCCAGCGGAACTCCCATCGGCCCCTCGGTGCACACTGTCGACCAGCGCTCGTGAGCAACCTCCCGTACCAGCCGCACCGATCGTCCGCCCGCGTTCATGGCTGTGACACCGGCGCGCTCATCTTCGGTGAGCCTGGCTTCGAAGAGACAGGCAAGGGTTCGGCTACTGAACGTCCGTCGGATTGAGAGAACCCGGCAACCCGGAGTCGGTGGGTCACGCTCAAGAGTGGACACCACTCGGTTCAGCCGCCCACAGCCGGCAACTTTGCCGCAGCCTCATGGAAGGCACGCACGATTGCGGCCGAAATCCGACCACGGAAGGACACTTCACGGCCCTCCCCGATCGCCCACTCGCGAATCTCCTTGGCCGTCTTCTTAGCCGGAGCCGTGCCCGCCGCCGCTCCATCCACCGGAGCCTCCTTCTCGACGACCTTCTCCACGGCTGCCTTCTTCGCCGGAGCCTTCTTCGTGGCCGTCTTCTTCGCCGGCAGCGTTTTTGCCTGAGCCTTCGTTGCCTGAGCGTCATGGAAAGCTTGCTCGATCTCGGCCGAAATCCGGCCGCGGGGAGACACTTCGCGACCCTCTCCGATCGCCCACTCGCGAGTATCCTTGATCGTCGACACCGCCGGAGCCTTGCCCACCGCCGGAACCTTCGTGGCAGCAATCTTCTCCGCGGCCGTCGACTTCGCCCCAGCCGTCTTCGCCGGCGACTTCCCCGCAGACGCCTTCTTCGCCGGAGCCTTCTCCGCGGCCGTCTTCGCCGGAGCCGTACCCGCCGCCGCTCCCTTCACCGGAGCCTCCTTCTCGACGACCTTCTCCACGGCCGTCTTCTTGGCAGCCGTCTTCTTCGCAGCCGTCTTCTGCCCTGTCGTCTTCTGCCCTGTCGTCTTCTGCCCTGTCGTCTTCTGCCCTGTCGTCTTCGCCGGCACCGTTTTTGCCTGAGCCTTCGTTGCCTGAGCGTCATGGAAAGCTTGCTCGATCTCGGCCGAAATCCGGCCGCGGGGAGACACTTCGCGACCCTCTCCGATCGCCCACTCGCGAATATCCTTGGTCGTCGTCACCGCCGGAGCCTTGTCCACCGCCGGTACCTTCGTGGCGACAATCTTCTCCGCGGCCGTCGACTTCGCCCCTGCCGTCTTCGCCGGCGACTTCCTCACAGTCGCCTTCTTCACAGCCGTCTTCTTCGGCCCGGTCGTCTTCGCCGGAGACTTCTTGGCGGCCGTTTTCTTCGCGGGAGCCTTCCCCTCGACTATCTTCTTCGCGGCCGCCTTCTTCGCCGGCGCCGCTTTTGCCTGAGCCTTCGTCGCCTGAGCGTCACGGAAAGCTTGCACGATCTCGGCCGAGATCCGGCCGCGGGGTGACACTTCGCGACCCTCGCCGATCGCCCACTCGCGGATCTCCTTGGTTGTCCCCTTCGCCGAACCTTGGGAAATTCTCGGTGATACCGCCATCGTGCTCTCCTTCTACGTCAGGGCAATCGTCGAACGCACACAGTAACGGCAGGCTCGTCCCGCAAAGGAGGAAGCTCACCGAACTAACAATTCAACGTCTCAAGACATTGTCCATGTGGGCAGACCACACACGATCCTCGTCGAGCTCAAATCACATCGCACCGAGCTTCATGCAGGACGAGCACGACTCAACCCGACAGGGACCATTCTCCACCGAAATCCCGAAATCGCGTCGGCAACTGCGGCATTGAAGTTGTCGATATTGTCGAATTCGGTGTTCACGATGCCGAGCAGGGTGTGGTGTGCGCCTGACGGCCCACCGCCTTCTCACCGAAGACTGTGCCGCAATTCCGGCGGTGCAGCGCCTCCCGGACTCGGGCCACAGCGGCACCGAACCTTACCTCGCGAAGTCCGCCCGCCGGCCACATCCCCAGCAGCCCGGAGAACACCGTCGTGGCCGTGCCACCGCATTCGGAGTGTGGTCACCCCCAGCCGGCATCATTCTCTTCCGCACCGCACTCACACACGGTTCACCCGAAACCGACTGCGGCACCGTACACACGAGTGGAGAAAACTCGACACAACACCGCGATGAGCAACAGGCACCGGGACGGCCACCCCTCGCGACAACAGTGGGGCGCGCGCCGGCCGAGAAACCGCGGGAGCTCACTCCGATCAGCTGGCGTCAGCCCGTACGTCGCCGCGCTATCCCAATGTCAGATCGACAATCGTGACCGAACGAGGCGAGCACCCTCTCTCGGGCCCACCCGTCGGCATCGCGGCGCCGACCGCACCACCATCAGCGTCGGTCGCTTTCCGTCCGTCGACCAGCATCAGCGCGAGTTCAGTGCATCCGTGCCGGCACTCGTCATGCAGCCCCCGCGCGACGATCGTGCGGGCCAAGATGTCGGTCCCGGGTTCGGCGGGTCAGCGCGTAGTCCCACCCACGTGCACGCCGTCAGCTAGGCCTCCTGGACGAGTGATGTTCCGCCAGCCACCCCAGGACCGCCACCTTGAGGCTGCACCCTTTGAGTGGACACCCCGGACAATGGTTCTAGGAGAGCCAGGAGGGATGTCGAGGTGGGACGCCA